>JASBUD010000294.1 GCA_030148105.1 Microbacterium sp. | reverse complement strand
GTACGAACCGGGCACCAATTGGGACTACGCCCACACGAACTACGTGCTGCTCTCGCTCGCGCTGGAGGAGATCACCGGGCGGCCGCTGGCGACGGAGATCCAGGAGCGCATCCTGGATCCGCTCGGGATGACCGAGACGGCGGATCCCGGAACGCCGGAGATCCTGACACCGGTGCTGCACGCGTTCGACAGCGAACGGCGCGAGTATCTCGGCATCCCTGCGGACCGGCCCTTCATCGAGGACTCCACGTACTGGAACCCGTCGTGGTCGCTCGGCCCCGGACTCGTGCAGAACACCGACATCACGGACATGGCCACCATCGCCCGGGCCGTCGGCCGCGGCGAGCTCATCAGCGACGAGTCGTACGAGCGGATGGTCGCACCGACGCTGCGCGGAAAGACGACGGCGCTGCCGGCGTGCCCGAACACGTGTTTCGTGCAGAACGAGTTCTACACGTACGGGTTCGGCATCGTGCTGTCCGGCGACTGGCTGCTGCAGAACCCGCAGTATCACGGCTTCGCCGGTGTCGCCGCCCACCTGCCCGCGGACGACATCACGATCGCGATCGCGGCGACGTACGCGGACGAGGCGTACGACCCGGTCAGCGGTGCGCCGCTGATCGCCAACATCGCCAATCCGCTCTTCACCGCGGTCGCGGAGGTCGTCGCACCGGATGCGGCCACCCCGGGAACCTGATCGGGGTCAGAGCCGCGAGGTGTCGTGCCCCTTCGGCACCACGGTGATCAGTCCGCCGGGGACGACCCGCGCGCGCAGCCGCACGGCCGTGCCGAACTCATCGCCGTCCAGCTGCACCGGCTGCGGGGTCTCGCTCGCGACATCCAGCCCGGTGCCGTGCGCGTACAGCACCGAGTTGTCCTCCGTACGCAGGGCCAGCACCTGTCGGCCGGCGCGGAACCGCCGCAGCACGCTGTTGTCCCACGCGACGCGACGCCAGACCAGGATCCAGCCGAGTGCGTTCTTCGGCTGGAAGATCGCGATGTCCAGTTCGCCGTCCGACACGGATGCCGAGGGGATGAGTTCCAGGCCGGCCGGAAGCGATCCGCAGTTCGCGATCAGGATCGACTGCACCTTCGCCGAGTGCAGGCGCCTGCCCGCGACCTGATAGGCGATGCGGAAGGGCTTCGCGCCCGCGAGCGAGCGCGCCGCGCCGTCGACGTACGCGATCCAGCCGACGCGCTTCTTGAGGTCCCCGCTCGTGTTCGCGATCATCGCGGCGTCCAGCCCCATGCCGCCCATGACGACGAACGCCCGCTCCTCGCTCGTGCCGTCCTGCCGCCGGATCGCCGCGAACCCCACGTCGACGCCGATGCGATCGCCGTCGAACGTCGCCTGCACCATGGCGGCGGCATCCGTCAGCGGCAGCAGCAAGTTGCGGGCGAGGAGGTTGCCGGTGCCGCTCGGGACGATCGTGAGGGGCACGCCGCTCTCGCTCATCGCCTCGACGACCGCGCGCACCGTACCGTCGCCGCCCGCGACGAGGACGGCATCCGCGCCCGCCTCCAGGGCCTGCCGCGTGACTCCGGCGCCGAGATCCTGGATCGTGGTCTCGAAGAACAGCGGCGCACCCCAGCCCGCAGCGGCGGAGAGCCGCGCGACGGTGGCGCGGAGGGCCTTGCCGTCGGCCTTCACGGGGTTGTACACGAGCGCCGCGTGGCGGGCGGCGGGCTCGGTCATGCTCACACGATAGTCGGCAAGGGCCGCGGCTCCCGACGGGCCCAGGGCTCCGAGCCGCCGATCGTGCGCCGGATGCCCCTCTATAGACTTGGCCGGGTGATCGATCTGACGCTTCTCCGCGAGAATCCCGAGCTGGTCGTGCGCTCACAGGAGGCTCGCGGCCACTCGCGCGAATCCGTCGACGCGGCCCTCGCCGCCGATCGCGACCGCCGGGCCGCGCTCACCGCCTTCGAGGAGCTGCGTGCCGCGCAGAACGCGCACGGCAAGCGCGTCGCGCAGGCGCCGAAGGAGGAGAAAGCCGCGCTCGTGGCGGAGGCCAAGGCGCTGAGCGACGGTGTCAAGGCCGCCCAACAGACCCTCAACGCGGCCGAGCAGGCGGCGGATGCGGCACTCGCGAAGATCGAGAACATCGTGATCGACGGAGTGCCGGCCGGGGGTGAGGAGAACTTCGTCACGCTGCGCACGCACGGTGATCTCCCGACGTTCGACTTCGAACCCCGAGACCACCTCGAGCTCGGCGAGCTGCTGGACGCGATCGACATGGAGCGCGGCACGAAGGTCTCGGGCAGCCGGTTCTACTTCCTCAAGGGCATCGGTGCCCGCCTCGAGCTCGCGCTCATGACGCTCGCCCTCGACCGCGCGCTCCAAGCGGGGTTCGTCCCGCTCATCCCGCCGACGCTCGTGCGTCCCGAGGTCATGCGCGGGACCGGCTTCCTCGGCGAGCACGCCGACGAGATCTACCACCTCGACGAGGACGACCTCTACCTCGTCGGCACGAGCGAAGTGCCGCTCGCGGGCTACCACATGGACGAGATCCTCGACCTGTCGAGTGGTCCGAAGCGCTACGCCGGATGGTCGACCTGCTACCGCCGTGAGGCGGGCTCCTACGGCAAGGACACCCGTGGCATCATCCGCGTGCACCAGTTCACCAAGCTCGAGATGTTCGTCCACACGACGGTGGCGGATGCCGAGGCCGAGCACCTGCGGCTCGTCGAGCTGCAGGAGCAGATGCTGCAGAGCCTGGGCCTCAGCTACCGGGTGATCGACGTCGCCGCCGGCGACCTGGGTTCGAGTGCCGCGCGCAAGTACGACGTCGAGGCATGGGTGCCGACGCAGGGTGCGTACCGCGAGCTGACCTCGACGTCGAACTGCACGACGTACCAGGCGCGCCGGCTCGGCATCCGTCACCGTCCGGCACTCGAGGACGGCGCCGCGGGCAAGACCCAGCCCGTCGCGACGCTGAACGGCACGCTCGCGACGACGCGCTGGATCGTCGCGCTCCTGGAGACGCATCAGCGGGCCGACGGCTCGGTGCTCGTGCCCGAGGTGCTGCGGCCGTACCTCGGCGGCCTCGAGGTCATGGAGCCCACCGCGTGACGGCAGCCGGCTCGGCCGAGCGGCGCCTGGTCGTCCTCGACATCGACGGCACGGTGATCCTCGAGGACGAGACCATGAGCCCCGGTGTCGTGGACGCCGTGCGCGCCGCCGAGAAGGCCGGCACCGAGGTCATGCTCGCGACCGGGCGCAGCTGGGAGGGCACGGAGGAGATCCTGCACGCTCTCGGGCTCAGCCCCGAGTTCGTCGTGTGCTCCAACGGCGCGGTCACCCTCCGTGCGAACGGCGACGGCGAGTACGAGCGCTTCCACATCGAGACGTTCGATCCCGCCGAGGTGCTGGCGCTGCTGGGCGCACACCTCCCCGACGCGAAGTACATGGTCGAGCTCGCCGACGGGCATCGCCTGTACACCGAGCACCTCGGCGACTGGAATCTCGCGAACGCGACCCGCGTGCCGTTCGCCGACCTGAGCGCGATGCCGGTCTGCCGCGTCGTCGTGGTCTCGCCGGGTGACAGCGAAGCGGACTTCGTCGAGCTCGTCGAACGCATCGGGCTGAACGAGGTCTCCTACGCGGTCGGCTGGACCGCGTGGCTCGACATCGCCCCGCAGGGCGTCGACAAGAGCACCGCGCTCGAGCGGGTGCGCGAGCTCCTCGGCATCGACGGGTCGCAGGTCCTCGTGATGGGCGACGGACGCAACGACATCGGCATGTTCGAGTGGGCGAGGCGGGGCGGTGGCCGCGCGGTCGCGATGGCGCAGGGTCCGCAAGAGGTCCGGGATGCCGCGGGCGAAGTGACCGGAAGCGTCCAGGACGGCGGCGTGGCCGCGGTGCTGACCGCGCTGTAGTCTACGCGCGGTGTGCGGGAGAGCCCGCGCGGGCGCGCCGCACAGGACCTCCCCAGGCGCTGCTGGAACAATCGGTGAACAGTGCTGTCGGTTAGACTCGACGACTGTTCGGCGTGTGCTTCGGCATCCGTCGGGAGGGTTGTCCGAGCGGCCGATGGACCTGGTCTTGAAAACCAGTGGGCAGCAATGTCCCGTGGGTTCGAATCCCACACCCTCCGCTGAGCCGTGGGTGTGCTCTCGAGCCCCGCACCCGCAGAGCATCCCGAGAGGACCCGAGTGAGTCAGACGACCAAGCCCGCCAAGCGTGGCCGCCGGACCATCGCGCGCCACGGTGAGCTGAAGTCGCCGCATCCGCTCGCGTTCCTCCTCAAAGTCCTCGGCATCGTCGTCGCCGTCGGGCTCGTCTCGGGCGCAGGAGTCGCGGCCTACGCCGCGTACGACATCACCACGAGCTTCACCGAAGCCTCCGTCGACCTCGACGGCCAGGAGGCCGTACCGCCGGACATCGGCGCGATCGAGGGTGGCGTGAACCTGCTCGTCGCCGGCACCGACGAGTGCCTGCCCGAGTTCGCCGCCTACTTCGGAGACCGCTGCACCGGCGCGGATTCCGAGGGCGAGCTGAACGACGTCAACCTGCTCGTGCACATCTCCGACGCACCGCGCCGGGTGACCGTGATCTCGTTCCCGCGCGATCTGATGGCGCCGGTTCCCTCGTGCACGGCCGAGGACGGCTCCGAGACCGGGGGCGCGAGCAAGCAGCAGATCAACTCGGTGTTCGAGGAAGGCGGCCTGAACTGCGTCGTCAAGACGGTGTCGCAGCTCAGCGGCCTGAACATCCCGTTCGCGGCGAAGGTCAACTTCGGCGGCGTGATCAACATCACCGACGCGATCGGTGGTGTCGAGGTCTGCATCGGCAACGGCGGCATCCGCGACTTCTATACGGGGATCGACTGGCCGGCCGGCAACCGCACCGTCCAGGGCATGGAGGCACTGCAGTTCCTCCGTACCCGTCACGGGCTGGAGAACGGCTCGGACCTCGCCCGCATCTCGAACCAGCAGCAGTACATGTCGCGCCTCGCGCGCAAGCTCGTGAGCGAAGAGGTGCTCACGAACCCGGCGACGCTGCTGAAGCTCGCCACCACCGCGGTCGACAACACCACGCCCAGCAAGAGCCTCACGAACCCCCTCACACTCGTGCAGATCGCGCTCGCCGTGAAGAGCGTGCCGTTCGACGAGATCGTGTTCGTGCAGTACCCCGTGACGGATGACCCGGCGGACTCGAACCGTGTCGTCCCCGACTACGAAGCGGCGGACCAGCTGTGGGCGGCGCTCGCGGCCAACCAGCCGATCGTGCTCACGAGCGACCCGAATGTCGGCGGCGGCGTCATCACCGCCGACCCGCCGGCGGATGCCGCGACCCCCGATCCGGCGGCGACGCCCGGTGCGACCGAGGCTCCGGTCGAACTCGACATCCCGGGTCAGAGCGCCGCGCAGAACACGTGCTCGGCGGGGAACCTCTCGGGCTGATCCGTGGCGGAGCACAACCCCGAGTCGGGGCCGCTGGCGCGTCATGCGGTGCGGCGGGAGCGGCATCCGCTTCTGCGCGTGCTGTCGATCCTCGGGGTCGTCGTCGCGGTGCTCGGCGTGAGCGCAGCGGGTGTCGCGGCGTACGCGGTCTGGGACACGTTCTCCGCGCTCGGTGAGAACTCGGTCGACATCGGCGGTGAAGAGGCGCTCCCGCCGTCGATCGGCGAGATCGAGGGCGGGGTGAACCTGCTGCTCGTCGGATCCGACTCGTGCGAAGGGCAGGACGTCGCGCTCTTCCCGCGATGCGCCGACCCCGACGATGCGCCGGGTGAGCGCAACGACGTCACGATGCTCGTGCACATCAGCGACGAGCCGCGGCACATCACCGTCGTCTCGTTCCCGCGCGACATGCTCGTGCCGATCCCGTCGTGCCCCGACGGGCAGGGCGGGTCGTACTCGGCGATGAGTTCGCAGCCGCTGAACGCCTCGTACCAGTACGGCGGGCTCACCTGCACGGTCCTGACGATCGAGGAGCTCACCGGAGAGCAGATCCAGTTCGCCGGCGCGATCCGGTGGACCGGGGTCATCGACATGTCCGACGCGGTCGGCGGGGTGGACGTGTGCGTGAGCGGCGACATCAACGACCCGCACACCGGGCTCTCGCTCACGGCCGGCACCCACACCCTCCAGGGAGTGGAGGCGTTGCAGTTCCTCCGGATCCGTCACGGCATCGGCGACGGCTCCGACCTTGGTCGCATCTCGAACCAGCAGCAGTTCATGTCCTCGCTCGTGCGCAAGCTGAAGTCCGACGCGGTGCTGTCCAACCCCGGCGTGCTGTTCACCTTCGCCACCACCGCGATCGGGCTCACCCGCAGCGACCCGCCCCAGCTCGTGCTGAGCTCCGAGCTTGCGAACCCCACCCGCATGGTGCAGATCGCGATGGCGGCCAAGGACGTGCCGTTCGAGGACATCGTGTTCGTGCAGTACCCGACCGAGTACACGTCGGACTACATCAACGTGCTTCCCCTGCGCGACGTCGCCGATCAGCTGTTCGCCGCGCTCGCCGCGAATCAGCCGATCCAGCTCACCGGCGAGGCGAGCCAGGGGTCGGGTGTCGAGGTCACGGGGGAGGCGACGGATCCTGCGGCGTCGCCTGCTCCCTCGGATTCCGCTGCTCCGTCGGATTCGGCCGCTCCGTCCGAGACGCGGGTGGCGCTGCCGTCCGAGATCGCGGGCACGACCGCGGCTCAGGTCACCTGCACCGTCGCGGAGCAGTAGCGGCCGGGTTCACTCCGGGTACGAGGTGACCGTGAGCCAGATGGGATAGAGGTCCTTCTCGGCTGCGGCATCCGCCTCATCGAGGGTGAACGGCCCGCCGGCGGCGATCCTCTCATCGAGTTCTTGCGCGGTGATCTGGCCCTCGAGGTCGAACGAGTCGTAGACGAACGGGATGCCGTTCGAGCCGAGCGGGCTGGGCGAGTCCATGAGGTGGAAGTGCAGATGGGGTGAATCGGTGTTGCCGGTATTGCCGAGCAGCGCGATCGTCTCGCCCTTCTTCAGCTGCTGACCGACCTCGACACCGAGCGGGTTGCCGGGCTGGAGGTGGGCGTAGAACGCGTAGACGCCGTCACCGAGGTCCTGGACGATGTGGTTGCCGCCGTATTCATCGAGCGTGAGCCCGGTCGGGTTCGCGCCCGGGGTCTGCTCGGGCAGGTCGAATCGCATCGACACGATCGGGCCGTCCCCCACCGCGATGATGTCCGCACCGAAGTAGGGGTAGCTCTCGAGCTCGTCGACGGGGCCGCTCAGGAACGACCCGTTCTCGTCGAGGCGGACGTAGTCGATCGCGTAGCGCTCGGGGGCGTGGAACGCGCCGTTGATCGCATTGACCGCGCCGCGGTGGGGTGTCACGGCGCAGCAGCTGTTGCCGTTGAGCCAGCCGGCTCCCTTCAGCGGCGGGCCGATCACCACCGGCTCGGTCTGATCGACCTCGACGCTCGCGACACGCTCGGTCATCTGATCCGTGATGATCGGCGGCGCTCCCGGCTCGAAGCTGAAGGCGATGTCGTGCGTCAGGCTCTCGGGGAGTTCAGTACCGGCGTCTACGGTCACGTCGAGCCAGACCAGCGCGCCCTGCCCCGGTCCGATGACCCGGCCAGGGGCGGTCGCACCCATGACGCGCATCCACGGGACCGCAGCGTCACCGTCCAGTCGGAGGAGCGACTGGCCATCGCCGTCGATGACGTCAATCGACTCGATCGTGGCCGTCTGCGTCGTCACGTTGCTCAGGAACAGCTCATACGCGATGTGGACGAGACCGTCGGTCGCGGGGAGCGGTCGGGGCGTGCTCAGCGTGCGCGCGAGGACGGGGGTGAAGTCGTCTTCGGGTACCTGCGTGTCGGGGGCCTCGGTGGACGCGTCTGCCGATGGCTCGGGCGCCGCTGCGGTGCACCCGGCGAGCAGGAGTGCGGACAGAGCGAGAACGGACACTGCGATCATCGTCGGGCGCATTCCGCCATTATCACGAGGTTTCGCACGATCGGGGCGGCATCGGCGGTCGAAAGTGCAGCGCCCGAGCGGTTATGCTTGCTGGGCGCATCACGCTGCTTCGGCCGCTGGATGCCTGGAGACGTCGCATAGTCCGGCCTAGTGCACCACCCTGCTAAGGTGGAGTCCCCTTATGGGGACCGAGGGTTCAAATCCCTCCGTCTCCGCCAGATTCACGTATCTTCGCGCCCTTCTCAGAGCGGTTCACGCGGAGGTTCGGGGGCGTTCAGGGAGACTCGCCGAGGTTTACGGCTATCGCAGATCCTTCCCAGATCAGAGTGAAATCCGATAGACATGGGCGATTGCGGCCATCGAGTTCGCAACACCGGCGCCGCGCCCTGGGCAAATTGGTGAACAAGCGACGAATTCGGCAAGCAGTTCGGCATCTGAGAAAGATCTGCGCAAGAACGAGACGGAGGGTTTGCTCCCTCGTTCGCGCCACCGCGGCTCGTTCCGAGCTCTCGTTGTTCATCGCGGTCGTAGCCGCTTCATATTGCTCATGCAGGCGGACGACGCGCACCATTCGTGGGAAATGCCGTCGTCCGTCTCGTCCCGAGCTCTTGCCGCGGGAATGGGCGTTCCGATACCGTAGCAACTGTATGAACTTAAGTTCATGTATATGAAACATCTACTTCCTGTCCGACGTGTGCGCCTCGGTGGCGGCATCCGCATCAGGACGTGATGCTGAGCGCTAGGGGAGACGGATCTTGTGGCAGACGGCACCAGAGTAAAGGTCGGGGTTATCGGGCTGGGTGTGTACGGCCAGTTGCACGCGCGTACCTACGCATCGGCGTCGAAAGCGGAGCTCGTTGCGGTATGCGACCTCCAGGTGGAACGGTCCCAGGAATTGGCCGCAGAGCTCGGGTGCAGGGGTTTCACCGACTATGCGCAGATGTTGGCTGACTGCGAACTGGATGCCGTCTCGATCGCGCTCCCGGATCACCTTCACGCCGATGTGACCATTGCCGCAGCGAAGGCCGGCAAGCACGTACTGGTCGAGAAGCCCCTCGCGACCTCTGTCAGTGAGTGCGAGCAGATGATCCGGGCCGCGGACGAGAGCGGAGTCTCACTGATGACGGACTTCTCGCAGCGCTGGAGTCCGTTCATGCAGCTCGCCAAGAAGGCGATCACCAGCGGCGACCTCGGCGAAGTCCAGCTCGGCTACTACCGGGCGAATGACACCATATTCGTTCCCACGCAGATGCTGTCGTGGGGTGCGAGATCGACGGTGGCCTGGTTTCTCGCCTCGCACTGCCTCGACAATCTGATGTGGCTCTTCGGCGCACGCCAGGCCTACGCGGGAGGAGCGGGTGACTGCATCAGACGCGTGCGAACCGTGGCGCGCCAGAATGTCCTCGCCGATCGAGGAATCGCGACGCCTGACTTCTACCTCACGACTCTCGAGTGGGAATCCGGAATGGTGACGACCTTGGAGAACTGCTGGATACTCCCGGAGTCCTCTCCGAGCGTGTTCGACATGAAAGTGCAGCTCGTCGGTTCTCGCGGGACCTTCTTGATCGACGGTTCGCATAGCGGCGTCGTCGAGCAGTGGGCGGAGAAGGCGTCGCATCCAGATCCTTTCGCCTATTTGGAAGTCTTCGGCGAGCCCGTCGGCTTCGCCACTTCGAGCATCAAGCACTTCCTCTCGTCCGTGGCACAGGGCGTCGCGCCCTCCGTCGACGGACTGGATGGTCTCGCCGTCACGCGGCTGATCCTGGCGATGGAGGAGTCCATTGTCAGCGATGCTCCCGTCGAGATGCGCGACAACCTATTCGCGCTGTGAATACGGCCATCGTGCGCACCGTAGAGATTGCACCGGACGTGCAGATGCCGATGATCGGACTCGGTACGTGGTCGCTCAAGGACACCTACTCGTCAGTTCGAGCTGCCTTGGACGCCGGCTACCGGCATATCGACACGGCTCGGCAGTACGGCAATGAGGCCGCGATCGGCGCGGCCGTCGAAGACAGCGGGCTGGCGAGGGAGGAGATCTTCATCACCACCAAGATCCTCTCGCGCGACCTCGAGCGCGTGGATGACGTCGTCGATGCGAGCCTCACTGCACTGCGCACCGACTACGTGGATCTCTGGTTGATTCACGATCCGCCGCCGCCGGGTCTCTCGGAGCGGCTCTGGGACAGTCTCGTCCGGCTGCAGGAGGCCGGTCGTGCGAGGGCCATCGGTGTGAGCGAATACAGCACCGGCCAGATCGATTCGATTGTCGCGTCATCCGGGGTGACACCCGCAGTCAACCAGCTGAGATGGGCGCCAGCACTGTTCGATCGCGCGCGGCTGATCGAGTCGAGCGTTCGGGGTATCCGGTTGGAGGGCTTCAGCGGACTCCGCCTGACCGACCTCACCGACCCGGTCCTGACCTCGGCGGCGGAACGTCACGAGGTGACTCCGGCGCAGGTGCTGCTGCGCTGGCACATCGAACACGGCGTTGTGGCAATTCCCCGTACCGACAACGCTCGCCGCATCAGGCAGAACCTCGACGTGTGGGGATTCGAGCTGGATGATGATGAGCGCGACGCGATCGACGCGCTCAGCACAGTAGGCGTGACGGCAGGGACGTGTTGCCCGAGCTGCCGACTTGCCGGTCGAGTGGGTGAAGTGGTCGCACCGACCGGCGCTCCTACCGGTCCTGGGGAGATCGTCGTTGATGGAGAGCCACCTCTCATTGCTTGGTCGAAAGGACTCCTCCCAGTGGGATCCAGCGTCCGTATCATCGGATGCCGAAGCGCCCGGTCAGTGGACGTCATCTCGGCGTACTGATCGCAACTTCACCGAGGGGTGCCGAGTCGCGCGAGCCATCCGCGTTGCAGAACCCCGGCGTGTGTCCACACTCCTGCCCGCTCGCTTTCCTCAGTTGTCACCTTGGTCGCGAGCACCATTTCCGAGCCGCACACGTGACGCCGGACGAAACTCTTGCGAGAGTCAGGCGGCAAATGCTAACGTGCGATACATGTGAACTACAGTTCATGTACATGAACGAGAAGTTCCACCCACACCAAGGAGGCACCGTGAAGTTCCGTTCATCAATTGCGCTCGCGGCCGCAGCAACGATCGCCGTAGGACTGGTCGGATGTACCGGCGGAGGGGGCGACGACCCCGCACCCACGAGCGATGCAGCGAATTGCCAGGGCACGCCACAGGCAGGCGGCACGCTCACTGTCGCCAAGCAGAACGAGACTCTGTCGCTCAGCCCCTATGCGACCCCGGGAGGCTTCGGCGACACCGAGGCGCTCAACATGATCTTCGAGACTCTCGTG
>JASBUD010000277.1 GCA_030148105.1 Microbacterium sp. | reverse complement strand
ACCGGCGGCGAGCTGGGTCGCGCCGGACTGCGCCCCGCCGATGCCGCTCGCGATCTGGTCGAGGCCTCCTGCCAGCGTCCCCGCGCCGGAGGCCAGCTGAGAAGCGCCGTCGCCGAGCTGCGTGATGCCGCCCGGCAGCTGGGCCGCGCCGTCCGCGGCGCTCGATGCGCCGTCGGCGAGTTGGCGCGCGCCGTCCGCAGCGGTGCCGAGCTGGTCGCCGAGCGTCGTGAACCCGAGGAAGACGTTCTCCAGGTACACCTCCGAGAGCTGGCGGCCGAGGATGGATGCCGCAGCCGAGGTCACCTGGGCGGTGATCGCGTCGTCCACGACCTTCGAGTCGGGCGGGGTCGTGACCTCGATCGTCGCCCGCTCGGGAGTGCCGCCGGGGGCGGTCGACGTCGCCGCCGCGGAGAAGTTCTCCGGGATCGTCACGACCGCCTGGTACGTGCCGTCCGCGAGGCCGGCGGCCGCATCATCGGGGTTGGAGAGGGTCCAGTTCAGGTTGCTGGCGATCTCGTCCGAGCCCTCGACGAGACCGGCCGTCAGCTGGCGGCCGAGCGGCACGAGCTGATCGTCGATCGTGACCGGCTCGTCCTGGTTCACGATCGCCGCGTTCATGTTGTCGAGGCGCTCGGCCGGGTTGTAGAGGGCCGCGACGAGGATGCCGCCGATCAGTACCGGCAGAAGCAGCACTCCGATGAGGGTGAGCCAGGTGACGGGGCGCCGCGATCGCGCGCGCTCGATGTGGAGGGTCATGCGTGCACCTCGGTTGCAGAAGCATCGGTGGGTGCGGCGTCACGCCGCGGGAAGAGGAGGGACTCGGGATCATCCGTGTCCGCGGTCGATCCGGCAGGTTCGGGTTCCGACGGTGCGGCTTCGGGAACCGTCACGTCGACCTCCCCGATCTCGGTCCAGCCCGCGTCGACCAGGAGCGCCCGCGCGGCATCCGGTCTCGTCGTGGACACGAGGACCACCAGACCCGGCGCGTTCGCGGCCGCGTCCCGCAGGGCGACCGATGCGCCCTCGAGCGCGGAGCCCGGGGTGAGGGCGTCGAGACCCTCGACCACCACGATGCGCGGGCGCCCGGAGAGCGCGCGGCGCAGGTCGCGCAGCGGCTGCGTCGACCCGTCGAGCATCGCGACTCCGACGTGCGCGCGGACCCACGCTTCACGTCCGGGAAGCAGATGGCCCCCCACACGGGCGGCGCCGTCGAGGGGCGCGCGGCCGGCGAGCGCGAGCAGCAGTGCCCGGGCGCTGCGCGGGTCCTCGGAGGTCACGATGAGCGCACCTCCCGGCTCGACGCGCACGGCGGCGTCCTCGACGAGCGTCGTCGGGCCGGCGCTCACCCGCACACCCTCCGCGACGACCGCCGCGGTCGAGTTCGGCTCGGGCCAGTCGGTGAGCGCGAGCTCGCGCTCGACCGCTTCGCCCTCGATGTCGAAGTGGGGGAGGATCCGGTCGAGCCAGCGCGGCATCCACCACGCCTTGTCGCCGAGGAGCGCCATGACCGCCGGGACGAGCGTCATGCGGACCAGGAACGCGTCGATCGCGATGCCGACCGCGAGCCCCAGGGCGATCGGCTTGATCGCGGTGTCTCCTTCGGGGATGAACGCGGCGAACACCGAGAACATGATGACCGCGGCAGCCGTGACGACGCGCGCCGACGCCGTGAAGCCGGAGCGCACCGCGCCGACGGCGATCTCGCGGTCGTGCAGGCCGCCGAGCGCGCGCACCTTGTGCACGTAGTCCTCGCGCATCCGGGAGACGAGGAACACCTCGTAGTCCATCGCGAGTCCGAACAGCACGCCCATCAGGATGATCGGCATGAAGCTGATGATCGGCCCGGTCTTCGCCACGTGCAGCAGGTCCGCACCGACGCCCTGCTCGAAGACGAGTGCGATCACCCCGAACGCGGCGGCCACCGAGAGCAGATAGCCCACTGCCGCCTTGATCGGCACCCAGATCGACCGGAAGACGACCATGAGAAGGATGAGCGAGAGCCCGACGACGAAGATCGCGAACGGGACGAGCGCTTCGCCGAGTCGGTCGGAGATGTCGATCGCGACGGCGGTGAAGCCGGTGACCTTCAGGTCGACGCCGTACTGCTCGGCCCACTCGTCATGGTGCGAGCGCAGTTCGCGCACGAGGTCGGCCGTCGCCGGGTCATCCGGCGCGGTCGTCGGGATGAGCTGCACGATTCCGGTGTCGGCGGTCTCGTTCGGGGTCGCGAGGGCCACCTCCTCGACGCCGGGGATGCTCTCGACCTCTTCGGCGAGGTCCTGCATGAGTCCGAGGGGATCGGTCGAGGTGACGATCGTGCCGGTGAGGATGAGCGGGCCGTTGAAGCCCGGGCCGAAGTACTCCGACGTCAGGTCGTACGCCTGGCGGGCTTCGCTGGAGGTCGGCTGCATGCCGGCGTTCGGCAGGGCCAAGGTGAGCGTGGTCGCCGGGAGCGCCAGTGCGCCGAGGCCCGCCACCACCGCGACCGTCGTGATGACGGGATGACGGGTGACGCCGGTGACCCACCGGTCGGCGAAGCCGCGGCGCACGCGCGCCGGAGTCCCCTCGGTCGCGTCGGGGGCGGCATCCGATCGGCGGGCGGCGCGCCGCGGCCGGCGCTTCCACCCGACGACACGGCCCTTCGAGAACCCGAGGAGGGCCGGGGTGAGCGAGACGGCCACGAGCACCGCGATCGCCACGGCGACGGAGGCGGCGATCCCCATGGTCGTCAGGAACGGGATGCCGGCGAAGGAGAGCCCGATGAGGGCGATGAGCACGGTCACGCCGGCGAAGACCACGGCCGAGCCTGCCGTGCCGGTCGCGCGAGCGACCGACTCCTCGGGATCCACGCCGTCGCGGACCTGATCCTGATGTCGCGCGACGATGAACAGCGCGTAGTCGATGCCGACCGCGAGCCCGAGCATGATCGCCAGCAGCGGGGTCGTGGAGGAGATCGACGCGAAGGCGGTCGAGACGAGAATGAGCGAGATCGCCAGGCCGACGCCGATGATCGCGCTGAT
>JASBUD010000270.1 GCA_030148105.1 Microbacterium sp. | reverse complement strand
ACCTGGATCGTGTTCGCCAGGAGCGCCTCGACCGTGGTGTCCGCGGTCGGGGAGAACGCGACGGTCACACCGTACGTGTCCAGGAGCCCGGTGGGTCCGTAGGGGCGCTCGGCGAGCTCCGGTGCGCCGCCGAGGGTGAGCGGGGTGGTCACGTTCGCGAGGTCGCCGATCTCGACGAGCGAGTTCTCATCGGCGAACGCCTTCGTCACGGTGTAGGAGTCCTGGTCGGTCGCGGTGGACTGGTCCAGCACGCTCAGGCCCTCGGGCAGCGCGTCGGGCAGCGCCGCGTACACCTCGTCGGCGGTGCGCGCCGTCGTCTCGGGGTCGAAGAACTGCAGGAGGTTTCCGGAGTACTCGGGGAACAGGGTGATCTCCCCCGCCTCCAGGGCGGGGATGTACGCGTCGCGCTGACCCGAGTTGAACGCGTCGCGCGACACGTCGAAGCCGGCGTTCTCGAGCGCCTGTGCGTAGATCTCGGCGATGATCTCATTCGAGTAGTACGCCTGCGAGCCGATGACGATCGTCTCGCCGCTCGCTGCGGGAGCCTCGGTCTCGGGCGCGAGCGGGTCGCTGGAGGCGCAACCCGAGGCCACGAGTGCGACGCCGGTCAGGATGGCCGCGGTGAAGGCGACCTTGGACTTGTTGATGGTGAACATGGTTCTTTCCTCTGTGTGTGGGTGGTGCAGGACTTTCAGGATGCGGCGGCAGCCGTGGTGCGTGCGGATGCCGATCGCCGGGGAGCGGAGTGGTGGGTCTGTGCGGCGCGGATGCCCGCGGGGACGGATGCGCGCTGCAGGAGGGCGAACAAGCCGTCCAGGACGAGTGCGAGCGCCGCGACGAGGAGCGCGCCGCCGAGGACGATGTCGAAACGGCGCAGCGGGATGCCGGCCAGGATGTACTGCCCGAGCCCGCCCAGGTTGATGTACGCGGCGATCGTGACCGTCGCCACGACCTGCAGTGTCGCCGACCGCAGGCCCGCCACCAGCAGCGGCAGACCGAGCGGGACCTCGACGCGCCAGAGCACCTGCCACGGCGTCATCCCCATCGATCGGGCGGCGTCGAGCACTCGACGGTCGATCGCCTCGAACCCGGTGTAGGCCCCGGCCAGGATCGACGGGATCGCCAGGAGGACGAAGGTGATGATCGCAGCCTCCGTCGTGCGGAGCACTCCGAGCAGCAGGAAGAGCAGGATCAGCAGGCCGAAGGACGGAATGGCGCGAGCCGCACCAGAGATCGCGACGGCGATGTCCCGGCCGCGCCCGGTGTGCCCGATCAGCCAGCCGAGCGGCACGGCGATGAGCGCGGCGATCAGGATCGACAGGAACGTGAACCAGATGTGCTGCGCGAGCGCCACCGGGATCGGTGCGAGGCCCGCCCCGGGGTCACCGGAGAAGATCCACGCGATCGCATCGCCGATGAGGTTCACGCGACCCTCACCTCCAGCGGCAGGTTCGCCCGGCGCGCACGCCGGCGCGCGGCGCGGGACGGCGTCTTCGACCACGGCATGAGCGCGCGCCCGATCAGGACGAGCAGCAGGTCGATCACGAGCGCGATGAGCACCACCGCGACGATGCCGGCGAGCACCTCGGCGATGATCCGCCGCTGCGAGCCGTTCGTGAAGAGGTAGCCGAGGTTCGTCACGCCGATGAGCGCGCCGACGGTCGCGAGGGCGATCGTGCTGACGGCGGTGACTCGGAGCCCCGCGAGGATCACCGGCCCGGCGAGGGGGAAGTCGACCGCCCAGAACCGCCGCCCCGCGCCGTACCCCATCGCCGTCGCGGACAGCCGCACGGCGGGGTCGACCGAGCCGAGTCCGTCCGAAACCGACCGCGTCATGAGCGCGATCGCGTAGATCGTGAGGGCGAGGATCAGGTTGATCTCGTTGAAGGCCGGCAGGCCGACGATGACGGGGATGATCATGAGCAGCGCGAGCGAGGGGATCGTGTACAGCAGACCCGTGACGGTGAGGATGCCGCCTCGCGCGGCCCGGTATCGCCAGGCGAGCCACCCGAGCGGCACGGACAGCACGAACCCGAGGATGATCGAGATGATCGACTGCCGCAGGTGCACCAGCGTCAGCTCCCAGATCAGATCCAGGTTGTTCGCGACCCAGTTCATCGGGCGTCTCCGACGATCGCTCCCTGGGTGCGTCCCTCGCTGTCGACCACCACCGCGCCGCGGTCGGTCTGCTTGATCGTGAGTGCCCGCGCGCCGCGGTCGACGCCGATGAAGCTCGCGACGAAGTCGTCGGCGGGATTCTCGATGATCTCGCTCGGCGAGCCGACCTGTGCGATGCGGGCGCCCTTCTGGAGGATCACGACCTGGTCGCCCAGGAGGAACGCCTCGTCGATGTCGTGCGTGACGAACACGACGGTCTTGCCGAGTTCTCTCTGCAGTCGGATGAGCTCCTGTTGCAGATCGGCGCGCACGATCGGGTCGACCGCGCCGAACGGCTCGTCCATCAGGAGGATGTTGGGGTCGGAGGCGAGTCCGCGGGCGACGCCGACGCGCTGCTGCTGACCGCCGGACAGCTGGCTCGGGTAGCGGCCGGCCAGCGAGCGGTCCAGGCCCACCGTGTCGAGCAGACCGAGCGCCTGCTCCCGGGCCTTCTTCTTGGGCACGCCGCTCAGCACCGGCACGGTGGCGACGTTGTCGATCACCGTGAAGTGGGGCATGAGCCCGGAGTTCTGCATGACGTAACCGATGCTGCGACGCAGCTTGACGGCATCCTTCGCCAGGATGCTCTCCCCGTCGATCGAGATATCGCCGCCGGACGGCTCGACCATGCGGTTGATCATGCGCAGCAGCGTCGTCTTGCCGCAGCCGGAGGATCCGACGAAGACCGTCGTTTTGCGCGACGGGATGATCAGATCGAAGTCCTCGACCGCGCGCGTGCCGTCGGGGAACTCCTTCGTGACGTTCGAGAACTCGATCATGGGACGACCTTGCTCAGGCCGTGACCTCGACTTCCTTCCAGAAAGCCACGTACCCCGAGAAGTCGCGTCCGACTCGCTCGATCGCGGTCGGGTACGGGGTCGGGTACGCCCAGGCACGGTCCGCGAGCACGTCGTCGCCCGAGACGACCGAGTAGTACTGGCACTCGCCCTTCCACGGGCATGTGTAGGGCGTCGGACTCTCCTGGAGGAATTCGCGCTTCACGCTCGCCGGCGGG
>JASBUD010000295.1 GCA_030148105.1 Microbacterium sp. | reverse complement strand
TGATGCTCCGGGGAGCTCAGCGGATGCTGCGCCGCGAGCAGGGTGTCCAGCTCGAGGTAACCGCCGTAGCTCATGCGGTCGGAGAAGTCCGTGACGACCGACTCTTCGATCGTCCGGGTGTTCTGCTGCACGCCGTCGCTCACCCGCTCAGCCTAGTGAGCGGGGCGCGCTCAGATCAGGGACAGCTCGCGCAGCTTCGACTCGACGTCGGCGTTCGACGGCTCGACGTGGTGCGACGAGTCGGGGTACACGACCACGGGGATCTGCGTGCGTCCGGAGATCTCGCGGGCGACGTCCGCGGCGGCGGGCTCGGCCACCAGATCGACGTAGGTGTACTCCACGCCGAGGCCGTCGAGCTGGCTCTTGGTGCGGATGCAGTCGCGGCACCAGTCGGCACCGAACACCGTCAGGGAGGAGGGTGAAGAAGTCATCCCTCCATCCTCCCGCATGCAGCCTGGATGACGGCCGGATGCCCGGCACGGGGTCGCATGGCACGATTAGACCGGCATGCACCTCTCGATCGTCGTCCCGACCTACAACGAGGCTCCCAACATCGCGGAGCTCGTTCGGCGTGTCACGACCGAGACGGCGGGCATGGACGCGGAGATCGTCTTCGTCGACGACAGCACGGACGACACTCCCGACGTGATCGCCGCGGTCGCGGCGGAGGCGACGATCCCGGTCCGCCTGATCCACCGCGCGCGGCGCACCGGCGGTCTCGGCGGTGCGGTCCTGGAGGGCATCGCCGCCGCGGCGGCGGATGCCTGCCTCGTGATGGACGGCGATCTGCAGCATCCCCCCGAGGAGATCCCCGCGCTCTACGCCAGATTCCTGCAGGGCGACGTCGACGTCGTGATCGCCTCCCGCTACGCCGGCGACGGGACCTCGGCGGGCCTGGCCGGACGCACCCGTGTCATGGTCTCGAAGGCCTCGACGGCGCTCACCCGCGCGATGTTCCCCATCCGGCTCAAGGACGTCAGCGATCCGATGACCGGATTCTTCCTGATCGACCGGCGGGCGCTGGATGCCGAGACCCTGCGTCCGCGGGGCTTCAAGATCCTGCTCGAGATCCTCGCCCGCAAGAACCTGCGCGTCGCCGAAGTGCCGTTCGAGTTCGCGGACCGTCACGCGGGGGATTCGAAGGCCTCCGTGCGCCAGGGGCTGCACTTCCTCACCCAGCTGACCGCACTGCGCTTCGGGAAGATGTCGCTGTTCGCCGTGATCGGCGGACTCGGGGCCCTGGCGAACGTCGCCCTGGTGTGGGCGCTCACCCACTTCGGCGTCAACTACCTCATCGCCGCGATCGTCGCGTCCGAGGTCACGATCATCGGCAACTTCCTGCTGCAGGAGCGCTTCGTCTTCCACGACATGAAGGGGGCGGCATCCGGCGTCTGGTCGCGCTTCGCGAAGTCGTTCACCTTCAACAACGCGGAACTGCTGATCCGCATCCCCATCGTGGCCCTCATGGTGAACACCGGTCACATCTCCGCCGTGATCGCCACGGCGATCACGCTCGTCGTCGCCTTCATCGTGCGCTTCGTGTTCCACTCACTCGTGGTCTACGCGCCGCGGAAGGCGGGCGCTCCCGTGAGCGCCGGTCGCCGCTTCGTCGACGAGCTCGATGCGCAGGCGATGTCTCCCGGTGAACTCTGACGGGGCGATCAGCCGATCAGGTTGATGATGTCATTCACGTTCATGCCGTAGTTCACGCGCACCACCGGGAGCGCGAGCTTGTCGGTGCCGATCGTGACGTATCCCGGCTCGATCGTGCGCGCCATCTCGAAGCCCGCTTCGCGCAACGCTTCCTTCGCCGTCTCGTTGTAGTGCCCGAACGGGTAGGCCATGACCTCTTTCACGCCGAGCACGTCGGCGGAGGCCTGCATATCGGCGACGATCTCGGGGATGCTCCAGTTCACGATGCGACCCTGGCCGTTCGCGCCCGCCTGGTGCATGTCGTGGGTGTGCGAGCGACGCAGCACGTACGGGCTCGGCGCCGGGTCCTGGCGGTAGGCGGTGATCATGAACGACGTCGACAGCAGCTTGTACTTGTCGATCACCGGCACCGCGAGGTCGAACCAGGTCTGGTCGGCGTCGTCGTCCGTGATGACGACGGAGTGATTGGGCAGCCAGAGCCGGCCGTCGATGAAGGCGCTCAGCTCGTCCCACGTCGGGAGGTAGAACCCGCCGGTGGCGACATGGTTCATGTGCGCGTCGAAGTCGCCGATGTACGCGTAGTTGCCGCGCAGCCACCCGTCCTCGCCCTCGGGCCGCGTCGTGAACTGGTGGTACATCATGATCGGGATCCGTGCGTTCTCCGCCACGTTCTCGTCCGGTGTCTTCCACGACCCGTACAGCGTGATCTGCTGGTCGGTGCACGCGACGAGCTCGGAGCCGTTGACGCGGGACGGGATGCTGAACGCGGCCGCCTCTGCGGGATCGGCGTACCAGCCGGCGAACACCATGCCGTCGCGAGAGGGGATCGGAAGCCCGGAATACAGGGCGCCCTGCGTCTGGAGCATGGGCGCATCGGCGACTCCGTCGCCGGCGAAGCTCACGGCGCACGCGTTCGGGTCGTCGGTCGAATCCAGCAGCTGCTGCGCGGCCGTGAGCGGGGTCTGGGTCGGCTCGGGCGTCGGATCGCTCGTCGCATCGGCCGGCGCGGGAGCGGCATCCGCCCCACCGCGCTTCAGCGCGATCACCGAGATCGTGACGACGAGCGCGGCGACGAGCACGAGGGCGGAGATGAAGGCGGTGAGGCGCCGACGGCGCCGCACCCGCGCGGACGGGCGACGCCTGCGCGCGCCGCTGCGTGTGGAATCAGTCACTCTGGTCGGCCCCAACCGTTTCGAGGCGATGTCGCTCGCCTGCCCCTCGCACATCGTACGACCGCATCTTGCGCCTGCCTGGGAAGTCGGCCGGTGGGTACGCTGTGGCCATGACAACGCTCGTCCTCACCGTCGTCGGCCCCGATCGCGCCGGCCTGGTCGCCGCCGTCGCCGATGTCGTGGACGCGCACGGCGGCAACTGGGAGAACAGCCAGCTCGCCGAGCTCGCGGGCGCGTTCGCGGGCATCGTCCAGGTCTCGGTCGACGAGACCCGCGTCGAGGAGCTGCGTGCCGCGCTCTCGGCGCTGGACGGGCTCCTCACCGTCACCGCGCACGCCGGTGCCGGCGAGGGTGTCTCGACACCCGACCGCGAGTTCTCGTTCCGGGTGCTCGGCAACGACCGCCCCGGCATCGTGCGGGAGGTCTCCACCGCGCTGAGCTCGCAGGGCCTGAGCATCGAGCGGATGAGCACCGAGACGTACGACGCGGCGATGGCCGGCGGCAGGCTGTTCGAGGCCTCCATCAGCGCCCGGGTGCCGGCATCCGTCGACGTCGACGCCGTCCAGGCGGCGCTCGAGGCGCTCGCCGCCGAGATCCAGGTCGACGTCACCCGCGAGGCCTGACCCGCCTGCTTTTTTCGCTGAGACGCCATCTGCACGTCGAGACCATGGGGTTTCCCCACCGTCTCGACGTGCAGTTGTCGTCTCACGGTCGGTGCGGGCGCCGCGTAGCGTGGAGGTGTGGACGAAGCGACGTGGGACGAGCGCATCGCGGCCTTCTGGGCGGATGCCGATGACGAGCGACCGGACGCGATGTGGGCCGCGCTCGAACCGCTCCTCGCCGAGCGCGGCGCCGACGATGCGGCGGCGCTGTTCGAGCGCGCGTCCTTGCACGACATGCTGGGTGAGGAGCAGCAGGCCGTTCCGCTGTACCAGCGGGCCATCGCCGCGGGCCTGGATGCCGGACGCGACGGCTTCGCCGTGATCCAGCTCGGCAGCACGCTGCGCAACGTCGGCCGGTTCGACGAGGCGGCGGAACTGCTGCAGACCCGCGTGGACGATCCCGATCTCGGGCCGGCCGCCCGGGCCTTCCTCGCCCTGACCCGCCACGACCAGGGTCGGCACGCGGAAGCGCTCCGACTCGTCCTCACGGACCACGCGCCGCACGTGCCGCTGTATGGACGCGCGCTCGCGGAGTACGCCGGGCTCCTGACCGACTGAGCGGGTGGTCCGACGCGTCGGATCCTTGCGACGATGGAGGCGTGCGCCCACCGAGCCCGCCCCTGACCCTGTCCGCCGTCCATGTCGACGGCTGGATGGCCGTGTCGGCGCGGAACGCGCTCGCCGGCTACGTCGGTCAGATGCCGGACCTCTGCGTCGAGGTCGGGGGAGACGTGTTCGCCTCCGGCCGACTCGGCGCGGCCACACCTGCGCGCAATGCCGAGAGCGTGGCGTGGTGGAACGGCGAGAGCGAGGGCAACTGGCTCGCCGCGTGGCTCGGTCATGTCGCGCTGGTCGGATCGGCCGACGATCGCGAGACCGCCCGCGCGCGTGTGGCGCGGATACTCGGACATCAGTCGGGTGACGGCTACCTCGGGATGTTCGCAGAGGCTTACCGCGCAGACCGGGGCGTCATCACGGGCGACCTGTGGACGCAGACCTGCCTCCTGCGCGCCTTGCGCTCGTGGGCGGATGCGGAGCACGACGAGTCCGTGCACGACGCGGTCGACCGCGCTATCCGGCGGACGTGCGCGCATCTTCACCAGGCGCTCGCCGACGGCACCGCTTTTCGCGATACCCGCCGCACCGGACACGACCTCATGTTCATCGACGTCCTGTACGACGCGTACCTGCGCGAACCCGATCCCACCTTCGCGGCGACCGCGGTCGCGTTGTACGACGCCTTCTCATTGGCCGACATCGACGCTCCGTTCGCCGACTTCCAGCGCGATCGGCTGCTGTCGGACGCCCCGATGACCGGCCATGGTGCGCACGTCGCCGAGCATGCCCGAGTCCCGCTCCAGATCGCGGTGATGACGGGAGATCCGGACGGCTCGTGGACAGAGCTCTTCGGCCGGGGGATGACGAAGCTGTCCGTCGCGGTGGGCTCCAGCGGCGGCATCCGCTCGGATGAGACCCTCGGCGCGCCGGGTCAAGCGCCCGTCCACCTGGCCGAAGCGGGGGAGGAGCAGTGCGCGCTGACCGAACTCGCCGACACCTACCTGCACGCCGCGGCGGTGTCGGGGGACCTGCGCTGGGTCGATCGTGCTGAGGCGATCCTGCTGAACGCGGCTCCTGCCGGTGTCCTTGCGGACGGCACGGCGGTGGGCTACCTGCACGCGGAGAACCAGACGGCGGCGACCCGTTCCCTGGGCACGCGGTGGGACTACTCGCCGACGCACGATGACGCCGCCGTCTGCTGCGCCCCCAACGCGGGGCGGTTGTTGCCGCTCGCGCTGCGACACGCGGTCGTGCGGATGCCGGAGGGCTGGCTCGTGCAGCTCTACGGGCCGATGACCCTCGCCCTGTCCGGCCGGAACGGCGAGGTGAGACTGCGACAGCGGACGAGCTACCCGTTCGGCGAGGACGTCGACATCGAGGTGAGCGCGGGGGGAGAGGTCTTCACCCTCGAGCTTCGCGTGCCCGGCTGGTGCCGCGAAGCGTCCGTGGTGACGGCCCGTGTCGACGAGGTCGTGATCGAACGGCGCGCGATGACGATCGCGGTGACCGGGCGCTGGGGTGATGCGAGCACGGTCAGGCTCACACTCGCGCAGTCGCTCGACGTGGTGCCCACCGCGGATGGGCGGGTCGCGCTCCGGCTCGGCCCGCTCACGCTCGCCGCACCGATCGTCCATCGGGCCGTGGCGACGCGACGGTATCCCGGGAGCAACCTGCGCGATCTCGACATCGTGCCCGCCGATGGTGCCGCTCGATCACCGCTCGTGCTGCGGGAGGCGCGACTCTCCGAGGCGCGGGTCGAGCGTGCGGGCCGTGCGGCGACCTGGGCCGACACCGGGGTGCGCGTGACGGTGCCGATGATCGATCCCTCGCCTCGGTCCACGGCGACGACGGGTGCCGAAGACACCGACGTCGCGCTCGTCCCGATCGGGCAGACGACGCTCCGTCAGACCGTCTTCAGCATGGTGCGATCCGGCTGACCGCCGCCGGGCCGGCTCAGGTCAGGTCAGGTCGCCGAGCGCCTCGAGGAGCTCGCCGACGGTGTGCGCCGCATTGGACGGATGGCGCAGGTGTCGCTCCGGGTGCACGACGTAGTGGTTGCGGCGACCCCGACGGTGTCGCTCCAGGTACCCGCCCGCCTCGAGGTCGCCGAGGATCTTCACCGCTGAGCGCGTCGAGATCCCCGCGGCTTCGGCGATCTCGAGGACGCTCGCGTCGGGGTTCGCGGACACCTGCAGGAGCACGTGCGCGTGATGGGTGAGGAAGGTCCACGCCGACATGCCTCCATTCTCGCCCCCGCTCTCGCACGGGTGGTTAATGGGTGAAGTATTCTTCATGTATCCTCCGATAGGTGAAGAAAGCTTCACCTATAAGGAGGCGTGGAGATGGATTCATCGATCACGATGGCGAGCCTGCTGAGCGCGCCCGTGCTCGCATTCGTGCTGGGCGTTCTGGCGGTCGCGATCCGCTCCGACCTGAAGGTCCCCGACGCGTTCACGCAGACCCTTTCCATCTACCTGCTCCTCGCGATCGGCCTGAAGGGCGGAGTCGCGCTTGCGGGCACCGATCCGTCCACCCTCGCGGTCCCGCTCGCGCTCGCGATCGCATTCGGTCTGGTCACCCCAGTCCTCGCCTATCTCGCGCTGCGCGTCCTCACCCCGCTCGGCCCGGTGGACCGCGGCTCGGTCGCCGCGCACTACGGGTCCACCTCGCTCGTGACCTTCACCGCCGCGATCGTCGCGCTGGAGTCCGCGAAGATCGCGGTGCCGCCGTACGCGGCGACCGTCCTCACGGTTCTCGAGGTTCCCGGCATCCTGATCGGTCTTCTCCTCGCCCGGCGGCACACCGCGCGGCGCGGGCGGTGGGGCGCCACGATCCACGAGATCCTCACCGGGAAGTCGATCCTCCTCCTGGTCGGCGGACTCGCGATCGGCGCGGTGATCGGCGAGAGCGGCTACGCGAGCGTCGAGCCGTTCTTCGGCGAGCCGTTCCGCGGCGCGCTCGTGCTTTTCCTGCTCGCCCTCGGTATCGATGCCGCCCGCAGATTCGGCGCGCTGCGCACCGGGGCGGTGGGTCTGATCGCCTTCGCGATCCTGTTCCCGCTCGTGGTCGGCTCCACCGCGGTCCTCGTCGGTTCCGCCGCGGGGCTCGACACCGGAGGGGCCGCGATCCTGGGTGTGCTGTGCGCGAGCGCGTCGTACATCGCCGCGCCCGCCGCCGTGCGGATGTCGCTGCCGGACGCGAACCTCGCGTATCCGCTCGCGGCGAGTCTCGGCGTCACGTTCCCGCTGAACCTGACGGTCGGCATCCCGCTGTTCACGGCGATCGCGGTGGCGCTGTGAGGACGCCTCTCAGCGCGCTGCGCGCTGCCGCTCGATCCGCCACATGATCGCAATCGAGATCAGCGCGACCGCCGACAGCACGAGGGTGAGGATCGCGAGCCCGTCGAAGAGGAGCCACTCGGCGAAGACCCCGCCCAGGACGTTGCCCAGAAGGTACCCGGCTCCCACGACCACCGAGTAGACGCCCATGATGAGACCGCGGTTCTCGCGGAAATCGGCGGAAATGTCGCTGAGGTGGATGAGCGCCGCCGGTGTGAATCCGGCCTCGAGGAAGACGCCGGCGAGGATCAGGGGTATTGCGACGACCAGCGGCACACCTCGGTTGATCAGGATGAGACCGACCGAGGCGAGGATCGCGCCGAAGACGGTCACGAAGAGGGTGGGGACCGTCGGGAGGCGCCCGATGAAGAACGACCACGCCACGATGCACACGCTGAAGACGAGCACGTAGATGCCGAGCACGGCGGACAGCCCCGCCTCATTGCCCGCGAACGCGCCCGGCAGCAGCTGGCCCCGTGCCGTCCGGTCGCCGGCGAGCACGAACGTGATCTGCGACGTGACCCACGTGCCGAGGATCGCGTTCACGGCGATCCACGCGGGGAGGAACGCGATCAGCCGGGGCTGCCGGATGACCCGGACGCGCTCGCGCACACTCGTTCGCGGGGCAGTGACGGATGCCGTCGTGCCGGGTCGCACGAACGCGATGACGAGCAGCGCGGCGACGAGATAGACCCCCGCGAGGACGGCGAAGGTCCAAAGCCCGAGGGTGCCGTAGAGGAGGGGCCCGGCGACGGCTCCGAGCGCGATCCCGCTCGAGGAGGACAGTTCGTAGAAGCTCGTCACGCGCCCGCGGCGGGAGCGGTCCTCGTCGCTGGCGTCGGCGAGCAGCCCGAGCGTGGCCGGAGCGGCGAGGGCCCCGCTCGCGCCGTCGAGGAGCCGGGACGTGCCGACGATCACCACGACCAGCAGCAGGGAGGGCGCGACGGTGATGAGGGACGCGCCCGGGATGATCAGGACGCCGGCTGCGGCCAGCAACGGCGCGGCGATGAGGAACAGACGCCTTCCGTGCCGATCGCTGGCCGAACCGGCGATCGGGGCGAGGACGAGCTCGGCGAGGAAGCTCAGGCCGGACAGGATGCCGAGGACCAAGGCTCCGACGGGTGCTCCGGCGCGCGCCAGATCGACGAAGTACGCGCCGAGAGCGAGTGCTCCGGCGGCGGAGGCCGTTCGCAGCAGCAGCTGGGCGACGATCACGGCGCCGACGCCGGCGGTGGGGCGCGTCGTGGCGGTAGTCATGAGGGTTCCATCGTCCCAGGCTTCGGACGGCGCCGACCCGCAGCGGCGGCACGTCGGCAGGGCATGAAGAAACCCCCGTGCGTAGAAGCCACACGAGGGTCCCAGTGGCTCCGACGGGCATCGATCCCGTGACCTCACGATTTTCAGTTGTCTGCCGGGGATTTTCTGGTCTCAGTTGGTGCTCGCTGGTCGCGAGATTCCGCGGTCTAGTGCTCACTGACGCTGGTTGGTTGCCGTCGTTTCCATGAATTCCCCGGCACAATCCCGGCACGGATCTGGGCTCCGGCCGCAGCTCTCATGTGCTCCGATTGCTCTCGATAGAGACCAAAGTAGTCGCGCAGCGAGCACTCACGGCGGTATGGGGACCACACTCCAGCTTGATCGCGGAGATTCACGGTCAAGCTGGAGCATGTGCCGAAGCGACAGCACGGTCAGTGGAGTACAGATCCATCTGTGGGCGACAGATCTGGAGCTCGCACTACGCGGCCGAGATGCTGCTGTCGGACTTGA
Source organism: Microbacterium sp. (assembly GCA_030148105.1). Taxonomy (GTDB): domain Bacteria; phylum Actinomycetota; class Actinomycetes; order Actinomycetales; family Microbacteriaceae; genus Microbacterium; species Microbacterium lacus. Next base: position 187 of record JASBUD010000295.1, on the reverse strand, counting down.
GAAGCAGGGGAAAGAGCCAGTCATCCAATTGAGCGAGGGCTTCGTCGTTGAGTCGGTGCGCGAATCGTTGTCGGTCTCGTTCGCCGATTACCACGTCGGCATCTCTGAGTATCGACAGGTGCCTCGACGCAGAGAATCGTGAGACCTCCATTCGATCCGCGAGGTCCGCGATCGACAGGGAGATCGC
>JASBUD010000264.1 GCA_030148105.1 Microbacterium sp. | reverse complement strand
ATGGCGCCCGTCGTCGGGTCCTGGTTTCATGGGGGCATGGCGATCGAACACGACTTCTTCGGACTGCTCGAGTCCGGACCGGACGGGTCGATCTTCTGGTCCGAGAACGTCGACCTCGGCGATCAGAGCGTGACGGTCGATATCACCGCCACTGACCAGGACGAAGTGTCGGAGGCGGCTCTGGATGTCGCGGCCGCGCTCATCTCGTCGATCGAGGCGATCGATCGCACGGCGCGCAATGCGATGGTCTCCGAGTTGGACGACCGCACGAGCGAGGTCATCGAGTACATCCTCCAGCAGCAGGAGCAGCTGGGCGACGAGCTCGAGGACCTCCTCGTGGACATCTCCGGCGACGTGCAGGTGGACGTGATCCGTTCGCTGCAGCTCATGAGCATGACGATCCTCGCCGACGAACACGGCGGTGCAGACCCCTTCGCGGTCCTCGAGTACGCGCTGGACCCCGACGCGACCGACGACGTGCTGCTGGTGAACCTCGATTCGGACGGAGACGTCCTGTCGGTGACCAGCGCCGACTGATCGCAGCGCCGCTCAGACCGCCTGAGCGAATCCCCGCTCGACGTGGACGTCGGCGGCGATGTGCGCCAGGTGGGGCGGGATCTCGCGGCCCTTCGAGACCATCGACTGCGCCCAGAGGCGCCCTGCGCGGTACGACGAGCGCACGAGCGGCCCCGCGAGCACCCCGAGGAAGCCGATGCGCTCAGCTTCCTCCTTGAACGCCACGAACTCGTCCGGCTTGACCCAGCGGTCCACCGGCAGATGCCGAGGGGAGGGCCGCAGGTACTGCGTGATCGTGATGATGTCGGTTCCGGCATCGTGAAGGTCCTGCAGGGCCTGGACGACCTCCTCCGGCTCCTCACCCATCCCCAGGATGAGGTTCGACTTCGTGATGAGGCCGAACGCGCGCGCCTGCGTGAGGACATCCAGCGAGCGCTCGTACCGGAACGCCGGCCGGATGCGCTTGAAGATGCGCGGGACGGTCTCGACGTTGTGGGCGAAGACCTCGGGCCGGCTCTCGAACACCTCGCGCAGGAGCGCCGGATCGCCGTTGAAGTCCGTCGCGAGGATCTCCACGCCCGTGTTCGGGTTCATCTCGTGGATGCGGCGGACGGTTTCGGCATGCAGCCATGCGCCGCCGTCGGGCAGATCGTCGCGGGCGACGCCCGTGACCGTGGCGTAGCGGAGGTTCATCCGCACGACGCTCTCCGCGACGCGGCGCGGCTCGTCCACGTCGTAGTCCGCGGGCTTGCCGGTGTCGATCTGGCAGAAGTCGCACCGCCGGGTGCACTGCGAACCGCCGATGAGGAACGTGGCCTCGCGGTCCTCCCAGCACTCGTAGATGTTCGGGCATCCCGCTTCCTGACAGACGGTGTGCAGCTCCTCCGTCTTCACGAGTGAGTGCAGCGCCTGATACTCCGGGCCCATCTTCGCCCGGGTCTTGATCCACTCCGGCTTGCGCTCGATGGGCGTCTGGGCGTTGCGGACCTCCAGTCGCAGGAGCTTGCGTCCGTCGGGCGCCGACGCGCTCACGCGGGGACCGCCTCTCGGGCGAATTCCGCGCGGAAGACGGCGGAGACGGTCCCGATCAGATCCGTCGGCGACGTGTCGGCACCGATCACCTCGCTGACGGTGGTCACACCGGCATCCGTGATCCCGCACGGGATGATCCCTCGGAAGCCCGCGAGGGAATTGTCGCAGTTGATCGCGAAGCCGTGCATCGTGACGCCCTTCTCGACGCGGACGCCGATCGCGGCGACCTTGTCCTCGGACAGTGGACGGCGCACCCAGACTCCGCTGCGGCCGGCGACCTGGTACCCGTCGACGCCGTGCTGCTGCAGCACGTCGATCAGCAGACGCTCCAGGCGCCGGACGTGCGCGACGACGTCGATCGGCTCGGCGAGCCGGACGATCGGATAGCCCACGAGCTGCCCCGGTCCGTGCCAGGTGATCTTCCCGCCCCGGTCGACGTCGATCACCGGCGTCCCGTCGACGGGTCGCTCGTGCGCCTCCGTGCGCTTGCCGGCGGTGTAGACCGCCTCATGCTCGAGGAGCAGCAGGGTGTCGGGGCGCGCATGCTCGACCACGTCGGCGTGGATGCGCCGCTGCAGCGCCCACCCGTCGAGGTACGGCACATACGTCGGCGCGGTGCCGACGTCGAGGATGTCGAGCATGATGCTCCTCCGATGAGTGACGGGGTGGTTTTTCTGGATCGAGTGCAACAATACGCGGTATGGCGATGACCGCGACCCGCCGACGCGCTGCTCGTACGCTGTCCGCATGACCGATCAGCGCGCCGGCCGCCCGAAGTCCTCCTCACGCGAGGTCCTCGCCGAGGCCGCGTGCGAGCTCTTCCTCGAACGCGGCTTCCCCGCGACGACGATCGCCGACATCGCGACGCGCGCGGGCGTCAGCCGTTCCAGCTTCTTCAACTACTTTTCGTCGAAGTCGGACATCCTCTGGTCGGGACTGGACGGACGCATCGCGGATGTCGAGCGCCGCCTGCTCTCATCCGACGGTGTGGATGCCGGGGCCGACGTCCGCGCGGCGGTTCTGCCCCTTGCGGACGGGTTCGCGCCGGACAGTCTCGCGCTCGCGCTCGTGAACGCGGGTCCGATGCAGCTTCTCGAGGAACTGCAGCGCGAAGCCGCGGTGCGTCGGTCACGCCTGGCAGCCGCCGTGTCTGACCGCTTCGTCCGCGCCGGGACCGATCGCCTCGCCGCCGAGGTCCGTGGCGCAGCGTGGGGTGGCGCCGTGCTCGCCGCCGTGGAGGCGTGGGCGCGCGACGGCGCCGGGCGCACGGCGCTCGACGGCTTCCTGATCCGAGCCGCGGACGTCGTGGCGGGTGGTCCGGAGGGTCCGGTGCGGCAGCTCCGCGTCGTCGCACGGGCGGAGGACTTCGACGAGGCGCTCGCGTTCTACCGCGACGTGGTCGGGATGCCGCAATCGGAGGCGTACGAGGCGGAAGGCGGGGCGCGCGTGGTGATCCTGGACGCCGGCCGCGCCACGCTCGAGTTGAGCAACCCCGCACAGATCGCGTTCATCGATGCCGTCGAGACCGACGGGGGAGAAAGCGACCCGATCCGGATCGCCCTCGAGGTCGGCGACACGGTGGCGATGACGGACCGGCTCGAAGCCGTCGGCGCCGTCGTCGAAGCGCCGGCGCGACAGACCCCGTGGCGATCGGTCAACGCCCGGCTGCGCGGCCCTGCCGGCCTGCAGCTGACGCTCTTCCAGGAGCTCGACCCGCGCTGAGCTCGCGCGCAGGCGGACGCGCGCGGAGGCCTCGCGTAAACTCGAGAGCACTATGTCAACCTTCGGCACGCTCTCCGATCGTCTCACCGAGACCTTCCGCAATCTGCGCACGAAGGGAAAGCTCACTCCCGCAGACGTCGACGGCACCGTCCGCGAGATCCGCCGCGCACTGCTGGACGCCGACGTCGCTCTTCCCGTGGTCAAGGAGTTCACCGCCAAGGTGCGCGAACGCGCGCTCGGCGATGAAGTCAACAAGGCCCTCAATCCTGCCCAGCAGGTTGTGCAGATCGTCAACGAGGAGCTCATTGCGATCCTCGGCGGGCAGCAGCGGCGTCTCCAGTTCGCGAAGAACCCGCCCACGATCATCATGCTCGCGGGTCTCCAGGGCTCCGGCAAGACGACGTTCGCCGGAAAGCTCGCGAAGATGCTCGAGAAGGAGGGGCACACTCCTCTTCTGGTCGCCGCCGACCTGCAGCGTCCGAACGCCGTGAACCAGCTCCAGGTCGTCGCCGGTCAAGCCGGCGCCGCGATCTACGCGCCCCAGCCCGGCAACGGCGTCGGGGATCCCGTCCAGGTCGCCCGCGACGGCGTCGAGGTGGCGCGGCGCCACCAGCACGACGTCGTGATCATCGACACCGCGGGACGCCTCGGTGTGGATGCCGAGCTCATGAAGCAGGCGGCGGACATCCGCAGGGCGACCGATCCGGATGAGGTGCTGTTCGTCATCGACGCGATGATCGGTCAGGACGCGGTCAACACCGCCAAGGCCTTCCAGGAGGGTGTCGACTTCACCGGCGTGGTCCTGTCCAAGCTCGACGGCGACGCCCGCGGTGGTGCGGCGCTCTCGGTGGCCTCGGTCACCGGACGCCCGGTCATCTACGCGTCCACGGGTGAGGGGCTGGACGACCTCGAGCCGTTCCACCCCGACCGGATGGCCTCGCGCATCCTCGACCTCGGCGACATCCTGACCCTCATCGAGCAGGCGCAGCAGGCCTTCGACGAGGCCGAGGCCATGAAGATGGCCGAGAAGCTCGCGACCGACAGCTTCACCCTCGAGGACTTCCTCGATCAGATGCAGCAGCTCAAGAAGATGGGCTCGATGAAGAAGATGCTCGGGATGCTCCCGGGTATGGGCCAGATGAAGCAGCAGCTCGAGGACTTCGACGAGCGCGAGCTCGACCGGACCGAGGCGATCATCCGCTCGATGACCCCGATCGAGCGGCGCAACCCGAAGGTCCTGAACGGATCGCGGCGGCTGCGTATCGCCCGCGGCTCCGGCATGACGGTCACCGACGTCAACGCGCTCGTGAATCGCTTCGAGCAGGCCGCGAAGATGATGAAGACCGTGGCGCGCGGCGGCACGCCGAACATCCCGGGCATGGGCCCGATCCCCGGCTCGCGTCCCGGCGCGTCCGCCAAGCGCGGCAAGCAGCAGAAGGCGAAGGGCTCGCGCTCCGGCAACCCCGCCAAGCGCGCCGC
>JASBUD010000252.1 GCA_030148105.1 Microbacterium sp. | reverse complement strand
GTCAAGCGGCTTCGGGAGCGGGCGCGCGCGCCCGGAGACTCTCAAGATCGTGATCGGCCTTGAATACGACGTGGTGATCCCCACGCAGGGCCGGCGGATCGAGATGCTCGCGTCGGCTCTCTCCAGCATCGACAGACAGACCATCCCTCCTCAACGGATCGTGATCGTGGTGGACGGCTCCAGCGCCACAGTCGAAAGCATCCGCACGAGGTTTCCTTCGCGACAGGTCGTTCATGTCGGTCCTGAAGCAGGTCCCGCGGATGCCCGCTCGGCCGGTATCCGGATCTGCTCGTCCGAGTGGGTCTGTTTCGTGGACGACGATGACCTGTGGCACAGCACGAAGATGCAGGTGACCGCGGCCTACCTCTGGGCCCATCCTCAATGCGAGGCGGTACGCACGACATTCTGGGTATTCGCCGAACCGACGCATGCGGCGCTTTCTCTCAACAGTCTCCGGGTCGATCTCATCGGATCGGAGGCCGCCGATCTCGAGCGTGCTTCGGCCGAACGCGTGCCCTCAACGGACTTCGATTATCTGCGGATCGAGGGCGACAGCCTAGGGCTGCTCTTGGAGAGAAATCGCGGCGTCATCGGATCGACCTGCGTGCGCCGTTCGGTCCTTTCCGAGATTCCGTGCGTACCGTCGGACACCCGGCCCGGCGACGACCACGTCCTCTTCTGCCTCATCGCAACGCGGGCGGAGTGGCACCTCATCGACGCACCGCTTCTCTTCTATCGACTGCATGCCGGCCAGGACACGCGCAGGCCGGACCCATCGCAGGCGCGCCGGATCATCACATCCCGCATCGTCGCGTGGGAGCTGTGCGGCGAACAGGCGCCGCGCCCACTGAGCACGTACGGCAAGACGTACCGGCGGGAGTTCCGTCCGGCGTTATGGGCTCTCGCGCGGCGCGGGGAACTCGTCGAGTACCTCCGGACCTTTCGGAGCGCGTCGAAGATCCTGCCTCGATGGTCGGACCGCGCGCGGATGCTGATCCCTGAGCCGCTCGCCTGGCGGTGGCGTCATCGATGGTCGCCGTCGGCCGGCCGAGATCGACGTGACCGTCGGGCCAACGCCGGCGCCTCAGACAGCACCGCCTCGTAGATCTCCTCGTACGACCGCGCCGCCCGCTCCCAAGAGAAGCGGCGTACTGCTCTGCGTCCTTCGGCTGCCATACGCGCGGAGCGCTCCGGATCCCGCAACAACTGCCTGAGCGCGTCAGTGATGCGCGGGACCGACAAAGGATCGACGAGGAGGCCGTCACGACCCTGCGAGATGAACTCCGGAGGACCGCCCCGGTCGCCGGCGATGACGGGGATGCCCGCTCGCCAGCCTTCCAGAATGGTGATTCCGAAGGCCTCGACCTCGCTCGGGACGACGAGGGCCCATGCGTGGGCCATCACGCCTCCCACCTCGGACCGTCCCAGAGTCCCGGTGAACACGACCCGCTCGGCGATCCCGAGCTCCCGGGCACGAGATTCCAACGCATTGCGTTCGGGGCCGTCACCGGCGATCACCAACTTCATCTCCGCTGATGCATCACGGCAGAAGTCGGCGAACGCATCGATGAGTCGGTCGAAGCCCTTCACCGCGACAAGCCGGCCGAGGCCCAGGACGTACTCCCCGGAACGTAGCCCGGGAGGGGCCGCGCCCACAGGCTCGGTGAGGTCGATGCCGTTCGGTATGACTGCGATGTCGCGGGAGTCGCCACCGAAGCGCAGGAGATCGCGCGCGGTGTACGCAGAACACGCGGTCACTCGAGACGCCGAACCGATCGCGTCGCGCAGCCGAGACTGAAGCAGCCGGCTCTTGTCGAAGATGCGGTCCGCGTCCATGAAAGTCTCACCGTGAGCGCTGTAGACGAGCGGCGTCGCCGTCCTGCGCGCGAGTGCGGTCGCGTATACGCCGTTCGGGCCGAAGCACTGGATGTTGAGTATGTCGGGCCGGTCTTCGCGGCACGCTTGACGCCAGGCATGAACGGCGGATCCGGCGCGGCGGGCGTATCGCCCGATCCCTCCCAGCGATCGGGACGGGAGCGGCGCAGAGAGGAATCGCACGGGTATGCCCCGGAAATCGGAGTGGGTGTCGTCGCCTTGGTCGACCGCCCAGATGGAGACCCGATGACCTCGATCGGCCAGCGCGACAGCCACATTCGCCACATGCTCCTCGACGCCACCTCGCCGGGGCAGAAACGAACTGGCAATCAGCGCGACGCTCACCATGACCTGCGTCCCGTCCCCGCGCACTCACACAGCGCGCATCGAATGACCACGGGAGTTAGCCTATGGGGGGGAGGGAGCCGCATGCGCTCGGTGACACTCGCGACCACGGCCTCGGCGAATCCGATGGGCGCGCAGCGATATGACGTCGAGCTCGCGACACGCGTACCGGATCTCCTCGCACCCTTGATGTTCAACCACCACGCATTCCGCTCGCTCCGTTCCCGGTTGCCGGGGAGCCGCAGGGCCCCAATGGCGTGGCTCGCAGAGGCGGATCGGTTCAGCCGCGCGGCGGTGGGTCGAGTTCTGTTTCCGGACCGCCGAGCGCTCGTCCACCGCACCGATCTCGTCCTCCCGCCGGGCCCGGGACTGAACACCGTCACCATCCACGACACCGTCGCGTGGCGTTTCACCGACGAGTCCGCGCCGGTTCGCTCGGCGGCAGCGGAAGCGCGTCGAGCAGATGCTGTGATCTGCGTATCCGAGTTCACCGCCTCCGATGTGGCCGATCTTCTTGGCGTGAAGAACGCTGTCGTCATTCCCAACGGTGTCGATAAGAGCTTCTTCGACGCGACTCCCCTGGATGCAGAGACGTCGTTGAAGTTGGGATTGGACCGACCGTACGTGCTGCACGCGGGCGGAGCATCGCAACGCAAGAACCTCGAGTCCCTTGCCGCGGCGTGGCCGACAGTGAGGTCGCGGCATCCGGATACGCTCCTCGTGCTCGCCGGGCCGGAGCACCCTCGCCGTACGGCCTTGTTCGCCGGCATGCCCGGCACGCACCTTCTCGGAAGGGTCCCGGACGCCCTCATGCCCGCCCTCGTCGCAGGAGCCCGAACGGTGGTCGTTCCGTCCCACTACGAGGGGTTCGGGCTTCCGGTCTTGGAGGCCATGGCGGCGGGCACCCTGGTGGTCTCGGCCGACACCTCTGCTTTGCACGAGGTCACATCAGACGCCGGCATCCTCGTTTCGCCTGATCCCACCGGTTTGGCGGAAGGCCTCGTGTTTGCGCTCGACGACGCCTGGACAGATGACGCGCTGCGTGCTCGCGCACGAGTTCACGCGACGACCCACAGTTGGGAGCGGACGGCCGAGCTGCACGTTCACCTCTGGCGTTCGCTCGTGAGCGCCTGAACTCACATCGAAGAAAGCTGCGCGATCGTCGGCTCAAGACGATCGGCGCGGGCGACGGCTCGGCGTTCCGTTCGTCCCGGTCGCGTTCGAACCGGCAGACGACTTCGATCCGCCAGACGACGGGGCAGCCTTCTCAGCGAAGATGTCGACGATGTTCGCGTCGTCCACGGCGCCCGCACGACGGACATCGGCGTCGTTCGTCTTCGTGGCATATTCACGTCGGTACTCGTAGGCGTACGGCGTCGCGTCGGCGCCACGGAGCGGGGCGCGGTTCAGCACCACGCCGAGGGCCCGACCGCGCGCCTTCGCCAGAGTGTCCAGTCCCTTGTCCACGAGGTCGTACGTGGTCTTGCCCACGCTTACGACGAGCAGTGCACCGTCGGCCTGGTGCGTCAGAACCGCTCCGTCGGTCACCGGCAGCAGCGGAGGCGCGTCGATTATCACGGTCGCGTGCTTGGCGAGATCGGCGAGCAGCGTCTTCATGCGATCGGACCCCAAGACTTCGCTGGGGTTTGGCGGCACACTTCCTGCCGCGAGCACATACAGGCTCGGCGACTGAGTGCTTCGCTGCAGAACGTCCTGGAGCGAAGCGCGACCCGCCAGGACATCGCTGAGACCGGCTCCCCCGGGAAGGCCCATCGTCGTGGCGACCGTCGAGCGGCGCAGGTCCCCGTCGACGAGAACGACCGGAGCACCGCTTGCTGCCAGGGTCAAAGCGAGGTTGGCGGAGATTGTGGACTTGCCCTCACCCGGCAGTGGGCTGGTCACCACGATCACGCGGGGCGGATGGTCGACATCCATGAATTGAAGATTCGTGCGGAGGGCGCGGAGAGCCTCCGAGACCGCAAAGCCGGCACCCTTACCGCCGCCCCCGGTGTCGGCCAGCCTCTTGTCATCACTCATGCCCGTAGCAATCGGGATGGTGCCGACGACAGGGATGCCGGTGCGAGCCTCGACGTCGTCGGCGACGCGGATGCGCCGGTCGGACACCGTGCGGATCATCGCGAACGCGATACCGAACCCAAGCCCGAGCACACCCCCGACGATGAGCGCCGTTTGGACGTTCGGAAAGAGCGGGCTGGATGGCAACGATGCCGACTCGCCGGGGATGACCGTCACCGGCGCCGATCCTGGGGCACCAGTTCCTTCGATTCCGTCGATGGCGACGACCATCGCGCGAATCCATGCCTCGGCCAGATTCCGCGCGTCCAGCGGCGTCGGACCTGTCGCCGAGATCTTCAGAATCGTGGTGTCGGTAGGGTTCGTGACGCTGACCTGGGTGACCAACTGTTCCGGGGTGGTGTCCAGCCCGAGTTCGGCGATCGCGCCCTCCGCCACGTTCCGCCACGTCGCGATGTCCAGGTAGGACTGGACCTTCGAACGGGCAAGGCTGTCACCGACCGTCGAGATCCCGACATCCGCGCTCTGTCGCGAGGCGACATAGCCGCTGGCCTCGGCCTGATAGACAGGGGTCTGCAGAAGGGTCCAGCCATAGCCCGCCGCTGCACCCACAGCGGTCATCAGAACGATGGCGAGCCAATGCCGGCGCAGCCCACGCAGGTAGCCGCTCAGTTCCATGACTCCCCCAGCCAACTGTTCACGACGCCGTCCGCTCGAGAGAGCGAGGACGAAACATCTATGGTAGGGGACGTACGCGTGGATTCAGTCATGGCGTGTCAGGGTCCGCAGTCGCGACCGCGCCTTCTCCCCCACCCGCGCGGCTGCTCCGTCACGAGCAGCATCCTGCGCCGCCAGCGCCTGAGCACCCAGGCAGATTCCCGCGATCACGAACGGGATCGAGGTCTGTCCTGCCACCCAGAACAGGTCGAACTGCGCCTGCACGATCCTCGTCAGCACGACGCCGAGGGCGAGCGATCCGAAGCGAGGGTCGACGCGCCAGAGCACGACGACGATGCCGAGCCACATCACGGTGAAGCCGATGAGCCCGACAATCCCCGCGGACGCCAGAACCTCCAGCTCCGCTTGCGGGGGCTGGAACCCGGATGATGGATCGAGATACCAAAAGCGCAGACCTTGGCCGAACAGGGGGGAATCCCGCCAGATCAGGTATACCTCCCGGAACCAGTCGACGCGCTGGAAAAAGGAATTGAACTGGTTCTGAGAATTGATCTGATCGATCACTGTGACGATCACGAGCCAGATGGCCGGGATGACGAGCAGCAATACCCACCGCGATCGCCTTGCTGCCCCCCGGCGAGCACCCAGGACAACCATCGCGACGATGAGACCGATGATCGCCTGCCGTGACTGGGTCATCACGATGGCAATGATCAGCAGCCAGAAAGCAAGACGCATCGGGCCGACCGGGAGCCGCGCCCATGCAGGACGCACCCAAGCGATGAGCGCCATGAACGCCATGATCGTGCCGGCTGCGTTCTTGTGCATGGCGAACGGCCAGACCGGGTACACGCCCGCGAAGTCACCGCCCGCGTACTGCACGAGGCCGGTGACAACCGTACCGACGGCGACGACGCAGGCGGCGGACACGAGGAGCAGAAGCGAGAGCCGCGCATATCCTCCCCGCCCGAGTGCCCAGCCCATGATCAGAGATCCGGAGATGAGGAGCCACGCGTGGAACCACTCGATGGTGTTCGCCGGGTACGGGTTAACGATCACGGTGAAGACCGTCGCGAATTGATAGATCAGGTTCAGCAGGAGGAGCGCCCTCAAGGGTGCGCTGTAGGGCCGCTTGCCCATCAGCACCGCAGTGCCGAATCCTGCTGCGAGCGCCGCGTCCGATACCGAGAGCAGCCCCCCGCCGCCGACTCGCTCCACCACCACGAGTGCCGGCACCGCCATGAGGGCAATGGCGAGCGGGGTCGACCGAGTCACCGCCACGCCGACCACGAGCGCCGCCAGAGCCGTGGCGAGGACGACGGTATTGCCCTGGTCTCCGCTCATCAGGACGTAGACCGCCACCACGACTCCGGCGGCCATCAAGAGCCAGCGCCACGCGCCGCCCACCCAATCGCCGATGACGTCGCGCCAGCGCTGCGCGCGCGCTGCTGTTCGGCTCATCGTCTTCCCCCTGAGGACGACTCAGTATCTCAGGTCGAGCCGCTCGAATCGCCCGATGTCTCCGAAAACGGATCGAGCTCGGCTTCTTCTCGTAGCAGCGACCTGGCGACGAGCGCGTCGAGGAAGGCACTGACCTCGGGCGCGATCACGGCAGCGTCGACCCCGAATTCCTCGGCCAGGTGGGCGATCAGATGCGCGCGCGAGCGCCCATAGGCGCGCCGCCAGATCTCCGCCGACGCGCCCTGCAGGACCGTGATGGGTCCATCCGGCAGGGGTGCGATGAACACGACCCCCGCCATCTCGTGCACACCCAGCCCGTGCGCGATCCGCAACACTGCGTCAGTCATTTCGACCGGCGCCTCCACCGCGCGCGTAGCAAGGCGAAGCCTTCGCCGACGCCGCGTGCCGGGCGGGCGAAGAACTCGGTCACGATCTCCCGACGGGTCGGGGCCCGTCCGAGCTCGATGGAAAGATGCTCGATGTTCACCAGCGGCGCCCGCGCGGCGATCCCCAGCGCTTCGCGCAACGTCGGCGCGCTTCGCACCCGCGCCCACCACTCCTCCGCCCGCGTGCCCCCTTCCGACACCACCTTCCAGAGGCGATAGTCCGGAGCTCCCCGGTGCCTATCGAGGTCACCCGCGCCGGCCGCGAAAGCAACGCGAGCATCCAGCTCGCCTGTCAGCCGCTCGACCTCAGCACGGAATTCGTCCGACGCGTCGGTCCAACTCAGCGCCACATCAGCGGTGTCTCCCGAGCCGCGTGCGGCGTTGAGAACGAGGAGGACAGCTTGCGCGGCGAGGCTCGGGACGCGGCATCCGACCCCGACGAAGTCGATCACCCGGCTGTCGCGCCACATCCGCTCGAAGGCGATGTTCGGTGCGTTACGGATGCCGGGGAACCATCGGTGGACGTCGAGGTAGCCCCAGTCGTCGTGAATGTACGTCTGCGCGTGACCGAATGGGGAGCCGTTGACGAAGGTGCTGTAAAGCCGCCAGCCGCGCGCGCGCAGCGCTCGATCAAGCGTCGCGATACGGTCCGGATCCACGAGCACATCTACATCGCTTCCCGACGTCCCGCCGGGCCGAAGTGACGGATCGACGGCATTGCCCTTGATGTGCAGGACGTCGACTCCGATCTCGTCCGCCACCACCTGCATCGCCGCTCGCCCGAACAGAAGGCGTACGCCCAGCGGAATGGGAACCTCGACGGCTTCATTCATGTTGATTACTGCAGGGCGCTCGTGAGCCGCGCGAGGTTGTCCAGCACCGTCGAGCGCAGCGGCTGCTTCTCCCATTCCTCGAGGGTCAGCTGTCGGCTGAGCGCACGGTACTGCGCCTCCACGTCGCGCATCTCGCGCACGAACTCCTCGCCGCGCACGAGCATCGAGATCTCCATGTTGAGACCGAACGAGCGCATGTCCATGTTGCTGGAACCGATGATGGCGACCTCGTCGTCGATCGTCATCGACTTGCTGTGCAGGATGTAGGGCTTGCGGTACATCCAGATCTGCACGCCGGCGCGCAGCAAGGCCTCGTAGTAACTGCGCTGCGCGTGATAAACCATCGCCTGGTCGCCCTCCTCGGAGACGAAGAGCTCGACGTGGATGCCGCGCTGGCAGGCCGTCGTGATCGCCAGGAGCAGCGCCTCATCCGGAACGAAGTACGGACTGACGATGATGATCTTGCGCTGGGCGGCGTAGAGCAGCCCGGCGAACAGCTTGAGATTGTTCTGGAACTCGAAGCCTGGTCCGGACGGGATGATCTGGCAGTCGAGGTCGCCCGGTCCGCTCTTGACGTCGAAGAGGTCGATCTCGTCCGTGAGCACCTCGTCCGTCTCGCTGAACCAGTCCGAGAGGAACACCGCGTTGACGGACGCCACGACGGGTCCTTCGATCCGCGCCATGAGGTCCACCCAGTGCAGGCCCCGCTTGATGTTCTTGCTCAGGTTGTACGTCGAATCGGTCACGTTCTGCGAGCCGGTGAACGCGACCCGGCCGTCCACGACGAGGAGCTTGCGGTGATTGCGCAGGTCGGGGCGCTGGTACCTCCCCTTGAGAGGTTGGACCGGGAGCATGAGATGCCACTGGGCACCCATGGCGTCCAGGCGCTTGAGGGTCTTCTTGTAGAACGGCTTGCCGCGGTTCGCCCAATGGTCCAGCAGCACGCGGACCGTCACCCCGCGCGCGGCGACTTCCTCCATCGCCCGGAAGAGATTGTCGGTCGACTCATCGGACTGCAGGATGTAGAACTCCACGTGGATGTAGCGCTCCGCCTCTCGGATGGCGTCCGCCATCGCATCCAGACTCTGCTGGTACTCCGAGATCAGGTGGGCCGAGTTGTCGCCGGCGAGCGGCATCGCGCCCAGGTTGCGGTTGAGCGTCACGAGCGACGTGAACCACCCCGGCGCATTCGGCCGGAGGGTGCCGAAATCGAGGTGCTCGCTTGTCTCCTGGATGTAGGAGTTGATCTGCTCCTGCTTGCGGCGCCGCTTCCGCGGCAGCCGCGGGTTGCCGATCAGGAGGAACAGCAGAACACCGACGAACGGGATGAAGTAGATCGCCAGAAGCCAGGCGGTCGCGGCCGTCGGCCGGCGGTTGCGCGGCACGATGATGATCGCGGCGACGCGGATGACCAGGTCGGTGATGAAGACGAGGATGAGCCACCACGTCGCATCGAACGTGACAGTGATCACTCGGCCTCCCCGTGGACCCTCTCAGCTTACGGGGCGAACACTCAGCGCTCGGAAGTCGCGGGCTCCGGGGGCAGACCGCGCTTCGCGCGTTCCTCCGCCTCGATGCGGGCGTACACGCGCCGCTCGGTCCGGTCGGCACGCAGGATGCTGCGGAGGATGAAGAAGAACAGTCCGCTCACGACGACCGTCGGCAGCAGCGACCAGAACACGGCCACCCAGTAGTCATCCATACCCTCCAGGATACGCCCATCCACTTCTCCCCAACCCGGCTCGGGGGCCGACCTTTCCCCAGCTTCGGAGAGCGGCCGTTCGGGGATCCGCGGATCGGCGAGGGTCATCGCATGACCACGATCGTCAAGGCCGCGAGCGCGGCGCAGTTCCTGTCCCTCATTCCGAAGATGCTCGGCTACCTCCCGACGCAGAGCCTCGTCCTCGTTCCCTTCTCCGGCAAGCGCAGCATCGGAGCGATGCGCTTCGACCTGCCTTCCGACGCCGATGCGGAAGACATCGCCCGCGTCGCGGCGACCTTCATCGGCATGGTGTGCCGGCTGCCCGAAGCCGACGCCGTCGCCGCGATCGCCTACACGGACGAGTACTTCGCCGGCCGGGGACTGCCGCACGCGGATCTGTTCGACGCGCTCGAGGACCGCGCCGACGCGTGCGGTCTGCGCATGAACGACGCGTTGAGCGTGGCCGCCGACGGGTGGGGTTCGCACTTCGATCCCGCGTGCCCTGCGGGCGGGCGCCCGCTGGCCGAGCTGGCCGCCGAGCCCCGCGGTGCCGAGGACCTGACCGTCACCGACGGCGATCAGGCCTCCGGTGCGGAGCTCCCGCGCGTCGACCTCGCCGAGAAGGAGCGCACCGCGCGAGCGTTGGCATCCCTGGACGCCGCGACGCGCCTGCTGTGCGGCCAGGGCGAGCCCCTCGCAGAGGACCATGCCCGGATCGATCCGCAGGCGCTCGCCGCGGCGTGCGTGCTGGATGACTTGCCGACGCTGTTCGAGGAGGCGCTCGACTGGGATGCTGAGAGTCTCGCCCCATTCGATGCTGCGGCTCTGGCCTGGTGTCTCATGCGCCCGGCGCTGCGCGACATCGCCCTCGTGCAGTGGTGCCGGGGGATGAACGCCGGGGATGAGGCCTTCGATGCTCAGCTGCGCTGGGAAGCCGGGGAGGAGTACCCCGCACACCTGGCGATGCAGATGTGGGGAGAGGGCGAACGGCCGGATCCCGACCGACTCCTCGCGGCGCTCACTCTCTTGCGGCGTATCGCGGCGGCGGTTCCGCGCGATGCGCGCGCCGGAGTGCTCGCGACGTGCGGATGGCTCGCTTGGGCGCTCGGCAGGTCGACCCACGCCGAGCGGTACGCAGTCCTCGCGTGCGAGATCGAACCCGAGCACGGGCTCTCCGAGATCGTGCGATCGTTCGTGCACGCCGGGCACCTGCCGGACTGGGCGTTCCGGCGGGTCTGAGGACGCCGGTTCAGCGCCGTGTGCTCACTTGACCAGCGGGAAGAGGATCGTCTCGCGGATGCCGAGCCCCGTGACGGCCATGAGCAGGCGATCGATCCCCATGCCGAGCCCGCCCGAGGGCGGCATCCCATGTTCGAGCGCACGCAGGAACTCCTCGTCGATGCGCATCGCCTCGAGGTCGCCGCGGGCGGCGAGCTTGGCCTGCTCGGTGAACCGCTCACGCTGGATCACCGGGTCCACGAGCTCGGAGTATCCGGTTGCGAGCTCGAATCCGCGGACGTACAGATCCCACTTCTCGACGACGCCCGCGATCGAGCGATGCTCGCGGACGAGGGGGCTCGTGTCGACCGGGAAGTCCATCACGAACGTCGGTCGGACCAGCCCACCCTTGACGAAGTGCTCCCAGAGTTCTTCGACGAGCTTGCCGTGGGTCGCGAGCGGCGGCTCTTCGACACCGGCGGACGCTGCCAACGACCGGAGATCCTCGAGCGAGGTCTGCGGCGTGACCTCGACGCCCGCGGCGGCGGAGAGGGAGTCGTACATCGAGAGTCGGTCCCACCGGCCGCCGAGGTCGTACTCTGTGCCGTCCGCCCACGTCACGGTCGTGGATCCGGCCACGGCGAGCGCCGCGTTCTGGACGAGGTCCTGCGTCAGGTCGGCGATCCCGTTGTAGTCCGAATAGGCCTCGTAGGACTCGAGCATCGCGAATTCGGGGCTGTGCGTGGAGTCGGCGCCTTCGTTGCGGAAGTTGCGGTTGATCTCGAACACGCGCTCGAGACCCCCGACGACGGCCCGCTTGAGGAAGAGCTCGGGTGCGATGCGCAGGTAGAGGTCGGTGTCGAACGCATTGGAGTGCGTGATGAACGGGCGGGCCGATGCGCCGCCGTGCTGCACCTGCAGCATGGGAGTCTCGACTTCGATGTACCCGCGGTCGGCGAACGTCTGACGCAGCGAGGCATTGACCTTCGCCCGCGCGCGGACGGTCTGCCGAGCCTGATCGCGCACGATCAGGTCGAGGTACCGGCTGCGGACCCGGCTCTCCTCCGAGAGCTCGCCGTACATGTTCGGCAGCGGCAGGATCGCCTTGGCGGCGACCTTCCATTCGGCGACCATGATCGACAGCTCGCCGCGGCGGCTCGAGATCACCTCACCGGACACGTACACGTGATCGCCGAGGTCGACGATCTCCTTCCACTGCGCGAGGGACTCCTCGCCGACGGCGGCCAGCGACACCATGGCCTGAATGCGGCTGCCATCGCCCGACTGGAGCGTCGCGAAGCACAGCTTGCCGGTGTTGCGGCTGAACACGACGCGGCCCGCGACCGCAGCGGTCACGCCGGTCTCCTCGCCCGCCTCCAGGTCGGCGTACCGCTCGCGCAGGGCCGGGATCGTGTCCGTGATCGGGAGCGAGACCGGGTACGCGCCGCCGGCGGCATCCTCGCGGTCCGCGATGAGTCGCTCCCGCTTGGCGAGCCGCACCGCCTTCTGCTCGAAGATGTCCTCTTCGGTCGGCTCGGGGGCGTCGGCGGGCGCGGGCGTGTCGCTCATCTGTTCTCGGGGCTCCTCGGAAAGTCGGGCCCAAGTCTATCTGCGCCGCTCTGTGCGGTCAGGGCTCGAGGGCTCCCGGGGCCCCCGACCCGGCATCTGAGAGCGCTTGATCGACCGCCGAATGCACGAGCGCCGACAGGTAGCGGCCGGGCTCGGGCACGCCGGCGCCCGCGAGCAGATCGGTGGACTGCCGCACGATCGAGCGCGAGAACTCTGTGGCGGTGGCGAGCGCCTCGGCGTATGCGGGCCGAGCCTCCTCGGCGACGACGACCGGTTCGCAGCCGAGCTCCACCGCGAGCGCCTGGGCGATCGGCAGCACCGCGGCAGGCGCGGTCACGGCGGCGTAGGCGTGGGGGAGCTGGCGCAGATCCATCGACGTGCCGGTGAAGGTGACGGCGGGGTGCACGGCCAGCGGGATCGAGCCACGGGCGGATGCCGGACCCAGGACACCGGTGCCGTACGCCGGATCGGTGTGCAGGACCAGCTGCCCGGCCTGCCACGCGCCCAACTCGGCGAGTCCGGACACGAGCCCGGGGAGCTCGTCGTGCGGCACGGCGATCACCACGAGCTCACTGCGGCGGACGACCTCCAGGGCATCGAACCTCGGGACGCCGGGGAGGACGGCCTCCGCGCGCTCCTCATCCGCGCCGCGGGTGATGCCGACGATCGCGTGTCCGGCGCCCCCGAGCGCGGCGCCGATCACGGGACCCACGCGACCGGCGCCGATGACGCCGACCCCGAGCCGACCGTCCCGCCTCACCGCGGCACCTCCAGCGGATCCGTCCTCGGGTCCATCCCCGCGCCGCCCTCGGGGTCCGATGCCTCTCCCTGCGCCCACCGGTGGGTGTGATCCCGCGCGGCCGCGTGGATCACCGCCGCTTCGGCGGTCCCGAACAGCTCGAGCGCGGCATCCCGATCGATGATCCCCAGCCGTCCCGAGACGCGCCCCGCGATCGTGTGGGCGCGCACGCTCGCGACGCGCAACGCCCGGTCGAGCGGGCCCTGCTCGAGCCCGATGCTCTGCAGGCGGGCGAGCGGGAACACCGCGAGCGTGCGCCAGATCGCCCCACGGCGCATCAGGAGAACGTCGGGTGACAGCTGGAAGCCGTTGCGGCGCCAGGAAAGGAGCCGCAGCAGTCGCGCGCGGCGCGGCGTGTTCGTGTACGGGTCGGCTTCGCGCGGACCGAGCAGTCCGTGCTCGAAGACGAGGGGCCACTCCGCCTCGGGGAGGTCGGGCAGCAGAAGCCGCAGCACCCGCTCGACGTCGGAGCGCGTGCCGACCGGCAGTACCGTCGTGAACTGGTCGGTGGTCCCGTCCGACAGGCCCCGCCCGGACAGTCGGTTCACCGTGATCGCCCACCAGCCGAACGGGCGCCACAGCAGCGACTGCTGCACCTCGATCGCGTGCACGCGCCCGGGCGGCAGGATCTCGGTGATCGTGGTGAACAGGCCGAACGTGATGCGCACCCCCGAGGGGGTCGGGGCGATCGAATACCGCAGCGATCGTGTGATCGTCCGCACCCAGTAGGCCCCGAATCCGAGGAGCGCGGGAATGAGGGTGAACAGCACCCACGGCGTCCCCGCGATCGATCCCACGACGATCGCCACGGTGATCGCGACGAGCCACAGCGTGGAGGAGCTCAGCAGCCGCGAGGCGATGAGCCGGCCGACGGGGATGTGGACGACCGACTCGGGCTCGCTCACGGGCTCTTCCGCGCCCTCGATGAGTCCGGTGATCCCGGCGCTCACCACGGATGCCGCCGCCGCGCGCCGCGAGACGATTCCAGGATCCACCCGTTCGGCCCGCGCCTGCCGGCTCCCGGAGGCGAGCCGCAGGATGTCCGCGCGCACGGCCTCGGCGTTGCCCGTCGACAGGTATTCGAGCTTCACGTTCGCGTCCAGTCCGGCGCCGACGACCTCGAGCTTGGCCATGCCGACGAGCCGGGCGAGCATGGGCCGGGTCAGATTGACCCCCTGCACCCGATCCAGCGGCGCGCGGCGATGGGTGCGGAACAGCACGCCGCTGCGCACTTCGACGTCGTCGCCCGTGATCCGGAACGTGTGGAAGCGCCACGAGAGGTAGAAGAGCCCGATCAGCACCGCGAGGATGCCGAGGAGGGCGAGGCCCGCGACCAGGTAGAGGTTGTTCGCGATGATGAAGTCGACGGGGTCGCCACCGGACTCGAATTCGCGGATGTCGCGATCGATGTCGTCGTCGAACCACGGCAGGAAGAGGAAGACGAGCCGGTCGCGCAGGTTCGCGATCACGATGCCCGCGACCACGACGAGGAACAGCCCACCCCGGAAGAGCGGGGTGAGCGGATGCAGGCGGTGCCACTCCCCGTCCGTGAGGGTCGGTGCCGCCACGGCGCGCGGCGCGTCCGGTTCGGTCACAGGCCCGTCCGGCGCGACTCGGCGACGTCCACGAGCGTGTCGCGCAGCTGTTCGGCGGCGGCTTGCGTCAACCCCGGGATGACGACGCCGGTCGAGGCCGCCGCCGTCACGAGCTTGAGCTGCGCGATTCCGAAGCCTCGATCGAGCGGTCCGTGCGTGATGTCGACGAGCTGCATGCGGCCGTAGGGGACGGCCACGACGCGCTGCCACAGGATCCCGCGACGGAACACGAGATCGTCGCGGCGCAGCTGGTAGCCGTACGCCCGGGCCTGCCGCGGGGTGATCGCCATCGTCCAGATCAGGATCACCAGGAACACGCCGGCAGGGATCCACACCCAGAGCTGATGCCACAGCAGGCTGGCGGCGATCGCCGCGGCGGCGACGACGAGCACCGCGACGCCGGTGGAGATCAGCTGCACCCACACGTACTGCCGGGCCAGCTGGTGCCAGGTGCCATCGCCGAGCGGCAGCCGCCCCGCCGCACGGGGTTCGCGGACCGCGTCGTACGTGTCGCGATCGAGGACGGATGCGGTCGCGTGGCCCTCCGCCGGGTCGGACGGCGAGCGATCAACGGTGGTCGGGGGAGGCATCGAGTCCGGGCTGTTCGTCATCGTCGTCCTTCCGGATCGTGCAGAGGTGCTCCGCGTACAGGCCGGCCGCCACGAGGGCCGCACCGCACACCGCGGTCGCGATGACGGCGCCCATCGAGCCTACCGACGGCGGGACGGGCCGGGTCAGCAGGAAGATCGCGAGACCGCCGGCGAGACCCGTCACCACGGCGCCGACGATGCTCGACGCTTTCGCGAGCATCGCGATCCGCAGCGCCCAGAACGGGTTCACCGGGGCCTTGAGTGTGCCCTTGGTCGCCCGGCGGATCGGCAGGGCAAGTGCGATCACGACCGCGCCGAGGAGCACGAGGAAGATCGGCAGGGTGACGGAGGGCGTGAAGGTCGCCCGACCGCCCGCCGTCAGGGCCTGATCGAGCAGGAACCCCGCGGCGACGCCGAGGGCGGCGGAGACGAGGAGAAGACCGGCGCCGGTGCGCTTCACGCGGTGCTCCGAAGCTGGGCGAGCAGGTCCTCCACGCGTCCGGCGCCGGGGATCTCGGCATCCGGATCGAGGGACAGCCACGGCACGAGGACGAAGTCGCGCTCAGCGGCGCGCGGATGCGGCAGCGTGAGGTGGGCGTCGCGGCTGACCACGTCCCCGTACGCGATGAGATCGAGATCGAGTGTCCGGTCGCCCCACCGCTCGCGACGCTCGCGGCCGTGCCTGGTCTCGATCGCCTGCAGGAAGGCCAGCAGCACCGACGGCGCGAGCCGGGTCTGCACGAGCGCGACCGCGTTCAGATACGCGGGGCGCTCGGCGTCTGGTCCGTCGGGCGTGACCGCGACGGACTCCACCGGCGCCGAGGCGCGGACGTCGTCCACGAGGGGCAGCCGCTGCAGTTCGGCGAGCGCGGCGTCGAGGGTCGCGACACGGTCGCCGAGGTTGGACCCCAGCGCGACGACGGCTCGGACCGGCGGGCGCGGAACGTTCTCGTGCTCGGAATCGAATCCGTGAGCGAGTCGTCGGTTCATGCGGGCTCCTCGGGAGCGGGGGTGAACAGGGTGCCGCGACGGATCGTGACCGACACGTCGGAGAAGGTGAGCGGGATGGGCGCCTGCGGCTTGTGGACGGTGACCGCGACCATTCGGACGCCGGCGAATGTGAGAACGGCATCCGCGATGCGCTGCGCGAGGGTCTCGAGGAGGTTCACCGGCTCACCGGCGACGATCGCGGCGATGCGCTCGGCCACCTCTCCGTAGTGGACCGTGTCGGCGACGTCGTCGCTCGCGGCGGCCGCGGCGGTGTCGACGTACAGCCGGGCGTCGACGATGAATTCCTGGCCGTCGCGGCGCTCATGGTCGAAGACTCCGTGGTGTCCGAAGACCCGGAGGCCGGTCAGCGCGATCTCGTCGACGTGGTCCATCGTCCCTCCCCCTTCCAGAGGTCGGCGATGCGGAGCGCGTCCCGGGTGGCGGCGACGTCGTGGACGCGAACGCCCCACGCCCCCGCCTGGGCGGACAGCACGCTGGTGACGGCCGTGGCGAGGTCGCGCCGGGCTGTCGTCACGTTCGGGTCGTCCGTCGTGCCGTCCGTGGCGAGGGCCTCGGCGAGGAAGCGCTTGCGGCTCGCTCCGACGAGTACGCGGTGACCCAGCCCGACGATGCGCGGCAGCGCCCGCAGCGCCTCCCAGTTCTGGGCGCCCTTCTTGCCGAAGCCGATGCCCGGGTCGACGATGAGTCGTCCCGGCGGGATGCCGGCCTCGGCGGCGGCCGCGACGCGCTCGGTGAGTTCGCCCAGCACGTCGCGCACGACGTCGTCGTACTCGGCGCGGGCATACATGTCGGCGGACGGGCCGCGCCAGTGGCCGATGATCGCCTCGGCGCCCGACTCCGCCACGGCGGAGAGCATGTCCGGGTCGGCGAGCCCGCCCGACACGTCGTTCACGTAGCGGGCGCCGGCAGCCACCGCCGCGCGTGCGGTCGACGCGTTCATCGTGTCGACGCTCACGCGGGCACCGGCCTCGGTGAGCGCCTGGATCACCGGGAGCACGCGCTCCTGCTCGACGCGCGGCGCGACGCGCT
>JASBUD010000250.1 GCA_030148105.1 Microbacterium sp. | reverse complement strand
GTCAGTGGAACAGTTTCATCGGGACAGCGAACAGGCAAGCGGCAATTCGACACGAACCTCGGAATCGCGTCGACGGAGCTGACCGCGTCCTTCGCGAGTGCGGACGCGGTCAGCGTGTCGAGCGAAAGTGCTCAGAGCTGGCCCGCAGACGGGTCGTGCATCGGGCGAAGCTCGACACCGCCGCCGGCCGCCGGGGCCAACGCGGCGAGCTCGATCGCGTGATCGAGGTCGCGCGCCTCCACGGTGTAGTAGCCGAGGAACGACTCTTTGGACTCCACGAACGGGCCGTCCGACACCTCGCCGGCGGTGATCTTGAGTGCCTGCGACACGGGCTTGAGCGCCCCACCACCCGTGATCGACCCACCGTGCTCGACGACGCCCTTTGTG
This sequence comes from Microbacterium sp., assembly GCA_030148105.1. Classification (GTDB taxonomy): domain Bacteria; phylum Actinomycetota; class Actinomycetes; order Actinomycetales; family Microbacteriaceae; genus Microbacterium; species Microbacterium lacus. The sequence goes on along the minus strand of JASBUD010000250.1, from coordinate 3,835 downwards.
AACGCATCGTGCGCTTCGACGACGGCGCCCCATCCCTCGGGCGTCATGGTCTCGTAGAAAGCCGGGTCTTCGTAGATGAGGATCGCGTACTGGGACATGGAATACCTCCTGCATTGGCGAGCCGGCCTGTCCGGCTCCTTCATCGTCACAGCGAACGACTTCCCGCCATTTCGACAACCCCCGGCATATTTCCGTCCAGCTCGAGATGAGAATGTGACGTTCGACCTCACCCCGACCTGGGGAGAGATCCTCCGGGACCCCCCACCCGCGGGATAGGGTCTGCGGATGGCTACGTCCGCCGAAGCATCCGTGTCCGCACCGAGTCCGCTCAAGCGGTCGATCACGGTCAAGCAGCTCTACTTCTACGTCGTGGGCGACGTCCTCGGCTCCGGCATCTACGTCCTCGTCGGCCTCGTCGCGGCGGCGGTGGGCGGGGCGTTCTGGATGGCATTCCTGGTGGGCGTCGCGATCGCCGCGGTCACCGGCCTCGCCTACGCCGAGCTCGTCACGAAGTATCCGCAGGCCGCTGGCGCGTCGCTGTACGTGAACAAGGCCTTCCGCAGCCCCGCGCTGACCTTCTTCGTGACGATCTGCATGCTCTCGGCCAACATGGCCGCCGTCGGCTCGCTCGCGTCCGGGTTCGTCCGCTACTTCGCGGGTCTGATCGGCCTGCCCGAGGACGCGATCTGGGCGGCGACCGCCATCGCCCTCGCGTTCGTGGCGGTCATCACCCTCATCAACCTCATCGGCATCACCGAATCGGTCGTCGCGAACGTCGTGATGACTTTCATCGAGCTGACCGGCCTTGTGATCGTGATCATGATCGGCGCGATCGCGCTGTTCGAGGGCGTCGGCGACCCGGCGGTGCTCCTGCAGTTCAACGTCGACGGCGGGGGCGGCGGCTCGGCGATCCTCGCGGTCCTCGCCGGTGTCTCGCTCGCGTTCTTCGCGATGACCGGATTCGAGAACGCCGCGAACGTCGCCGAGGAGACGATCGACCCGTCGCGCGCGTTCCCGCGGGCCCTGATCGGCGGGATGCTGACCGCCGGCATCGTGTACGTGCTGGTCTCGATCGCCGCGGCCCTCGCCGTTCCGATCTCGACCCTCGCCGGGAACACCCTGCTCGAAGTGATCCGTGCAGACCTCTTCTTCATCCCGGCATCCGTCATGCTCGTCGTCTTCGGGATCATCGCGATGATCGCGATCAGCAACACCACGCTCGTCACCGTCGTGGCCCAGGCCCGCATCCTGTACGGCATGGCCCGCGAGGACGTGGTGCCGGCCGTGTTCGCCAAAGTGCATCCGGTCCGGCGCAGCCCCTACGTCGCCCTGCTGTTCGGCGGCGCGGTGGTGGGTGCGCTCCTCGTGGTCGGTGCGATCATCCGCAGCGGCCAGGGCGGGCTCGCGCCGGAGGACCAGCTCGACATCGTCGATCGCCTCGCGACGATCACCGTCGTCTTCCTGCTGTTCATCTACGCGCTCGTGATCGTGTCGTGCCTGAAGCTGCGCGGCAAGGACGAGCGGCCGGACACGTATCGGGCGAACACGCCCCTGTTGATCGCCGGCATCATCGGCAATCTCGCGGTGCTCACGTACACGCTGATCGACGACCCCGAGGCGCTGTTCTGGGTGGCCGGGCTTCTCGCCGTCGGACTCGTCCTCTACATCTGCGAGCGCCTGTTCGGCAAGAAGCGGCTCCGACCGCCGGGAGTCGAGCGCGGCGACCCGTCGGCGACGCTCGAGAAAGACGCCTGACCGTGCACGTCATCGTCGCCACCGACGGCTCGCGGGCATCGCTCGACGGGGCGCGCCAGTTCATCGGCTTCGCGGACGGGGATGCCGTCACCGAAGTGACCGTCGTGGCCGTGGTCAGCCCGTACGCCGCCGCCCCGTTCGCGGATGAGATCGGCCCGACCCGGACACCGCTCATGACCTCGCTGAGCTTCGCCGACGACGCACGCGTCGCCGCGGAGACCGTGGCCGCGGAATTCAGCGCGTGGGGACCCCGCGTGCACACCCAGGTGCGCAGCGGCTCGCCGGCGCAGGAGATCATCCGGGCGGCGGAGGAGACCGACGCCGCACTCATCGTGCTCGCGGCGGGCAGCCGCGGGCTCAGTCGCACGATCCTGCTCGGCAGCACCGCCTCGCGCGTCCAGCACTCGGCGCCGTGCGCCGTGCTGGTCTGCCGCTGACGTCCGCTCGTCGAGCAGCCACTTCCCCGCAGCATCGACGGACGCCTGAGGGCGGCCCTGTGCACGGGGTTGACGCGAGCTCGGTTCTATGGTTACTTAGTCAGGTAATTAACCCACAGACCGGAGCCGACGTGATCGAAGAAGGCAAAGCGCTGTTCCTCCAGATCGCCGAGAGCGTCGAGGACTCGATCATCGACGGTTCGCTCGCCGAAGAGGCGCAGTCCCCGTCCACGAACGAACTCGCCGCGTTCTTCCGCATCAACCCCGCCACGGCCGCGAAAGGAGTCGCCATGCTCGTCGACAAAGGAGTGCTCTACAAGCGTCGCGGGATCGGCATGTTCGTCGCGCCGGGCGCACGCGAACTGCTGATGACCGAGCGGCGCGCCGTCTTCGCCGACCGCTTCGTCGCGCCCCTGCTCGCCGAAGCCGACAAGCTCGGGCTCGGTCCCGACGAGCTCACGCGTCTGATCCTCGACCGCGCCGACGCCCAGGGCGCGGCATCCCCTCAGGAAGGAGCGGCCCGATGACCGCTGTCATCGAGGTGCAGAACCTCACGAAGCGCTACCGCGACATCACCGCCGTCGATGACGTGTCGTTCGCGATCGAGCAGGACACGATCTACGGCCTGCTCGGCCGCAACGGCGCCGGCAAGACGACCGTGATGTCGATGCTCACCGCCCAGAACTTCGCCACGAGCGGTGACATCCGCATCTTCGGCGAGCACCCGTACGAGAACGCGCGGGTCCTCGAGCGCATGTGCTTCGTGCGCGAGAGCCAGCGCTACCCGGACGACGCGAAGCCCGTGCACGCGTTCCGGTCGGCGCGGCTGTTCTTCCCCCGGTGGGACGAAGAGCTCGCCCAGCGCCTGATCGCCGACTTCCAGCTGCCGACGAATCGCCGCATCAAGAAGCTCTCACGCGGGCAGCTGTCGGCGGTCGGCGTGATCATCGGTCTCGCCTCGCGCGCCGAGATCACGTTCTTCGATGAGCCCTACCTCGGCCTGGACGCCGTGGCCCGGCAGATCTTCTACGACCGGCTGCTCGAGGACTACTCCCTGCACCCGCGGACGATCATCCTGTCCTCGCACCTGATCGACGAGGTGTCCAACCTGATCGAGCGCGTGCTCGTGATCGATGCCGGTCGCATCATCATGGACGAGGCGACGGATGCCGTCCGCGACCGCGCCTCCACAGTCGTCGGTGACAGCGCCGAGGTCGACGCCTTCGTGGCCGGACGAGAGGTCCTGCATCGCGAGAGCCTCGGGCGCGTGGCCTCGGTCACCGTGCTCGGAGCGCTGAGCGCGGCGGACCGGGTCCGACTCTCCGACCTCGGCCTCGATGTCGCGCCCGTCTCTCTGCAGCAGCTGATCGTCCGTCTCACCCAGCACGCCGCCGAACAGGCGGCACCGACCCCGGAGGTGGCCCGATGAGCCGCACACTGAACGTCGTCCGTCTGCAGCTGGTCAACAGGATGACCTTCCTGTGGATCCCGCTGATCATCCTGTTCGGCACGCTCGCGTTCACGCTGATCGTGTACAGCATGCTCCCGCCCGGCGCGGTGAAGTACGGCGGCGGGGTCCAGGCGCCCCTCTGGTACTTCCTCGCGATCGGCATCCAGGCGATGGCCTACTCGTTCCCGTTCTC
>JASBUD010000239.1 GCA_030148105.1 Microbacterium sp. | reverse complement strand
TCCGACGACGCCCGCGAGGGCATCCTGCGCGACGCGGGCGAGCGTCTCGGCATCGCCCTCGCGCCGATCGTCGGCGTGCTGGACGTCTCGGAGATCGTGCTCTCCGGCCCCCCTGAACTTCTCGATGGACCCCTCGCCCAGGCGACCGTCGAGACCCTCCGCGCACGGACGCTCGCCGAGTTCCACGACGGCGTCCGCGTGCGGATGACGGAGCAAGGCCAGGACATCGTCCTGCGCGGAGCGGCCGTCATGGTCCTGTCCGGTCAGCTCGGGGTCTCCTGAGCTCGGTCGGCGATCGCAACCCCCCGGATGGGCCACCCGGCCCACCGAAACACCAAGAAGAACACGAAGGAAGACACATGAACCACAAGCTCGGAGCCCTCGCGCTCGTCGGCGCTTCGGCCGTCGTCCTCGCCGGCTGCGCCGGTGGCAGCGGGAGCGCGCCCAGCGAGGCGGCGACCGGCGACCTCACGGTGTGGCTCGTCGGCGCCGACACGCCCCAGACGGCGCGCGACTACCTCAAGGAGACGTTCGAGTCCGAGAACGACGGGTGGACCCTCACTGTCGAGGAGAAGACCTGGGCGGACGTCTCGGACACGTACACTGCGGCGCTGTCCTCCAACGACTCGCCCGACGTCGTCGAGGTGGGCAACACCCAGGCGCTCGGCTTCGCCGACGCGGGGCTGTTCCTGGATATCTCCGACATCCAGGACAAGATCGGCGGCGATGACCTGCTGTCGGGTCTGGTGGATGCCGGCACCTACGACGGTGCACTCTACGCCGCTCCGTACTACGCGGGCGGGCGCATCGTCTTCTACACCCCGCAGATCGTCGGTGACACGCTGCCGACCACACTCGACGAGTACGTCGCCCAGGGCATCGCGCTGAAGACGGACACCGTCTCGGGCATCTACGCGCCGGGCAAGGACTGGTACAACGCGCTGCCCTACGTCTGGGCGCACGGCGGCGAGATCGCCGTCCAGGACGGTGACACGTGGGACGCGCAGTTCTCCAGCAAGGAGAGCCTGGCGGGCCTCGAGCAGCTGCAGGACGTTTACCTGAACGCGTCGGTCGCACCCGTGGACGGCAACGAGCGTCTCGGCAACATCGACTTCTGCGCCGGGGAGGTCGGCTTCCTCTCCAGCCCCGCATGGGCGGCCGGCAACATCACGGGCGACTGGCCCTGGGGCGATGAGGCCGCGGGCGAAGAGGTCTCGGAGGGCTGCCCCGACACGTACGGGTCCGACCTCGGCGCCTTCGCGCTGCCCGGCATGAAGGCCGGTGAGACCGCGCCGATCTTCGCGGGCGGCTCGAACGTCGCCGTCGCGACGAAGTCCGACTCACCGGAGAAGGCCAAGGCCGCACTGGAGATCATGCTCTCGGAGGGCTACCAGAAGCTCCTCGCCGAGCAGGGGCTGACCCCGGGCATCAAGTCGGCGGCGCAGTACCTGCCCGACACCCCGATCGCCAAGGCGCAGGCCGAGGCGCTCGCGAACTCGAAGTTCACCCCGACGAGCCCGAAGTGGGCCGAGGTCGAAGCCGCGCAGATCATCCCCGACGCACTGGTGAAGATCGCGCAGGGTGGTGACGTGAAGGCGATCGCCGAAGAGCTCGACACCGCCATCGAGGCGATCCTCAACAAGTAGTACACCTGGAGGGGTCCAGGTGCACTGCCTGGACCCCTCCGGCCTGCCCGCCGTCGGCATCCGCCGATTGCCCATCATCTTCCCTGGAGAGGAGACGACATGAGCGAGACCGCCACCGCGGAACGGTCGAAGGCGACCGTCGCCGGGCGTCCGCCCGTCTCACGCGAACGAGTACGAGCCCGCCGCGAAGCACGCGGCGCGTGGGTGCTGCTCGGGCCGTCGCTGATCATCCTCGGTGTCATGGTCGCGTACCCCGCCGTCCTCATGGTCATCCAGTCCTTCACGGACTACACCGTGAAGAACAAGGTGCTCGGCACGACCCCGAACGTCGTGTGGTTCGAGAACTACATCGCGCTGTTCTCCGAATCGGACTTCCCGGCCGTGCTCATGCGCAGCCTCGGCCTCATGGTCGTCCTCACGTTCCTGAACATGCTGTTCGGCATCCTGGTCGCCGTTCTGATGACGCGGCTGGGCCGCGCCTGGCGCATCGTGGTCTCCGTCGGCCTGCTCCTCGCGTGGGCGATGCCGCCCCTGACCGCGACCGTCGTCTGGGGCTGGATCTTCGACACGCAGTACGGCGTCGTCAACTGGGCCTTGAACGCGGTCACGGGTACGTCGGATTGGACGAATCACTCCTGGCTGCTCAACCCCTGGTCGTTCTTCTTCGTGCTGACGATCATCATCGTCTGGCAGTCCGTCCCGTTCGTCGCGTTCACCACGTACGCGGCGCTCGGTCAGGTGCCGGGCGAAGTCCTCGAGGCGGCATCCCTCGACGGCGCGACCGGCCTGAAGCGCTTCGGATTCGTCGTGTTCCCTTATCTGCGCAGTGTTCTCACGGTCGTCCTGGTCCTGCAGATCATCTGGAACCTGCGCATCTTCACGCAGGTGTACGCCCTGCAGAGCCGCGGCGGCATCGCCGCCGAGACGAACGTCCTCGGCACGTTCCTGTTCCGGCAGGGCGTCGGCGAATTCGGCGCGACGGCCGCGATCGGCGTCGTCATGGTCATCCTGCTGCTCACGCTCTCGTGGGGGTACGTCCGCAGCACGCTCAAGGAGGAGGAGCTGTGAGCACCCAGATCAACGCGAGCACCCAGCTCGGCACGATCGGCGTGGAGGAGGTCCTCGGCGAGGGCGGCGAGCCGCGCACGCCGCGGCGCCGGTCGATCCAGGCCCGACGCCCCTCCCCGCGCAAGGTCGCGACGAGGACCCTCCTGAACATCGCCGCGGCGATCGTGTTCGCGCTCTCGGTGTTCCCGGTCTACTGGATGGTGAACCTCTCGTTCACCCCGAACGACAAGATCATCAGCCGCACGCCCAGCTTCCTGCCGCTGGACTTCACGTTCGGCAACTACCTGACCGCGTGGAACCGCGAGGCCGCCCCCGGTCAGACCGATTTCCCCCACGCGCTGGGCGCCACGATGACCGTCACGTTCGGCGTGCTGATCGCGACCCTGCTGTTCGCGTTCCTCGCCTCCGTCGCGGTCGCCCGCTTCCGCTTCCGGGGCCGCCGCGTGTTCATCGTCTCGGTGCTCGTGGTCCAGATGATCCCGGGCGAGGCCATGATGTTCACGATCTACGGGATGATCGACGACTGGCGTCTGATGAACACCCTCCTCGGGCTCGGCATCGTCTACCTGGCCGCGGTGATCCCCTTCACGATCTGGACGCTGCGCGGCTTCGTCGCGGGGGTCCCCGCCGACCTCGAGGAGGCGGCCATGATCGACGGGTGCACCAAGTCTCAGGCCTTCTGGAAGGTCACCTTCCCGCTCCTGGCCCCGGGGCTCGTCGCGACGGGCATCTTCGCCTTCATCCAGGCGTGGAACGAGTTCACGATGGCGCTGCTGCTGATGAAGGGCTACAACCTGACCCTCATGCCGTGGCTCAACGCCTTCCAGTCCTCGTCGGTGGGCGGCTCGGTCAACTGGGGCGCGGTGATGGCGGGCTCCACCCTGATCGCCCTGCCGGTCATCATCTTCTTCCTCATCGTCCAGGGACGCATGACCGGGGGCCTGGTGGCCGGGGCGGTCAAGGGCTGATGCGCGTGCGGGAGACCGCCGCCCTCCGCGAGGAGGTCGGCCGATGAGGGTCGGGCTGGACATCGGGGGAACGAAGACGGATGCCGTCGCCGTGGACTCCGCCGGCGCCATCCTGGCGCGCGTGCGTCGCCCGACCGGCTGGGGCCCCGAGGCCGTCGTGCGGTCCGCCGTGGCCGCGGTCCGCTCGCTCGAGGCTGAGGTCGCCGCCTCGAGCGCGGACGCCGGTCCGATGCGCTGCATCGGGATCGGCATCCCGGGCCAGGTCGAGCCGGGCACGGGCCGCGTCGTCCACGCCGTCAACCTCGGGGTGGACGAGCTCGACCTCGCCGAGGCCCTCGCGCCGCTGCTCGCGGTGCCCGTGAGCGTGGAGAACGACGTGAAGGCCGCGGCGTACGGCGCGTTCGCGCTCTCGGCGACCCCCGGCTCGATGGCCTACCTCAACCTCGGCACCGGCATCGCCGCCGGCATCGTCGCCGGTGGCGGGCTGTGGCGCGGCGCGCGCGGAACGGCCGGCGAGGTCGGGCACATCTCGATCGATCCGGCAGGGCCGCTCTGCCGGTGCGGGCAGCACGGCTGCATCGAGGCGCTCGCCGGCGGCGGAGCGATCGCCGAGCGCTGGGGGAGACCGGGCGCGCTGCCGGTGCGCGACGTGTTCGACGCCGCTGATCGCGGCGACGCGCAGGCCCGCGAGCTGAGGATGGGGCTGGCGCGAGGCGTGGCCGCGGCCGTCCGCGTCCTCGTCCTCACGGCGGACGTCGACACGGTCGTGCTCGGCGGAGGCATCACGGCCCTCGGGGAGCGACTGCGCGAGGACGTGTCGGCCGAACTCGCGGCGAGCGCCGACGCATCGGCCTTCATGCGCTCACTGCGGCTCTCCGAGCGCGTCGAGATGCTTCCGCTCGGCTCCCCGGCCGCGGCGCTCGGCGCCGCGCTCGTCGGCGCTCCCGAGGAGGCGCTCGCCCGTGGCTGAAATCGTGATCGTCCCCGATCCGGCGACCGCCGGCGCGCTCGTCGCCGACGAGATCGCCCGCCTGATCCGCGGCAACCCGGACGCCGTGCTGGGTCTCGCCACCGGATCCACCCCCGTTCCGGTGTACGAGGCGCTACCGGTGCGGCTCGCCGACGTCGATGTCTCCCGCGTGCGCGGTTTCGCGCTCGACGAGTACGTCGGGCTCGACCCGGCGCATCCCGAGAGCTACCGGTCGGTCATCACGCGGGAGGTCGTCGAGCCGCTGGGGCTCGACCCCGCGCGGATCGCCGTGCCGAACGGAGCCGCGTCGGGCATCGAGCACGCCGGCGAGGACTACGAAGCGGCGATCGAAGACGCCGGCGGCATCGACCTGCAGCTCCTCGGCATCGGCACGGACGGGCACATCGGGTTCAACGAACCCGGCTCCTCCTTCGCGTCCCGGACGCGCGTGAAGACCCTCACCGCGCAGACCCGCCAGGACAATGCACGCTTCTTCGACGGCATCCAGGACGTCCCACGGCACTGCATCACGCAGGGCCTCGGCACGATCCTGCGCGCCCGGCACCTCGTGCTGCTCGCCTTCGGCGCCGGCAAGGCGGCGGCGGTGGCCGCTGCCGTCGAGGGGCCGCTGAGCGCCAGCGTCCCGGCATCCGCGATCCAGCTGCATCCGCACGCCACGGTGATCCTCGACGAGGCCGCCGCCTCCGATCTGCGCCTGTACGACTACTACCGGTTCGCGTTCGAGAACAAGCCCGCCTGGCAAGGCCTCTAGAGCGCGTGCATAGAGTGGGAGCATGACGGATGCCGCTCCCGCCCGCACCGGTCCGCGTCAGGCCTGGACGATCGGCGGCATCCTGCTGCTCGTGTGCGCGGGGCTCAGCGTCGTCGAACCGGCACTGATGTTCACCGCGCTGTTCACGCCCGTGTCGTGGGCGCGCACGCTCGCGTTCTCGGCGGCTCTCGTCGTCTTCGCGGTCGGCATCCGCGGGCGGGGGAGCGTGGTGGACCGCCGACCGCTCGGGGTGTCCGCGCTCGTGCTCCTCGCCCTCTGGCCCCTCGTGGACGCCGTCGTGTACGCACTCGTCCCGCCGACGATGGACTCGCTCGAGAGCTATCAGGTCTGGGGGTACGTCTCGCTCCTCGTGCCGCTCGCCGCCGCGATCGTCGCGGTCGTGCTCATCGCCCGGGCGGG
>JASBUD010000228.1 GCA_030148105.1 Microbacterium sp. | reverse complement strand
GCACAATCCGTTCCGCGTCGCCCTCGTGGCGACCCTCGGCGTCGGCGTGGGTCTGCTGCTGATCAGCAGCGTCCAGACGCTGTCGACGATCCTGCTCTACGTCGGCACCGCGCTGTTCCTCAGCCTCGGCCTCGAGCCGGCCATCTCCTTCCTCGAGCGGCGCAAGCTTCCCCGGTGGGCCGCGGTGCTGATCACGATCCTCGGTGTGCTGGCCGCTTTCGCCGGGATCGTGCTGATGCTCGTGCCGATCATCGCCGGCCAGATCAGTCAGCTCGTGGAAGCGATCACGAAGCTCGTCGAGAGCGGGACGACACTCGACGACTTCAAGGCGTGGCTGGGCGGCATCTTCCCGAACCTCAAGATCGACGAGGTGGTCGCCTTCGTCGAGGATTGGATCTCCAATCTCGACTACGCCTCGATCGGCCAGGGCGTCCTCGCCGTCGGCGCCTCGGTGCTGGCGGGCCTCGCCGGCGCCTTCATCGTGCTGATCCTCACGATCTACTTCACCGCTTCCACGCCGAATCTGAAGGCCGCCGTCTACCAGCTCGTCCCTGCCTCGAAGCGTGCGCGGTTCATCGACATCGCGGAGCAGATCACGAAGTCCGTCGGCTATTTCGTGATGGGCCAGGTCACGATGGGTGTGATCAACGGCGTGCTGAGCGCGATCTTCCTGTCGATCATCCAGGCTCCGTTCCCCGCCGTCCTGGCCGTCGTCGCCTTCTTCTTCTCGCTCATCCCCCTGGTCGGAACCCTCACCGGCTCCGCGATCATCGTCCTGATCTGCCTGGGTCTCGGCTCACCGACGACCGCGCTCGTCGCGGCGATCTACTACCTGATCTACATGCAGATCGAGGCGTACGTGATCTCGCCGAGGGTCATGAACCGCGCGGTGTCGGTGCCCGGTGCCGTCGTCGTCATCGCAGCGCTCGCGGGCGGATCACTGCTCGGCCTGCTCGGTGCGCTCATCGCGATCCCGGTGGCCGCGAGCATCCTCATCATCTACCGCCAGGTGATCATCCCGCGGCAGAACGAACGCTGAGACCTGCCGCTCAGTCCTCCGGGAGAGGACCGTCCCACGTGATGGGCAGCGGAAGGGCATCCGGGTTGACGGCGGCGACGATCTCCGTCAGAACGCGTCTGGTCTGGTTCTCCCCCACCCACAGATGCTTGCCGCCCTCGACGGCGATCATGACGGCATCCGGGATGCTCGCGAAACGCTCGGCGGCCGCATCCGGCCGGAGGTAGTCATCGAACTCCGGTACGATCACGATTACGCGACGGGAGTCGCCCGCCCAGGCGGCGACCTCGTCGGGTGTCGCACGGTGCAGCGGCGGAGAGAGCAGGATGACGCCCTCGATGTCATGGTCGCGTCCGTACTTGAGCGCGAGCTCCGTGCCGAAGGACCACCCGACCAGCCACGGACGAGGAAGACCCCTTTCACGCACGAGATCCATCGCGGCTGCGACGTCGAAGGCTTCGGACGCGCCTCCGTCGAATGTGCCCTCGCTCGTCCCGTGCGGCGACGTCGTGCCGCGCGTGTTGAAGCGCAGAACAGCGAGATCGGCGAGAGCGGGCAGTCGCGCCGCCGCTTTGCGGAGGATGTGCGAATCCATGAAGCCACCCGCGGTGGGCAGCGGGTGCAGCGTCACCAGCGTCGCGACGGGCGGAGTCTCCGACGGCTGGGCGAGCTCGCCCACGAGAGTGAGCTCGTCGAGCGTCCGGAGCGTGATCGCCTCGCGGCGAGCGGGCAGAAGCACGGGTCCTCTGATGTCCATGTCAGGCGATCCTCCAGCAGTGCGTATGCCAATGTCGTCGGGCGGCGAGATCCGCCTGATCCCCCAGAACCCCGTCCGAGCGCCACACGACCACGTGCGCCGTCGCCGGAGCCACCGACCGACCGCAGCCCGGGCACACGTACGATTTCGTCGCCTGCGACGCCGACACGGGCTGCACCGTCCACGTCACACCGCGCCTGATCTCGGACCGCTTCCAGCCGGCGATCAGCCGGTCCAGGCCGTCGTCGTCTGCTCCGTCGGGGCGACGACGGTTCGCGCGCGGCATGGGATCAGTACCAGCCGACCGACTCGGAATGCGCCCATGCGCCGCAGGGGTCGCCGTAGCGCCCGCCGATGTACCCCAGCCCCCAGGAGATCTGCGTCGCGGGGTTGGTCTCCCAGTCCGCGCCGGCAGACCCCATCTTGCTTCCGGGAAGAGCCTGAGGGATGCCGTACGCCCCGCTTCCGGCGTTGTAGGCGTTCACGCGCCACCCCGATTCACGGTTCCACAGCGCAACGAGACAGGCGAACTGGTCATCGCCCCAGCCTCGTGCGCGCACCATGTCGTACGCGATCGCCTGAGCGGTGCCGGGGTCGGGTGAGACGAAGGGTGGTGTCCACCCACCGCCGGACGAGGACGACGACTCGGCCACGACCGGTTCCGGTGTCGGCGTCGGTGTGGGCGTGACGTACACGGTGTAGTTGTCGCGATCGAGCGGCGTGACCTCGCTCGCGGCGGAGGCGTCCGCATCGAGGCGCTGCGCATCCCCGAGGGTGCTCGAGTACAGCGTGATCGGCTGGCGCTCCTGCGCACTGGCTTGCGAGAGTGCGACGCCCGTCGGTCCGATGTACGCCACGACGAATCCGAGCGCGGCGAACCCGGCGAAGGCCCCGAGCACGCCGCGGCGGCGTGACCACCGGGGTGCCGGCGCGGGTGCGGACCGACGTGCAGACGGACGGACCACGGGCGCGTCGCTCGCGCGCGTCATCTCGTCACCGGCAGTCACAGTGGTGCGAGTCTACCCGGGCCCTCCGTGGCCCGCCATCCGGCCGCTCTCCTGCGTCACGCGACCGCGAGCATGACCTCGATGACGGCGTCGAGCACCGCATCCACCTGCGCTTCACGGTAGCCCCCGCGCTGCATCCGGAACGCGACGGCACGCACCTGCTCGACCGTGACGGAGTCCCCCGTCTCGAGGTATTTCGCGAGCTTGTCCGCGACGAGGTCCACCTCGTCGATCCGATAGCCGTATCTCAGCACGCTGACGCGGTCGAATCGGCGACCGCGCGGTCTCGAGAGACGATCGAGCACGACCTGAGCGGTCTCCCGCGTCTGGCCGACCCACGCGTGCGCGCCCTCCGCTCCGACGGCCGCCTCCCGTTCGCGGGCGGCGAAGGCATCCTCGATGCGTCCGAGAGCGGCATCCACCGCGGGGATGGCGTACCCGCGGCGCACGAGCGGGAACGCCGCTCGACGCACGTCGCCGGAGGTCATCGGCTCGGCGTCGGCCTCGAAGGCCTCGCGGGCCCGGGTGAGGAACTCGTCCACGGCCCGCTTGTCGTACCCCTTCGCCGCACCGCGCGTCTCGGGGAACGTGATCGCCGGTGATCCGGAAGTGCTCATCATGCCGCCAAGGGTGAGAAGAGGTAGTACAGCGCGAGCGCCGCGACGACGGACGGGAGGATCGAGTCGAGGCGATCGAGCACCCCCCCGTGACCCGGAAGCCACGAACTCATGTCCTTTATGCCGAGATCGCGCTTGATCATCGACTCGCCGAGGTCACCGGCCGTCGCGGTGCCGACCACGATCGCGCCCAGGATCAGACCCGGCCACCAGGGCAGGCCCAGCATGAACAGCGAGAGCAGCACTCCGGCGATCAGAGCCGCGAGGACCGCGCCCGCGAAACCCTCCCAGGTCTTCTTCGGGCTGATCTTCGGCGCCATCGGATGCTTGCCGAAGGACAGCCCGGCGGCGTAGGCACCGGTGTCCGAGGCCACGGCGATGATGATGAACGCGAGGACCCACCATTCCCCGCCGTCCTGGCGGAGCAGGATCAGACACAGGCTCGTCAGGAAAGGGACGTAGAGCTGGATGAACCCGGCGATCAGGACGTCGCCCAGGACGGCGCCGTACGTGCGGCCGTCGCGCGCGAACATCTGCGCGATGAGCCGCCAGACGATGACGAGCGCGATGGCGACGAAGACGACGACCCAGTGCAGCCACAGACCCAGGAAGAATCCGGACAGGACCAGCACCGAACCCACGACCAGCTGCGGGACGAGGTCGACCTTCCGGCCCGAACCGATCAGTGCCCGGCTGAACTCGAAGATCCCGAGGATCGCCGCGCCGAGGGCGAAGAGCACGAACAGCCATTTCAGGAAGATGAGCGACGCGATCAGGACCGCGCCGATCGCGAGTCCGATCAGCGTTGCGACGATCAGGTCCCGACCCGTCCGCTGCTTGATCCGCTCATTCGCCTCTTCGAACTCCGCACGCTTCTGGGCGACCTGATTCTCGAACTCGCTGCGCGCTGCGCGCACGTGGGCCTGGAAGTCGGCGTTGAGATCGGGGGCGGCGGCGCCCCTGCGCGCTCCTGCCGCCTCGCGGCGCGTCAGCGGCGGGGGCGGGGAGTCCGGGAGATCGCCGGATGCGTCGGTCATGAGCGGGGTCAGACCTCGAGGAGCTCGGCCTCTTTACGCTTGAGCGCCTCGTCGATCGCGTCGACGTGGGCGCGCGTGAGCGCATCGAGTTCCTTCTCCGCACGTCCGAGCTCGTCCTCGCCGATCTCGCTCTTGAGGGCGTCGAGATCGTCCTTCGTCTTGCGACGGATGCCGCGCACGTGCACTTTCGCGTCCTCGCCCTTCGAGCGCACGAGCTTGACGAACTCCTTGCGGCGCTCCTCGGTCAGCTCGGGCAGGGTCACGCGCACCAGGTTGCCGTCGTTCGTCGGATTCGCACCGAGGTTCGGTGTGTCGCGAATGGCCTGCTCGATCGCCTTCAGTGCGGACTTGTCATAGGGCGTGACCACGAGCGTCCGCGCCTCCGGGTTGTTCAGCGAGGCGAGCTGGGCGAGGGGCGTGGGCGTGCCGTAGTAGTCCACCAGGATCTTCTGGAACAGCTGGGGGTTCGCCCGCCCGGTCCGAACGGTGGCGAAATCGTCCTTCGCCGCCTCGACGGCACGGTCCATGCGCGATCCGGCCTCAGCCAAGACGTCCGCGATCACAGTGACTCCTATCGGTAGATCCAGAACTGTCAGTCTAGTGCGCGGACCCCGCGCACCTCAGGCGGTGACGAGCGTGCCGATGTGCTCTCCGAGCAGCGCCCGGGTCACGTTGCCCGCCGGCTCCATCCCGAACACCCGCATGTCCATCTTGTTGTCCATGCACAGGCTGAACGCGGTCGAATCCACCACCTTGAGGCCCCGCTGCAGTGCATCGAGGTACGTGATGCGATCGATCTTCGTCGCGTTCGGATCCTTGTTCGGATCGGCGGTGTACACGCCGTCCACGCCGTTCTTCGCGACCAGGACCTCGGACGCACCGATCTCCAGCGCGCGTTGGGCGGCCACCGTATCGGTGGAGAAGTACGGCAGTCCGGCTCCGGCGCCGAAGATCACGACGCGCCCTTTCTCCATATGCCGCTCCGCGCGGCGCGGGATGTAGGGTTCGGCGACCTGGGTCATCGAGATCGCGGACTGCACGCGCGTGGCGGCCCCGGCCTGCTCGAGGAAGTCCTGCAGCGCGAGAGCGTTCATCACGGTGCCCAGCATGCCCATGTAGTCGGCCCGGCCGCGGTCCATTCCGCGCTGGCTGAGCTCGGCTCCACGGAAGAAATTGCCGCCGCCCACGACGACGGCGATCTCCACGCGGTCGACCGCTTCGGCGATCTCCCGCGCCATCTGACTGACGACGTCGGGGTTGACCCCCAGGGAGCCGCCTCCGAACGCCTCTCCGGAGAGCTTCAGAAGGACGCGCCTCGTCCCGGTCGCCTCATCGATCACGTGTCTTCCTTCCGTCGCCTGTACAAAAACTAGCCGAGCGGGTCACCCATCGGTGACCGCCCAGGCAAAAGGCCCGCATCGAATCCGATGCGGGCCTTCCGGGTGTATTACGCGCCGACCTTGAAGCGGGCGAAGCCCGTCAGGGTGAGCCCGGCATCCTTCGCGACCTGCGCCACGGACTGCTTGTTGTCCTTCGCGTAGTCCTGGTCCAGCAGAGCGACCTGCTTGAAGAAGGCGCCGACGCGACCCTCGACGATCTTCGGCAGGGCGGCTTCCGGCTTGCCCTCCTGGCGCGAGATCTCGGTGACGATCTCCCGCTCCTTCTCGACCTCGGACTCGGGGACCTCGTCACGCGACAGGTACGTGGGGTTCGCGAACGAGATGTGCTGTGCGATGCTGCGCGCGGTCTCGGCGTCCTCACCCGAGTAGGCCAGCACGACACCGACCTGCGGGGGCAGGTCCTTGCTGGTCTTGTGCAGGTACACCTCGAACTTGTCGCCGACCAGCGTGCGCACGCGGCGCAGCTCGACCTTCTCGCCGATGATCGCTGCCTCGTCGGCGATGAGCTGCTCGACGGACTGCCCGCCGGCGTCGGCGGCGAGGGCGGCCTCGACCGAGTCGGCGGACACGGCGGCCGCGGCGTCCGCGACCTTATCCGCCAGAGCGATGAAGCGATCGTTCTTGGCCACGAAGTCGGTCTCGCACGCGAGCTCGATCAGGGTGACCTTGCCGTCGGACTCACGGGCGGCGACGAGGCCTTCGCTCGTGGAACGGTCAGCGCGCTTGGCATTGCCCTTCGCGCCCTTCAGACGCAGGATCTCGACGGCCTTCTCGACGTCGCCGTCGGCCTCTTCGAGAGCCTTCTTGGTGTCGACCATGCCCGTGCCGAGCTGGTCGCGCAGCGCCTTGATGTCGGCGATCGTGAAGTTTGCCATGTGTGGCGGCTCCTTGATGTAGTTCAGTCCAGTGGGATGCGTCGGCGGGGCCGCGAACGACCCCGCCGACGTGCGATGAATGTGCTTACTTCGCGTCCGCGGCTTCGGCGGCCTCGACCTCGGCGACGTCCTGCCCCGCGGCGTCCGCGATGGCCTCCTCGTGCGCTTCCGCGCCGGCGGCGTCATCCGCGGTCTCGGTGGCCGACTCGCCCTCGCTCGCCTGCTCGGCCTCGACGGCATCCGCGAGGTCGCTCTCGGCGATCTTCTCGTCGGCGACCTTCGCGGTCTCGGCGGAGGACTGCTCCGGCGCGCCCTGCTCGAGCAGCTCGCGCTCCCAGTCGGCCAGCGGCTCGGCGGCTTCGGCGGACTCGTCGGTCGGGTTGTGACGCTGGATGAGGCCCTCGGCGGCGGCATCCGCGATGATGCGGGTGAGCAGGCCCACCGAGCGGATCGCGTCGTCGTTGCCGGGGATCGGGTACTGGAACTCGTCCGGGTCCGCGTTCGTGTCCAGGATGCCGATGATCGGGATTCCGAGCTTGCTCGCCTCGTTGACGGCCAGGTGCTCGCGCTTCGCGTCGACGACCCAGATCGCCGACGGCGTCTTGGTCATGTTGCGGATACCGCCGAGGGACTTGTGCAGCTTGTCCAGCTCGCGCTTCTTGAGGAGGAGTTCCTTCTTCGTGAAGCCGCTGTCCGCCGGGTTGTCGTAGTCGAGCTCCTCGAGCTCCTTCATCCGCGCGAGGCGCTTGGAGACCGTCTGGAAGTTCGTGAGGAGGCCACCGAGCCAGCGCTGGTTGACGTAGGGCTGGCCGACGCGGGTCGCCTGCTCGGCGATGATCTCCTGGGCCTGCTTCTTGGTGCCGACGAAGAGGACCGTTCCGCCGTGGGCGACGGTCTCCTTGACGAACTCGTACGCCTTGTCGATGTACGTCAGCGACTGCTGGAGGTCGATGATGTGGATGCCGCTGCGCTCGGTGAGGATGAAGCGCTTGACCTTCGGGTTCCACCGGCGGGTCTGGTGTCCGAAGTGCACGCCGCTGTCGAGCAGCTGGCGGATGGTGACGACGGCCATGGCCGTTCTCCTGTTCTCGACGCACGAATGCGCCGCTTGCGGTTGTTCTCTCGCTCGATCGGGTCGATCGGCGGGCCTGGTGCCCGGCGCACCCCCGCTCTCGGGCTTTCGCCAGACAGACCGGTGGGAGTGGATGCCGCGATTCTGCGGACCGGGGTCCGCAGGCCGCTGAGGGCACGCGTATTCACCTCGATGAACGGGGTGTCCTGCCAGTGTATCAGTCGTCCCTCCTCCCCAGCTCTTCGATGCACGTGGTTCTCCCCCGTTCGCACGGTTCGGGCTCACCGGCTGCGCGGTCGAAGGCACGCTGGCGGTGTGGAACTGTCGCGTACGCGGGCACGGCGCCTGCCGGCGATCACGCTCGTCGCCGCTCTCGCCGTCGCTTGTGGTGCGAGCGCCCTGCCGGAGGGCGCGCACGGAGCGGCAGGCGTGACGGTCTCGTCGACGCGGACGATGCTCGCTGAGCGGGACTGGGCGCGGCCGGTCGTTCCGTTCCGCGTCGTGCGCGCCTTCATCGCCCCGGCCCATGAGTACGGTCCGGGGCATCGAGGCATCGACGTGGAGGCCCCCGCCGGGGCGGATGTCTCCGCTCCGGCCTCCGGCGTCGTCGCCTTCTCGGGGATGGTGGCCGGGCGCGGCATCCTGACGATCGACCACGGCGATGGCCTGGTCTCCACTTTCGAACCCGTGCAGAGCGTCCTGAGTCCCGGGACTCCGGTCGGCAAGGGTGAGCACATCGGGGCCGTGACATCCGGCGGACATGCACCGCTCGGACAGCTGCACTTCGGAGTCCGGCTGAACGACTCCTACATCAACCCGATGCTCCTGCTCGGGGAGGTGCCGCGCGCGATCCTCCTCCCCTGCTGCGAATGACCCGCGGGCCGGCCGCTCAGGCCCGGGGGTGTGCGAGGCGATACGTGGCGGCGAGGCGCTCGGAGGAGACGTGCGTGTAGATCTGGGTCGTGCCGAGGCTGGCGTGTCCGAGAAGCTCCTGCACGGCCCGAAGATCCGCGCCGCCGTCCAGCAGATGCGTCGCGGCGGAGTGGCGCAGTGCGTGCGGCCCCACGGCTGCCGACTCGAGAACCGCACCGAGCTCTCGAGAGACGACGTCGTAGACGGCCCGTGCCGTGATGCGGCGGCCGCGACTGCCCAGGAAGACCGCGGGTCCTGCACCGTCTTCCGACCGGTCGACCAGAGCGGGGCGTGCCCTGATCAAGTAGGACTGCAGAGCTCGGTGCGCCGGCACGCCGAACGGGACGACACGCTCTTTGTCGCCCTTGCCGGTGACCCGCACGGTGGCCCGGCTGTCGTCGATGTCGTCGCGATCGATCGCGGTGAGCTCGGACACCCGGATCGCGGAGGCATAGAGCAGCTCGAGCATGGCGTGATCGCGCAGCACCACCGGGTCACCGCCGGCGGCGCGGGAGCCCAGGTCATCGAGCATCAGGCGCATCCGATCCGCCGTCGCCACCCGGGGCAGGGTTCGGCCCCGTTTCGGGGCGACCAGCCTCAGGCTCGGGTCGGCGCCGAGAAGACCCTCCTCGGTCGCCCAGGCGCAGAATCCACGCGCCGCAGCGGTGCGGCGCGCGAGAGTCGATCGGGCGTCGCCGCGCTGCGTCGCCCGCCACAGCCACTCTCGAAGGGCTTCGAGGTCCAGCGCGTCCAGGTCGGGCGACGAGACGGCTGCGGCGAGATCCCGCAGGTCCGCTCGGTACGCGCGGACCGTCGCCGGAGACAGCCGACGCACGCGGGCGAGGTGATCCGCATACGCATCGGCCGCCTGCTCGATCTGCATCCTCTCAGCATGCCCCACGCCCGGCATCACGCGGAGCCGGACCGCCGCACGCGTCGCCATCCGTCCCGACCGTCGACCGCCGCGCCTTCGAGCCAGAGCAGACCGAGGATCGCGGACGCGTCATCCACGGCGATTCCGGATCTGCGGGCGATCTCCGCGACCTCGCGCGGCGCGCGGAAGCTCATGGCATCGAGGACCCGCGTCGCATCGTCGGTCCTCCCTGCCGATCCGCTGCGCGGACGGGGCTCGCCGGTCACGTCGAACAGTGCCGTCTGTCCGTCCGGGGCGCCGATGAGTTCCAGGACGTCGTCGGCGCTGGTCACGCACCGCGCGTCGTACTCGCGCAGCAGCCGATGGCATCCGGCGGACGCGGCGCTGGTCACCGGGCCCGGCACGGCACCCAGGGGACGGGACATCGCGGCGGCGTGACCCGCAGTGTTCAACGACCCGCTGCGGTGACCCGCTTCCACGACGACCGTGGCATCTCCGAGTGCGGCGATCACGCGGTTGCGCTGGAGGAAACGCCACTTCGTCGGCTCCGAACCGCACGGCACCTCGCTGATGACCGCCCCCGTCGTCGCGATGCGGTCGAGCAGGTGCGCATGCGCCCGGGGATACGGGCGGTCCACGCCCCCGGCGAGCACCGCGATGGTCGTGCCTCCGGCCAGCAGAGCAGCACGGTGCGCCGCCCCGTCGATGCCGAACGCCGCTCCGGAGATCACGCCGACTCCGCGACCGCAGAGCTCGGCCGCGATCTCGGTCGTGACGTGCTCCCCGTACGAGGTCGAGGCGCGCGCTCCGACGAGGGCGACGGTGTGCGCGGCGCGCGTCAGTGCGTCCGGAGCGCCGCGCACCCACAGGACGAACGGCGCATGGACACCGAGGTCCCCCAGCGCGGCCGGCCAGTGCTCGTCCTCGGGGACGATCAGGCGCAGCCCCGCCCGCCGGGCGGTGTCGAGCGGGATCCGGGCATCCAGGCGCTCCAGGCGCGGCATCCACCGATTTCGCGCCTCCCTCCACTGCTGCGCGGACAGCTCCGCGGTCTCCCGTGCAAGGCCGTCCGAGCCCCCGCCGGCGACCTCGATCAAGGCCGTCTCTGCTCCTACGGCCGCCACGATCCTTCCGGCGACTCCGTCGCCCGGCTCCGCCACGCAGCTCCACACGTGAGCCGCGAAGATGCGCCGCGCCCGATCCTCGTCCACGTCGGCGTCCACGACGGGGGCGATCGCGGCCCGCACTTGCGCGGAGGTGGGTAGCTGGGGGGTCATGTCGTGATGCCTTTCTTCATGAACAGCGCGCGTCCGATGTCGCCGAGGGTCGGACCGGGCTGATCGGCCAGATCGCTGAGCGTCCACGCGACTCGGAGGACCCGGTCGTAGCCACGCAGGGTGAGGGAGCCGCGATGCAGCGCGGCGTCGATCGGACGACGGATCGCCGGCGGGAGCGCGAGGGGTCCCTCACGCAGCCACGGGCCGGACACACGGGCGTTCAGCGACCACGGCGTCTCGCGCAGGCGATGCCCTGCGCGGTCGCGGGCGGCCAGGACGCGTGCAGCAGCCTCGGCGGTCGTGACCAGCCCCGTGTTCAGCGTCGACGACGCGTGCGCCACGGAGACACGTGCCAGCGACAGCTCGATGTCGACCCGATCGAGCAGCGGTCCGGACAGCCGGCCGAGGTAGCGGCGGATGGAGACGGGTGGGCACACGCACGTGCCTCCACGCACGCCGTAATTTCCGCACGGACAGGGGTTGGTCGCAAGAATCAGCTGGAAGCTGGCGGGAAAGGATGCCGTCACCCCCGCTCGGTGAATCGTGATCTCCCCCTTCTCCAGCGGCTCGCGCAGCGCATCCAGGACGCTGGGCGCGAACTCTCCCACCTCATCCAGGAACAGCACCCCGTGGGTCGCCCGCGCGATCGCGCCGGGGCGGAGCACACGGGATCCCCCGCCCACGAGTGCCGCGATGCTCGCACTGTGGTGAGGCGCCTCCAGGGGCGGTCGCCTCCGGAGGGCGGCGACCGGTTGACCGGACAACGAGCGGATCGACGCGACCTCGAGTGCCTGCGCATCGCCGAGCGAAGGGAGGATGCCGGGCAGACGCGTCGCCAGCATCGTCTTCCCCGCGCCCGGGGGTCCGCTCATGAGCATGTGATGACCCCCGGCGGCCGCAGTGATGAGTGCATCGACGGCATCGCGCTGACCGATCACCTCCGCCAGTTCCACGTTCGGAGCATCCTCGTCAGCGACGGCCGGCCCCGGGACCGGATCGAGCGAGCGCTCTTCGACGTCGATGCCGTGGCGGCGCGCCACGTCGCCGAGCGAGATCGCGCCGATCACCTCGATCCCGTCCACGAGGGCTGCCTCGGCGTGGTTGGCGTGGGGGACGATCACGCGTCGCATACCCAGTCGCGCCGCGGCCAGGACGGCCGGCAGGACGCCCGGCACGGGTCGCAGTCTGCCGTCGAGTCCCAGTTCGCCGATGTGGACGGTGTGGGCGAGGGACGCGGCATCCATCGGCGCCTCCGTCGCGAGCGCGGCGATCGCGATCGCGACGTCGAAGGACGAACCGTGCTTGGGCAGACTCGCCGGCGAGAGGTTCACCGTGAGCCGTCGATGCGGCAGGACGAGACCGCAGTTCGCGCTGGCGTTGTGCACACGCTGGACCGCCTCACCGAGCGCCTTGTCGGGCAGCCCGATAATGCGGAACTCCGGTCGCTGGTTCGACAGATCCGCCTCGACCTCCACGAGCGCACCGTCGAGTCCGGTCAGGGCGACGGCCCACGTGCGGGCGATCGTCATCGGAGGTCCTGCAGGTGCTCGAGGTCGCCGACGCGCGGGTCCGGCCCGACGATCGAGATGACATCCAGGCGAAGCCGCCGCCCTTGCGCCTGGTCGGGATGCTCGGCGATCCACGCGATCGCCAGGCGCCAGAGCCGCGCGTGCTTGCGCGCGTCGATCGCTTCGAACGGGTGCCCGAAGGCCCGACCGCTGCGGGCCTTGACCTCCACCACCACGAGTGCACGGCCACGGGTGGCCACGAGGTCGAGTTCACCCTCGCGGATCCGCCAGTTGCGATCCAGGATCTCGTAGCCGGCGGCGCTCAGGTATGCCGCCGCACGCTCCTCCCCCGCTCTGCCGAGCACATCTTTGGCTGCCATGAAGCGATCGTGCCGGGCGCAGGGACACTGCCGGAGCGAGCGAGAGCGGACGGTGCACAAGTCGTGGGCTCGGCTGTCTGGGGAGGAGCGGCCGACGCTGAGAGGGTGACGACTCTAGGATGGAGTCACCATGGATGACGAAGTCTTCGAGGACTATGACCGCGAACTGGAGCTCGCGCTGTACCGCGAGTACCGCGATGTCGTCTCTCAGTTCCAGTACGTGATCGAGACGGAGCGCCGCTTCTATCTCGCGAACGAAGTGAACGTCGTCCGCCGGGACACGGAGCACGACTTCTATTTCGAGATCACGATGACCGACGT
>JASBUD010000215.1 GCA_030148105.1 Microbacterium sp. | reverse complement strand
CCGTCTCGCCGCAGATCGTGGCGGGGCGGATCCACGGCGGAGACCGGCCGCTGCTGACAGACGCCGACCCCGTCGCCCGCTGGAAGCGGATCTACGCGCAGCGCCGAGATCTGTACGAGCAGTGCGCCGACGTCGCCTTCGACACCTCCGCCGGACCGCTGTCGGCGGTCGTGGACGAGGTCGTGGACTGGGTGCGGCGTTCCGAGACGCCCGAAGCACAGGAGGAGACATGAACGACACGACCACCATCTCCGTGCCGGGCGAGAGCGGGTACGACATCTCGGTCGGGCACAGCATCCTCGATCTCGTCGCGGACGCGCTCGCACCGAGCGTGCGAAAAGTGCTCGTCGTGCATCCGCCCACACTCGGCGCGGCGGCGGCGACGCTGCGCGAGCGACTCATGGCCGACAGCACCCGTGAGGTGCTCCTCGCGGAGATCCCGGACGCCGAAGCGGGCAAGCGGGTCGAGGTCGCCGCGTTCTGCTGGCAGGTGATGGGTCAGTCCGATTTCACCCGCACCGATGCCGTGGTCGGCTTCGGCGGGGGAGCGGTCACCGATCTCGCCGGCTTCGTCGCCGCGACCTGGCTCCGCGGGGTGCAGGTCGTGCAGGTCCCGACGACCGTGCTCGCGATGGTGGACGCGGCGGTGGGCGGCAAGACCGGGATCAACACGGCCGAGGGCAAGAATCTCGTCGGCGCATTCTGGGCCCCGCGCGCGGTCATCTGCGACCTCGACCTGCTGATGACCCTGTCGCCGAACGAGACGGTCGCCGGCTTCGCCGAGGTGGTCAAGGCGGGCTTCATCTGGCACCCGGAGATCCTCGACCTCATCGAGGCGGATCACGAGGCGGCGGTCGACCCCTCCACGGCGTCCTTCCGCCGGTGCGTGGAGCTCGCGATCTCGATGAAGGCCCGGGTCGTGGGAGAGGACTTCCGCGAGGCGGGCTTGCGGGAGGTCCTGAACTACGGGCATACCCTCGGTCACGCGATCGAGCACGCCGAGCGGTACCGCTGGCGCCACGGCGCGGCGATCTCGGTCGGCATGATGTACGCCGCCGAGCTGTCGCGCCTCGCGGGGCGCTTGCCGGATGCCGCCGCGCAGCGTCACCGCGACATCCTCGAGCTGCTCGGTCTGCCGACCACGTACCGCTCGGGCGCCTGGCCCCAGCTGCTGGCCAGCATGCAGCGGGACAAGAAGAGCCGCGGCGGGATGCTGCGCTTCATCGTTCTGGACGACATCGCGAAGCCCACTGTGCTGCAGGCGCCCGACGAGTCGCTGCTGTTCGCTGCCTACCAGGAGGTCGCGGGCTGACCGCACCGCGCAGGATGACGGAGATGTGCACGATGACGGAGGTCTCCCGGGCCCGGCATCGGCAATCCTGCACATCTCCGCAATACCGCTCGGCGGCCAGGCCTAGGGTGGAGGCGTGACCGCTCCTCGCCGCCTCCTACTCGTCAACGGCCCGAATCTCAACCTGCTGGGAACGCGCGAACCGGGCATCTACGGAGCGCAGACGCTCGTGGACGTCGAGGCGCTCGTCGCGGAGACCGCGCGCAAACACGGCTTCGACGTCGACGCGGTCCAGAGCAATCACGAGGGCGTGCTGCTGGACGCGATCCACGCGGCGCGCGAGGAGTGCGCCGGAATCGTGATCAACCCGGGCGGACTGACCCACACGTCCGTCGTGCTGCGCGACGCCCTCGCTGCCGTCGACCTCCCCGTCGCCGAAGTGCACATCAGCAACGTCCTCGAGCGCGAGCCGTTCCGCCACCACTCGTATGTCGCCGACGTCGCTGTGGTGCACGTCGTGGGCGAGGGTGTCGCCGGATACGCGACGGCCGTCGACCGGCTCATCGAGGTCATCACCGGCCGCGCCGACGGCTGAGTCCGCGGTCGGTGCCATCGCTCTTCCCGGCGGCGGTGCGCGGCATCCCGTAGAATCGAACGTCGGGCCGCATCGCGGCCACAGGATTCCCTCACGAAACGGACTCTCTCAGCCATGGCATCCACCGCAGACATCCGCAACGGCGTCGTCCTCTCCATCGACGGCCAGCTGTGGAACGTCATCGAGTTCCAGCACGTCAAGCCGGGCAAGGGCGGGGCGTTCGTGCGCACGAAGCTCAAGAACGTCGTCTCGGGCAAGACCGTGGACCGCACCTACAACGCGGGCGCGAAGATCGAGATCGAGAACGTCGACCGGCGCGACTTCACCTACCTGTACAACGACGGCGAGGGCTTCGTCTTCATGGACGTCGCCGACTACGACCAGCTCACGGTGCCCGCCACGGTCGTGGGCGACGCCGCGAACTTCCTCCTGGAGAACCAGCAGGTGCAGATCGCGCTGAACAACGGCAACCCGCTGTACGTCGAGCTGCCGGCGTCGGTCGTGCTCGAGATCACGTACACGGAGCCGGGCCTGCAGGGCGACCGCTCATCGGCGGGCACGAAGCCCGCGACGGTCGAGACGGGCTACGAGATCCAGGTGCCGCTGTTCCTGGAGACCGGCACGAAGGTCAAGGTCGACACCCGCACGGGTGACTACCTCGGCCGCGTCAACTGAGGTGAGCGCGCGCACCAAGGCGCGCAAGCGCGCCCTCGACATCCTCTTCCAGTCCGACATCCGCGGCGATGCCCTGGGCGTCACGCTCGCCGCCGAGGCCAAGCGCGCCGCGAGCGAGCCCTCCCGCGAGGCCTCGTGGCTGTACGCGCGCGAGATCGTCGACGGCGTGATCGACAACCAGGACGAGATCGACGAGCAGATCACGACGTTCGCGAAGGACTGGTCGCTCGCGCGCATGCCCGCCGTCGACCGCGCGCTGCTGCGCATGGCCGTGTGGGAGATCCTCTACAACGACGAGGTGCCCACCGCGGTCGTGATCGATGAGGCGGTCGAGCTCGCGAAGGAGTTCTCCACCGACGACTCCGGCGCGTTCGTGCACGGCGTGCTCGCCCGCATCGCGCGCTCGTCCTGAGCCGGGCGGACGGACGTCCGGGCCCTCGGACAGGATGGATCCCATGATCCCCCCGCTCGTCGAGCCCGCCCAGATCCGGGCGTCGACGGACGCAGGATCGTTCGAGCGCGGTACGGGCTACTTCCACGGCGGCGCCGTGCGAAGCGTGACATGGGATGCCGCATCCTCCGTTCTGACCGCCCTCGTGGACGGCTCCGCCGCGCGCCCGTACCGCTGCACGGTCGTCCTGGACGCTCGCCGGCCGGATCACGCGATCGTCTCGACGATGTGCACGTGTCCGGTCTCGGGCGGATGCAAGCACGTCGTGGCGGCGCTCCTGGCCGCCAACCGGCTCGCGCGCGGCGCGGACGCGCCGTCCACCCCAGCCGCCCCCTGGCGGTCCCTTCTCGCCGCGCCGTCGGCGGAGCCCGGCGTCCCGCTCGCGCTCGGCATCGAGCTGCGTCAACGCGTCCGACGGGGCAGCTCGCCCTGGGCGCCGATCCGCCTCGAGACCGCCACGGCGCGCAGCCTGGACCGACACGGCACGGACGTGATGGTCGGCCTCCGTCCGCTCGAGCGCAGCTCCCGCTCTCTCTCCTGGATCAAGGGCACGGTGTCCTGGGACACCCTGCGGCGCCCCGGACACCGGTTCGCGGCGGAGCAGGCGCGATGGTTCGTCGAGCTGCACAGCATCGGTCGCGACATGCGCATGATCGGCGGCTTCGCGGATGCCGGCGACTGGCTCACCCTCGACGACATCGAATCCGCCCTGCTGTGGGGCCACCTCGCCGCGGCATCGTCGCTGCACATCGCGATCGTGCCGACGGTCCGCCACCTCGACCTGGACATCGCCCGGAGCGCGGAAGTCGGCATCCGGTTGGATCGCCAGGACGACGGTCTGCGCCTGTCGGCGAACGGCGAGATCGACGGTGACCCGATCGAGCCGTCCGCAGTGCGACCCATCGGACATTCCGGCGTCTACCGGTTCACGGTTCGCCGGGAGCGCATCGCGCTGACCCTCGCCGAGGCACCGCTCGCGGACCCGCTTCCGGCGCTGCTGCGCGCGACGGAGAGCGTCATCGTGCCACCCGATGACGCCGAGGAGTTCGTCCGCGAGCACCTGCCCCCGATTCTGCGGAGCGTCCGTGTCGAGGCTCCGGGCATCGATCTGCCCCGGCCGGACCGCCCGCAGCTGCACGTCACGGTGCGCTTCTCACCCGCGCACCGGCTGGACTACGCGCTCGGCTGGGCATACCCCGGTCGCGAGGAGCGCGGCCTGGACGCCCCGCCCGGGGCCCAGGACGACGCGGACGCCGAAGCCGAGATCCGAGCGCGCGTCGAGGGGGTGTGGCGCTCGCATCGCGCTGAGCCGGTCGCGACGCGCGGGTCCCTCGCCGGTGTGGAGGCCGCCGAGTTCGCCTCACGGTTGCTGCCCGAGGTCGAAGGGCTCGCCGACGTCGCCGTCACGATCCTCGGCACCCGGCCCCGGTACCGCGAGCTCACCGGCGACCCGCACGTGACCGTGTCCACCGTGGAGAGCACGGACCCCGACTGGTTCGACCTCGGGGTGATCGTGAAGATCGACGGGCGCACGATCCCGTTCGCGCCACTGTTCACGGCGCTCACCCGGGGGCGGCGCACGCTCCTGCTGAGCGACGGCGGGTACTTCTCCCTCACCCACCCCGCCCTGCAACGACTGAAGGACCTGATCGCCGAGGCGGGAGAACTCGCGGAGTGGGAGACGGGCGCTCGGATCAGCCGGCGCAGCATCGACTTGTGGGACGACTTCGAGGACGTCGCCGACGAAGCCCTCCCGGCCGTCGCGTGGCGCGCGACGCTCGAGGGCCTCCGCGATG
This sequence comes from Microbacterium sp., assembly GCA_030148105.1. GTDB lineage: Bacteria > Actinomycetota > Actinomycetes > Actinomycetales > Microbacteriaceae > Microbacterium > Microbacterium lacus. Next base: position 8,832 of record JASBUD010000215.1, on the reverse strand, counting down.
TGGAGCACATCGGGCACGCCACCCTGCCGCACGGGTTGCGTGCCGAGCTGCGCCCGTATCAGCGCGCGGGCTTCGACTGGCTGGCGTTCCTGTGGGAGCACCGTCTCGGCGGGATCCTCGCCGACGACATGGGCCTCGGCAAGACACTGCAGATGCTCGCGCTCATCGCGCACAGCCGGGAACGGGGCGAGCGGCGCCCCGTGCTCGTGATCGCACCGACGTCGGTGCTCGCCACATGGCGCGAAGAGGCCGCGCGGTTCGTGCCGGGGCTGCGGGTCGGTGTCGCCGACACCACGCGCGGCGTGCGGGGGCGGTCGGTCGGTGAGATCGCGGCATCCGCGGACGTGATCGTGACCTCGTACACGCTGCTGCGGCTGGACGAGGCGGAGTTCGCGGCCGTGGACTGGTCGGTGCTCGTGCTCGACGAAGCGCAGTTCGTGAAGAACCCGCGCACGAAGGCCTACCAGGCGGCGCTGGCGCTCCGTGCCGACGTCACGTTCGCGATCACCGGGACCCCGCTGGAGAACAGCCTCACCGACCTGTGGGCGCTCCTGGCGCTGACGGCCCCCGGACTCTTCGCCTCCGCGCGGCGCTTCCGCGACGAGTACATCGGGCCGATCGAACAGGGCAAGGTACCCACGACGCAGGAGGGCGGCGATCATCGCGCGGCACGCCTCGCGCGCCTGCGCCGGCGGATCAGGCCGTTCCTGCTGCGCCGGACGAAGGAAGCGGTCGCTCCCGAGCTGCCGCCCAAACAGGAGCAGGTGGTGCACGTCGAGCTCGGCGCCGCACACCGGGCACTGTACGACACCGTTCTGCAGCGCGAACGGCAGAAGGTACTGGGGCTCCTTGAGGACCTCGACCGCAACCGGTTCATCGTGTTCCGCTCGCTCACGCTCCTGCGCATGATGAGTCTCGCTCCGAGCCTCGTGGATGCCGCGCACGCCCACATCGCGCCGAGCAAGCTCTCCGCCCTCTTCGATCAGCTCGACGCGGTGATCGCCGAGGGTCACCACGCGCTCGTGTTCAGCCAGTTCACCTCGTTCCTGCAGCTGGCCGCCGATCGGCTCACCGAGCGCGGCATCCGTCACGCCTGGCTGGACGGGTCGACGCGTGACCGCGACCGCGTCGTGAGGGGCTTCCGCGAGGGTGACGCACCGGTGTTCCTGATCAGCCTGAAAGCCGGCGGATTCGGCCTCACCCTCACCGAAGCCGACTATGTCTTCCTCCTGGACCCGTGGTGGAACCCCGCCGCGGAAGCCCAGGCCGTGGATCGCGCGCACCGCATCGGGCAGGACCGCACCGTCATGGTCTACCGCCTGATCGCGGACGGCACGATCGAGGAGAAGGTCATGGCGCTGCAGCAGCGCAAGGCGCGCCTCTTCCAGGCGGTCATGGACGACGACGCGCTGTTCGGGCAGGCGATGACCGCCGACGACATCCGCGGCCTGTTCGCCGACTGATCGGCGATATGCACGGCCGGTTCCGTCGGGCGCCGTCAGAGCGCCTCGTAGACTTGCCGGGGAAGGAGCGAGCATGCGCATCACGGGCCTCGGCCACGCCGGAATGTTCATCGAGACGGCGGGAGGGAACATCCTCTGCGACCCCTGGGTGAAGCCGGCCTTCTTCGGCTCGTGGTTCCCGTTCCCGGACAACCGCGGGCTGGACTGGGAGAAGTACGGCAAGGCCGACTTCCTCTACATCAGTCACCGGCACCGCGACCACTTCGATCCGTGGCTGCTGGAGACCTACGTGCCGAAGGACATCGAGGTGCTCCTGCCGGACTATCCGACCGATGAGCTCGAGCAGGACCTGCGCCGGCTCGGGTTCGAGAACATCCTCTATACGCACGCGGGGGAGATCATCCAGCGCGGCGACCTCAAGATGATGGTCAACCCGCTGCGTGCGCCCAGCGACGGCCCGATCGGCGACTCGAGCCTGTCGGTGGACGACGGCACCGCGTCGATCCTCAACCAGAACGACTCGCATCCGCTGGACATGGACAGGCTCTTCGCCTTCTCCCGCCCGGAGGCCTACTTCACGCAGGTGTCCGGTGCGATCTGGTGGCCGATGGTCTACGACCTTCCGCAGGACGCCAAGCGCAACTTCGCCCACCTCAAGCGCGAGGCGCAGCACAAGCGTGCGATGCACTACGTCGACCGCGTCGACGCCCCGCACGTCTTCCCGATGGCGGGCCCGCCGATGTTCCTCCGTGACGAGCTCTTCCGTTACAACTGGGAAGGTCAGGACGGCGACGCGATCTTCACGAGCCAGACGCAGTTCCTCGAGCGGCTGCAGCAGGAATCGCCCGCCCACACCGGACACCTGTTCATCTCCGGAACCGTCGTCGAGCTGACGCACGGCGAGCTGAGCGTCGAGCAGACGCTGTACACGGATGCCGAGATCGAGCGCATGTTCGGTCCTGACCGGTGGGATTACTTCGCCGAACAGCAGGCGAGTCGGCAGGCGGAGATCGCCGACGAGGAGGCCACCCGCGCGGAGGTCATCCCGCCGGCGGAGATGCTCGCCGCGATCAAGGAGTGGTGGGAGCCGCTCCTGCGTCGGGGCCGCATCTTCCGCGAGGGCGTGGGCGGCAACGTCCGCTTCCGCATCGGCGAGCTGGACATGGTCGTCGACTTCCCGAAGGCGAAGGTGCGGGAGTATGCGGGGGAGGAGTGCATCTACTGGTACACGATCCCGGCCGACCTGGTGTCCACGAACATCCGCGACCATGAGATCGACTGGTCGAACTCGATCTTCCTGTCGATGCAGTTCGCGGTCGGGCGCAGCGGCAAGTTCAACGAGCTGCTGACGACGTTCCTGAAGTGCCTGTCGCGCGACCGCATCGAGTACGTCGAGAACTGGTACGCCGAGCAGTCCGATGTCTCGGAGGACATCCAGCTCGATGAGTGGGTCGTGCAGCGCCGGTGTCCCCACCTGAGGGCAGACCTGTCCAAGACCGGCAAGATCGAGGACGGCGTCCTCACGTGCAGCTTGCACGACTGGAAGTGGGACCTGGACTCCGGCAAGTGCCTCACCTCGCAGGGCCACCCCATCCGCGCGAGCCGGGTGATCGAGACGGTGTCGTCGGCGGCATCCTGATCGCGGGTCCCGCTAGACTCGAACCATCACAGCAACCTTTAACCCCGTCCTGTGAGGCGGAGAAGGGAGCGGCGGATGAGCACGCGCACCGTGCTGCATGAGGCCGACATCGCCCGGGCCCTGACTCGGATCTCGCACGAGATCCTCGAGTCCAATCGCGGCCCCGACAACATCGTGATCCTCGGCATCCCGACACGGGGCGTCGCCCTGGCACGCCGCATCGCGTCACTCATCAGCGACTTCAGCGGGGCGTCGGTCCCGGTCGGCGCACTGGACATCACGATGTACCGAGACGACCTGCACCGGAATCCGACGCGCTCGCCCCAGCCGACCTCGATCCCCGCCGGCGGCGTGGACGGCAGGATCGTCGTCCTCGTGGATGACGTCCTGTTCTCCGGGCGCAGCATCCGCTCGGCGCTCGACGCTCTGCAGGACATCGGCCGACCCGCGGCGGTACGCCTCGCGACCCTCGTCGACCGCGGTCATCGCGAGCTGCCGATCCGACCCGACTTCGTGGGGAAGAACCTGCCCAGCGCGGCGGACGAACGTGTGAACGTGCGCCTGGCCGAAGTCGACGGCGAAGAGTTCGTCACGATCGAGGGGTCCGAGGCATGAGGCACCTCCTCGACACCCACGATCTGCCCCGGGCGGAGGCCCTGGATATCCTCGACGTCGCCGAGGACATGGCCGATACGCAGCAGCGCGAGATCAAGAAGCTGCCCACGCTGCGCGGCAAGACCGTCGTCAATCTCTTCTTCGAGGACTCCACCCGCACCCGGATCTCGTTCGAAGCCGCAGCGAAGCGCCTGAGCGCCGACGTGATCAACTTCTCGGCGAAGGGCTCGAGCGTCTCGAAGGGCGAGTCCCTGCAGGACACGGCGCAGACCCTTCAGGCCATGAGGGCGGATGCCGTCGTGATCCGTCACGGCGCGTCCGGCGCACCGCGCACGCTCGCCACGAGTGGCTGGATCACGGCCGGGGTCGTCAACGCCGGGGACGGCACGCACGAGCACCCGACGCAGGCGCTCCTGGACGCCTTCACGATCCGCAAGCGCCGCTTCGGCGCGGACAGCCGGGGTCGCGACCTGGACGGCGTGAAGGTCACGATCGTGGGGGACATCCTGCACTCGCGCGTCGCCCGCTCCAACGTCTGGCTCCTGCACACGCTCGGAGCGGACGTGACGCTCGTCGCCCCGCCGACCCTCATCCCGCACGACGTGACGGCGTGGCCCGCGCGCGTGCTGTTCGACCTCGACGCCGCGATCGCGGACGAGCCGGACGCGCTCATGATGCTGCGTATCCAGCTCGAGCGCATGAACGCGGCGTATTTCCCTACTGAACGGGAGTATTCCCGCAGGTGGGGACTGGACGCGCGGCGTCTGGCGACCCTTCGCCCCGATAGCATGGTCATGCACCCCGGCCCCATGAACCGCGGGCTCGAGATCTCCGCCGAAGCCGCCGATTCCTCCCGGTCGACGGTGCTCGACCAGGTCACGAACGGCGTCTCGGTGCGGATGGCGGTGCTGTACCTGCTGCTTGCGGGAGAACGCGATCCGCAGCACCACGCACGGGAGGACGCACGATGACCCAGCCGGACGGCACGACCGAGACGATCCTCATCCGCGGCGCCGCGATCGAGGGCGCCGCCGCCGTGGACCTCGTCCTCGAGGGCGGTCGCATCGCCGAGACGGGTCGCGGACTCAGCCGCGCCGGCGCCACGGTGATCGACGCCGAGGGCCTGATCGCCCTGCCGGGGCTCGTCGATCTGCACACCCACCTGCGCGAGCCCGGCTACGAGGCATCGGAGACGATCCTCACGGGCTCCCGCGCGGCGGCCGCCGGTGGCTACACCGCGGTCTTCGCGATGCCCAACACGTCGCCGGTCGCCGACACGGCCGGCGTTGTCGAGCAGGAGCTCGCCCTCGGTGAGGCGGCCGGGTTCGTGACGGTCCAGCCGATCGGCGCGGTGACGGTCGGGCAGAACGGCGAACGCCTGGCCGAGCTCGGCGCGATGGCGGATTCGCGTGCGCGCGTGCGGGTGTTCAGCGACGACGGCTTCTGCGTGTGGGATCCGCTCATCATGCGCCGCGCCCTGGAGTACGTGAAGGCCTTCGACGGCGTGATCGCGCAGCACGCGCAGGACCCGCGCCTCACGGAGGGCGCCCAGATGAACGAGGGCGCGGTGTCGGCCGAACTCGGACTCGCCGGCTGGCCGGCGGTCGCCGAGGAGTCGATCATCGCCCGCGACGTGCTGCTGGCCGAACACGTCGGCTCGCGCCTGCACGTGTGCCACCTGTCCACCGCAGGCTCCGTGGAGATCATCCGCTGGGCCAAGCGCCGTGGCGTGCAGGTCACGGCGGAGGTGACCCCGCATCACCTGCTGCTGACCGACGAGCTCGCCCGCGGATACGATGCGCGGTTCAAGGTCAACCCGCCGCTGCGCCGCGAAGAGGACGTCCGAGCCGTCCGCGAAGGACTCGCCGACGGCACGATCGACATCGTCGCGACCGACCACGCCCCGCATCCCGCGGAGGCCAAGGCCTGCGAGTGGCCCGCCGCCGCGAACGGCATGGTCGGGCTCGAGAGCGCGGTGCGCGTCGTCCAGCTCGCGATGATCGACACGGGGATGCTGACCTGGGCGGACGTGGCACGAGTCATGTCCCGCACCCCCGCCCGCATCGGTCGGCTCGCGAGGCACGGGACACCGCTGACCGCGGGGGAGCCGGCATCCCTCACGCTGTACGACCCGGCGTCGTCCGCCGTCTTCTCCGCATCCGATCTGCACGGTCGCAGCGGCAACTCGCCGTACCTCGGACGCGAACTGCCGGGGGACGTGCGCTGGACCTTCTACGACGGCGTCGTCACCGTCGCCGACGGGGGAGTGCTCGACCGGCCCGGGGAGCGCGCATGACCCGGGAAGGAGCCCTTCTGGTCATCGTCGCGGTCGCGCTGGCGCTCATCGGCGTCGCCGTGTGGGCCTGGTCGCGCCGCCGACGACGCGACAGCGGTCTCGCGGCTCCGGTCGGCGAACTGCCGTCCGGCGCGAAGACCCTCGCCGAGCACGAAGTGCTCTACGTCGCGACGACCCGCCACGACGAGCCGCTCGAGCGCCTCGCGATCGAAGGCCTCGGATTCCGCTCGCGGGCGGACCTGACCGTGACCGATGCCGGGGTGGCCCTGGATCTGACCGGCCTGCCACGACTCTTCCTCGCACGCGAGCGCATCCTCACCGTCGACCAGGCCACCGTCGCGATCGACCGGGTCGTCGAGAAGGACGGCCTCGTGCGCGTCGCCTGGCAGATCGATCCCGACACTCTCGTGGACTCCTACTTCCGGCCGCAGAACTCTTCCGCCCGCGTGCTCGCCGCACAGCTGGGCGCCCTCACGACAACGACAGGAACCGACTCATGACGCTCCTCACCCACGACCCCGCCGTCCTCGTGCTCGAGGACGGCACCCGTCACATCGGCCGGGCGTACGGCGCCCGCGGCACGAGTCTGGGCGAAGTGGTGTTCGCCACCGGCATGACCGGCTATCAGGAGACCTTGACCGACCCGTCGTACGCGGGCCAGATCGTGCTGCAGACCGCGCCGCACATCGGCAACACCGGCATGAACGGCGAGGACCCGGAGTCCCGGCGCATCTGGGTCGCCGGGTACATCGTCCGCGACCCCTCCCGCGTCGTGTCCAACTGGCGCGCGGACGAGTCGCTGGACGACGCCCTCATCAGCGACGGGGTCGTCGGCATCAGCGGAATCGACACGCGCGCCATCACGCGGCACATCCGTTCCGCGGGCAGCATGCGCGGCGGCATCTTCTCCGGCGCGGATGCCGCGCTCGACGCGCAGGAGCAGCTGTCGATCGTGCAGGCGGCCCCGGTGATGTCCGGTCAGAACCTCTCCGCGGAGGTGTCCGTCGGCGCCGTCGAGGTCACACCCGCCGTCGGCGAGCGCGTCGGCAATCTCGCGGTCCTCGACCTCGGCGTCAAGCAGGCCACGATCCTCAACCTCGCTGAGCGCGGATTCGAGGTGCACGTCCTGCCGCAGGACGTCACGATCGAACAGGTCCGCGCGATCGACCCGGTCGCGGTCTTCTACTCGAACGGCCCGGGTGACCCCGCGGCCTCCGGCGATCACGTGGCGCTCCTGCGCGCGGTGCTCGACGACGGCCTGCCGTTCTTCGGCATCTGCTTCGGCAATCAGCTGCTCGGACGCGCGCTCGGGCTCGGCACGTACAAGCTGCCCTTCGGCCACCGGGGGATCAACCAGCCGGTGCTGGACAAGCAGACCGGCCGGGTGGAGATCACGGCGCACAACCACGGATTCGCGGTGGATGCGCCGCTGGAGGGATCCTTCGACTCGCCCAACGGCTACGGGCGCGTCGAGGTGAGCCACATCGGCCTGAACGACCGGGTCGTGGAGGGCCTGCGGGCCCTGGACATCCCCGCCTTCTCGGTGCAGTACCACCCCGAGGCCGCCGCGGGACCCCACGATGCCAACTACCTGTTCGACCGCTTCCGCGACATGGTGATCGCGAACCTGCAGACCCGTACGGAGAACACGAACAATGCCTAAGCGCGACGACATCACGAGCGTTCTGGTCATCGGCTCGGGGCCGATCGTCATCGGCCAGGCGTGCGAGTTCGACTACTCGGGGACGCAGGCGTGCCGCGTCCTGCGCGAGGAGGGCGTGCGCGTCATCCTCGTCAACTCGAACCCCGCCACGATCATGACCGATCCCGACTTCGCCGACGCGACCTACATCGAACCGATCACCCCCGCGGTCATCGAGACGATCATCGCCAAGGAGAAGCCGGACGCGATCCTGCCGACCCTCGGCGGCCAGACCGCGCTGAACGCCGCGATGTCACTGCACGAGCAGGGCATCCTCGACAAGTACGGCGTCGAGCTCATCGGCGCGAAGGTCGACGCGATCCGCAAGGGCGAAGACCGTCAGATCTTCAAGCAGCTCGTGCTGGATGCCGGAGCCGACGTCGCCCGCAGCGTGATCGCCCACTCGATGGATGACCTGCTGGCCGGCGCCGCCGAGCTCGGCTACCCGCTCGTCGTGCGTCCGTCCTTCACGATGGGTGGCCTCGGTTCGGGCTTCGCGTACGACGAGACGGATCTGCGCCGCATCGGCGGCGCGGGCCTGCGCGACTCGCCCACGACCGAGGTGCTCCTGGAGGAGTCGATCCTCGGCTGGAAGGAGTACGAGCTCGAGCTCATGCGCGACACCGCCGACAACACGGTCGTCGTGTGCTCGATCGAGAACGTCGACCCGGTCGGCGTCCACACCGGCGACTCGATCACCGTCGCACCCGCGCTCACCCTGACCGACCGCGAGTATCAGAAGCTCCGCGACATCGGCATCGACATCATCCGCGCCGTCGGCGTGGACACCGGCGGCTGCAACATCCAGTTCGCCGTGGATCCGGCATCCGGTCGCATCATCGTGATCGAGATGAACCCGCGCGTGTCGCGCTCGTCGGCACTCGCGTCGAAAGCCACCGGCTTTCCGATCGCGAAGCTCGCCGCGAAGCTCGCAATCGGCTACCGGCTGGACGAAGTGCCGAACGACATCACCGGTGCGACGCCGGCGAGCTTCGAGCCGACGCTGGACTACGTCGTGGTCAAGGTCCCGCGCTTCAACTTCGAGAAGTTCCCGAACGCGGACACGACGCTGACGACGACCATGAAGTCGGTCGGCGAGGCGATGGCCATCGGCCGC
>JASBUD010000208.1 GCA_030148105.1 Microbacterium sp. | reverse complement strand
CGAGCGAGCTCGGCGTGCTCTCTCTGACCGCTCCGGGAGAAGACCACCCCCGCGTCGAGTACGTCGGCGGCGAGCTGTTCGTCGGGCTCGATGTGGCCGGCGTCGCCGTGACGCGCGCCCGTGCGGAGGAATCAGCGCGCCCGTTCTCTGACCTGCTCGCCGCGGCGGTGGCGGGTATGTCCGATCTCCCGGCCGCCCTGGACGGTCTCACCCTCGTCGCAGACGAGCCGAGCGCGGCATCCGTCCTTCTGGGCCCCGCCCGGCGAACGGTCGCCGCCCGGGTCACCGCTCCCGTCGTCTTGGCGCTCGCGCGTGACCGCCTGGCGATCGTGGATGCCGACGACGAAGCAGCGATCGCGCGGGTCCTGGATCTCGCCGAGGAGCTCTACGACGCGCGCCGCCCCTTGATCAGCGCCCACCCGATCGCGCTCGTGGAGGGAACGTGGTCGGCCTTCGCCTGGCTCGAGCGGTTCCCGGCACTGGAACAGCGGATCCAGCGCGTCCTGCGACTTTTCAGCGTGCGTGCCTACGAAGCGCAGGGTGTGGTGCTGCAGCGTCCCGACGTGCACATCGCCGACCCGAAGATCCATGTCCGCGAGGACGGAGTGACCCTCACGTTCGCCGCGTGGCCGAAGGGGACGGCGACGCTCCTGCCCGTGGTGGACAACGTCATGATCGCCGACCCGGCAGGATCGGTGAGCGTCGCGACGATGGACCAGTTCTTGGATGCCGCGGGAGGCGCCGTGGTGCGGACGGGGCTCAGCCCCACGCGCTACTTCGTGCCCGGCGAACCGCCGCGCTGATCCCGCCCGGGTGGGAAGTGCTACCCATCGCCGGGTCTTCGTGCGCTCCGTAGGGTCGATGACGGAGGTGCAGCCGTGGGGATGATGTTGCCGAATGAGCTCGTCTGGGTGATGGAGAAGCTCGGGTTCGAGTGGCCGGACATCGACGAGGACGAGGTCCGCAAGGGCGCGGTGCTGGTGCGCAACCTCGGGACAGACCTGGAGGATGCGATCCAGGCCGTCGACCGCAAGATGAACGGCGACATCCAGGCGGCGATGCGCGGGCAGACCGGCCCCGCGACGCTCGGCGCGTGGAACGCGAACCGCTCGCAGAACCTGCAGAAGCTCATCGACATCATGCCGCCCGCCGCGATCGCGATGGACATCGGTGCGGAGGCGATCTTCGCGCTGAAGATGAAGGTCATCGTCGACGTGACCTCGACCATGATCACGCTGGTGGCCATGCTGACCAACCCGATCAGCGCGGTCGGCGCAGGACCCATGCTCCTGATCAAGAAGAAGCTGCTCAACGCCGCCGTCGACATCGCGGTCGAGCAGCTCCTGAACCAGCTTCTGCCCATGGCGATCGAGCCGATGTCGGAGCAGCTGCCCGCAGTGATCGACGCGATCCTGGACGCGCCGATGGTGGAAGCGGGAGCCGGAGACTCGGACGAGTTCTACGCCGATCTGCAGGCGCTCGAGGACGCGCAGTCGGCCGTGAAGCAGCACGGCGCGGACATCCAGGCGGTCACGTCGACCTTCTTCTCGGAGTTCTCCGCGCTCGATTTCGGCGGCGATGCCTGATGTCGGCGATCAAGCCGATCATCCGCGACCTGCGCGAGGCCGTCCTGAAGGGGATGGCGCACGGCAAGGACAAGCTCCACCAGCTGACCGACAACGTCAACGGTCATCTGGACGATGTGGTGCGGCAGGTTCGCGCCCAGGACAGGTTCGACGATGCCCCCGAGCTGCCCGCCGGATCGAGGCCACGCTACGGCGGAGACGACACGCTCGTTCCGCGGCCCGAGTGTCTGGACCCGGACGGGGCTGTCGATTGGTCGCAGGCGCCGGGTGGCGGCTTCACCCTGGATGCCGATGGCAACCCGATCAGATACGACCACGTGCCTGCTGCCGGTGATCGCTTCGATCGCTATGGTGACCCCGGTGGGCGCTACGTCTCGCCCGTGCCGGAGGACGGTCCGTTCTCGTACGACAGCCGCTCGCTGCCGTATCACGAGAACCCGCACGCCTATCACGCCTACGAGTGGGCACATTCTCCCGCGGACGTGCGCTCGGTGTACGAGCAGCTCGACGAGGGTGTGCGCACGCTCGTCGATGACACCCTCGCCAAGTACGATCTCGAGCTCACGGACCTGATGAGCGTCGCCCGCGGAGAAGCGGCGGCCATCCCGGGGTGGGGAACGCCCGGAGGGGCCACGCAGGATCTGCTCCCGGTGAGCGTCGACCTGCTCGATAAGATGGGGATGATCAGGGAGGTCGGCCGATGAACACCGCTCGGCTCATGCAGATCGTGCGCGAAGAAGGCCTCGACACTCCTGTCATCGACGGCGTCGGCCGCCTGCATCGCGATGCCGTCGTGCTGGAACGCAACGGGGACGCCTGGCAGGTGTACCTCGTGGACGAACGGCACGCGGTCATCCAGTCCACGCTGCGGACGTATGCGGACGAGTCCGACGCTCTCGATCGCGTGCTGCTCAAGCTTCGTCAGGTTGCGAAGGCCCGCCGGTCCGAAGCAGCGCTCGGGGGCTGAGCGCTCGGCGGCGACCTGCCGCGGTGAGGCACGGCGCGCGACCGGCGTCGGGGGAGTTGTACCCATGGTGGAAAATCGCGCGACCGCCGTAC
>JASBUD010000204.1 GCA_030148105.1 Microbacterium sp. | reverse complement strand
CGCGTCACCTGGGCGCCCTGCGAGGCGAAGATCCGGGCGAGGGAGTCGCCGACCGCGGCCCAGCGGGTTCCGCCGAGGTGGATCGGGCCGGTCGGGTTCGCCGAGACGAACTCGAGGTTGATGATCTCGCCCGCGCGCGCGGTCCCCGTGCCGAAGGCGGCACCGGCGTCGACGATCGTCTTCGCCAGGGCACCTGCGGCGGCGGCATCCAGACGGACGTTGATGAAGCCGGGCCCCGCGACCTCGACACTCGCGATCCCGGGCGTGGCCTCCAGTCCGGCGGCGATCTCTGTGGCGAGCTCGCGCGGGTTCGCGCCCACGGTCTTCGCGAGCTTGAGCGCGACATTGGAGGACCAGTCCCCGTGGTCGCGGTTCTTCGGGCGCTCCACGGTCAGATCAGCCGCGGTGAGGCCGTCTGTCGAACCCTCTCGTCGCGCCTCCGCGATCGGCGTGACGACGGCGAGCAAGGCGGCGGCGAGTTCTTCGGGGTTCATAACCGCACCAGTCTACGTACGCGGGCCTGGGCGCCCCTGCCGTCGCGCTGTCAGGCGAGCTGGATCAGAGAGGTGAAGTCATCGAGCGACGGGTACTCCGAGAGTTCCTCATCCGCCGAGGGTGCGCGCCCCTCGCCCTCGAGCCCTTCCGATGAGACGGCGTCCGGCATCACCCACGCATCCACGCGCATGTGCGAGAGGCCGACGTGGCCGCCGTGGTAGCTCAAGAAGGCGCAGTCCGCGGCATCCCGGCCGGTCGCGATGCGCACGAGCGAGCGTCGGTTCGCGAGCCGGGTCGCGTCGATCACGTACCAGGCGCCGTCGTGGTACGCCTCGGCCACGGCGTGGAAGTCCATCGGCTGGAGTCCCGGCGCGTAGCAGGCGGCGTAGCGCGCGGGCATGTCCATCGCCCGCAGCAGCGAGATCACGACGTGCGCGTAGTCGCGGCAGACGCCTTGCCCCGTCATGAGGGTCGTCACCGCGCTGTCGGTACCTTGGCTGAGTCCCGGCGTGTAGGTCGTGCTCGCCGAGACGAAATCGGACACCGCCGCGATGAGATCGTGTCCCTGCAGCCCCCGGAACTGCCGCCGCGCCTGACCGAACACCTCGTCGGACTGGCAGTACCGGCTCGGACGCAGGTAGGTGATCGCCTCGAGGTCGCTCGTGCGGCTCGTCGCGGCCTGCCCGTCGACGGTCGCCTCGTAGCGTACCTCGAGTCGCCCCGCCTCGCCGGTGAGGCGGTGCAGGCGGCTTCCGGACTGGTCGACGATCTCGGTCGGGGTGTACACGCGCTCGCCCTGTGTGAACGTCAGTTCCTCGCTCACGATCGGCACATGCTGCGCGGCCGCCACCTGGAAGATCAGGTCGACGGACGACCCCAGTTCGAGGTCCAGTTCGGCGGTCACGACGCGTTGCACCGAAGTATCCTCGCACGCCGGATCGGGTGCGTTCGGCGGAGGATGAAAGTTCGCTTACCCTCGGACCGTGAGCATGCCCGCCACCCCTCCGCGAACCCACGGGACTCCCGTGCGTCGACGGCGCGGATTCGCCGCAGTCGCGCTGGTGGCGGCCGCCGTCGCGGCGGTGTGCCTGCTCGCTGCGCTGCACCCCTGGACGGATGCCGCGGCCCCCGTCACGGCGACGGCCGAGGAGTCGACATCCGGCGTCATCGCCCCCCGCCCGCTCGCTCTCCCCGATCAGCCGCGCGTGCTGATCTTCGGCGACTCGTGGACGTACGGCTCCGCCGCGTCGCTCCCCACGCTCGGCTATGCGTACGTGCTCGGCGAACGCCTGGACTGGCAGAGCACGGTCGTCGGTGTGCGCGGCAGCGGGTACCTCAAGCCGGGTCTGGACGGCGGCACCTACGGCGAGCGCATCGCCGCGCTGGATCCGGGTCTCGATCCCGACCTCATCATCGTGGAAGGGTCGATCAACGACCGGCGCCTGCCCGCAGAGGGCTATCGCGAAGCGGTGAGCGCCGCGTGGGATGCGCTCGCCGCGCTGTATCCGGCGGCATCCGTCGTCATCATGGGGCCGGCGCCGCAGGTCCTGCCCGTCGAGGAGGCGACCGCCCGCATCGACGCAGACCTGGCGGCCCTCGCCGCGGAGCGCGGCTGGTGGTACGTCTCGCCGATCGCGGAGGAGTGGATCACGAAGGAGAACTACACCGAGGTGATCGACACGACGATCGGGCGCTACCATCCCTCGACCGCCGGGCACGCGTACCTCGCGACGCGCCTCGCGGAGGCGCTCGCGGCGATGGGCGACGGGGCGCCGGTGATCGCCGATGCTCCACACCAGGGTCCGTCGACACCTTGACCCGGTGATAACCTCGATCGGTGCGCCTCCGTAGCTCAGGGGATAGAGCGTTGGTTTCCGGTACCAAAGGTCGCAGGTTCGATTCCTGTCGGGGGCACCAGTAAACACAAGGGATCGCGGGTCTTCAGGACTCGCGATCTTTTGCATCTGACAACATTTTGACAACATCCGATTCGCGCTTGGCGCGATCGAGCGCGGCCGCAACGGCATCCAGATCGTCGTCGAACAGGTCCGTGTACACGTCGAGCGTCATCGCCGCCGACGCGTGTCCCAGCATTCGCTGCACCGATTTCACGTGCGCTCCCTCGCTCACCGCGAGCGAGGCGGCAGTGTGGCGCAGATCGTGCGGGGTGATGCGAGGGAATGTCGGGTCCTCGGCCTGGGCGGCGTCCACGGCCTTCGTGAACCAGCCGTTGCGGGATGCCGGCAGCTTCACGTGCCGGTGACCGTCCCCGAACAGCAGCTCGTCCGGCGTCTTGCCGCTCGCCGCCTCCTGCAGCTGCGCGGAGAGGAACTCGGGGTACGGCACCGATCGCGATCGATGGGTCTTCGGCGACCCGACGTGCACCTGGTGGGAAACGAGCACGGCATTCTCCTCGACCTGGACGCGGCGGCGTGCGGTGTCGACATGCCGTACGCGGAGCGCGGTCGCCTCTCCCCAGCGCAGCCCCGTGTAGGCGAGGAAGAGGACGAGGGTCGGGTGCCGCGCCTTGTCGACGAGCAGCTGCACCTGCGCGTGGTTCACGTAGTGCCGCGCGGCTGCCCGCGCTTTCGTGGGCAACTTCACTTCACGAGCGACATTGCGGCTGAGTCGCCGGTCGCTGACGGCGACGTCGAGGATTCCCGCCAGGATCCCGTGCGCCCGACGGACGGTGGTGGGTCCGCCGGCGATGCTCGATACCCACGACTGCACTTCCGAATGGCGGATGCCGCCGATCGCTCGGCTCCCCCACTGCGGCTCGACGTGCTTCTTCCACGCGGACTGCAGGGGTCGCAACGATGACGGCTTCAGCACGCCCTCGCGTTGGGTCATCCACTGCCGTCCGAGATCGGCCACGGTGACGCGCGCCTGCGTGGGGTTGACATAGTCGCCGCG
>JASBUD010000202.1 GCA_030148105.1 Microbacterium sp. | reverse complement strand
TCCTTCGATAGCCTGGAGCGGACTCGACGCAGGTAGCTCGGGCACAACAGAATGGCAATTGAATGAGTACCCAGGGCACGGTCAAGTGGTTCAACGCGGAGAAGGGCTTCGGCTTCATCGCTCCTGATGACGGCGGCGCCGACGTCTTCGCGCACTACACCGCGATCCAGTCGGGCGGTTACCGCTCGCTCGAAGAGAACCAGCGCGTCGAGTTCGAAGTCGCCCAGGGCCCGAAGGGCCTGCAGGCTGAGAACATTCGTCCGGTCTGACCTAAGACCGACCGCGTGACGCCTCGAGCGTCGCGCCTCACGGGGCGAGCCCGGCAGAGCACACCGCTCAGTCGCGCTCGCCCCGTACCAATTCCACCCCGGCACCGGCGAACTGCCGCAGGGTCGCGTCGGGAAGGAAGGCGCGCGTCAGCCCCGCGCCGATGCGCGTGAGGTCGCTCTCGTCGCGGAACAGCAGGTACATCGTCTCGTAGCGCGGGTGGAACTTCTCCTTGAAGCGGTGCAGCGACCCGAAGCCGTAGACGGGCTCGAGCATGTTCGCCAGCCAGTCCGACAGGGTCGCGATCGCTCCCGCATCCGGCGGGTAGTCGTGCGCGAGCGGCGCACCGGACAGCGACAGCACCTGGGCGCCCTCGTCCGAGAAGTGCTTCGCGGACGATCCGATCAGGAACTCCATCACCGGTCCGAAGCCGCCTTCGCGCCGACGCATGAGATCGAGCGTCCAGCCGTGCACGACCCCGTCCCCGCCGTACACCGGCAGCCAGGAGAGGAATCCGTCGACGTCGCCGTTCGCCGAGACCGCGATCGCGAGCCGTACCTCGGGATCCATCGCCTCGTCGAGGGTGCCGAGCGTGAAGCCCATCTCGGGCAGGCCCTTGTCGCCGACCCACATCTCCGAGATCGCGCGCAGCTGCTGCTGCACACCCCAGGGCTCGTCGCGCAGCCGCGTCATCCGGAAGGTCACCTCTTCGCGGCCGGCGCGGTTGATCGAGGTGCGCACGGGCGCCCAGGCCTTGCCGGTGAACTCCAGGCCCGGGAGGTCGACGATCGTGTCGTCGGCGACCACGAGATTCCGCCAGGTCGACGGGACGGCATCCTTCGTCGCATCGCCCGCGCTGAAGAAGCACGGGATGAGGCCCGCGCGTTCGGCCGCGGCGATGAACTCCGTCACCGAGGCGCTCCGGGATGCCGCCGGCCCGAGCGGGTCGGCGAGGACGATCGCCACGCCCGCCCGCTTCTGGTACGCCACGATGCCCTCGGTCGTGCGGGCGTAGCTGTTGCCGCCCCACGTCGTCATCCAGGACAGCGTCCCGCCGCCGTGCGCGCGGATCATGTCCTTCACCTCATCGAGCGAGGGTTCGTCGCCGAGCCCGATCCGGGATTTGCGTCGCGCCCGGAACGCCGCCCGCACCCACAGCAGGTAGACGAGCACGAGCGCCCAGAGGGCGGACTGCGCGATCGCGACGTTGGGGTCGCCGAGGGACGTTTCCACGACTGCACCCGGAATGAACAGCAGCGTGAGGAAGAGGGCGCCGGTCAGCACGTTGAAGGACGCGAGGATCACGCCGAGCACCCACGCCCACCGTCGACCACGACGCAGCCCGTTGGCGATCAGGAGGATCACGACGATGTCGACGCCGATGTCCAGCAGCGACCCGCCGACGGCCTGGGTCGGACCGAACGGGCCGTCGGTGGGCACCAGGAAGGTGAGGACGTCGACCGCGAGCATCGTGAGAGCCGCGACGAACGCGATCAGGCGCTGCTCCCGCACCGTCGTGCGCTGCAGGCGCAGCGAGCGGTCGACGAACAGGACCAGACCGACCGCCAGGGCGTGCTCGAGGTCGGCGAGGGATCCCCAGAAGAACAGCGTGACGATCGTGAAGCCGATCACGAAGACCCACGCGCGCACACGCCACGGAGCCCGCAGCAGTCCCGCGGCCGCGGCGATGCACGCCATCGAGCCGCCCGACGGGCCCACGTCCAGCACGAGCGCCTCCTGCTGCGCCCACGGCCAGGGCAGGAAAGCGAAGAGCCACAGCAGGAGCGCGCTCGCGAAGATCGCGAAGAGCTGACCGACGCCGAAGTAGGCCACCGCGACGCGCGAACCGCGACGGAACTCCAGATACGCCATCCCGATGAAGCTCGAGAGGGTGAAGAGGTAGACGAGCGGGTGGTTCACGAAGAACGTGCCGGTGATCGGCGTCCACCACCGTCCCTCCAGGAGCGCGGGCAGGCCGTACGCGACGGTGTCCCACAGTGGCGAGTCCTCGAAGGGGCGCCAGAGACCGGCGAAGACGACGCCGACCGCGAGGAGGACGGCGATGATCGTCAGCGTGGCGGGGATGCGGCGCACGAACGAGAGGACGGGATGGCGGGGCGGAGCCTCGACGATCTCGGTCATGGGCTTCACGATAGCGGCGACCGGATGCCGAGCCGCGGGCGACGCGGGATCCGGGATCCGCGGCGCGGCCGTCGCGTCAGCGCCCGCCCAGCCTGTCGAAGTCGGCGAGGGCCCGGGCGTCTTCCGCGTCGCGCATCGCCCGCCGGGCGGCATCCAGCGCCTCGACGGGGTCCGCGCTCTGCCGCGCCGCCGCGAGCTCGCGCTGCGCGGAGGCCAGCCGGGCGCGGGCGTCCGCCCCGGATCGGGCGTGCGTGAGCGCCGACTCCGCCTGGGCGACGGTGTTGCGCGCTGCGGCGAGGGTTCCGGGGAGCGCGGTGCGCGCACCGCGCAGGCGCTGCTGCGCGGTGCGCGCGTCGCCGAGCGCGAGGTCGAGGCGCCCGCGGAGCCGCGCGATGCGGTCGATCGTGCGGGTCGGCCGGCGTGCGGCGTCGATTTCGATCTCGCCGAGGTCCGCCTGCACGAGGCGCAGTTCCGCGCCCAGGCGCTCCGAGTCGGACGGCTCGAGCTGCTCGCGCGTGGCCGCCGCCTGACGCATGGCCGTGCGCGCGGCGTCCAGTTCGCCGGTGACGGCCTGCGCGGCCTGCGTCACCAGGCGATGCGTCTCCTCGAGCGTCCGCGCCTCCGCCTCCGCGCGGCGCAGCTCCCGCTCGGCGGCCGCGAGTTCGGGGAGGGCGGTCGCGGTGGGATCCGCGGCGCGCGCGGCCGCGGCATCCAGCGCCTTCTCCGCCTTGTCGGCGTGCTCGACGGCTGCTCGCGAGGCGGCATCGGCGTCGACCCACTCCTCCTCGGCATAGCGGGCGGACAGCTCGGCGACGAGGGCCCGCGGATCGCCCATGCTCTCGCGGAGGGCAGCCAGTCGGGCGCGCGCCGCGTCGACCTGTCCCGCCGCGGACACGTTCGCCCGGACCCAGTCGGCGTGCTCGGCCCGCGCGGCGGCGATCACCGCGAGGGCCTCGGTGCTGCGCCGTTCGATCCTGGCCGACACCCGACGGATGTCCGCGGGTGCGGCATCCGGCTCGCAGATCGCGCGGTATTCGTCGAACGAGTCGTCGCGCACGTGCTGCGCCGTCAGGCGCGCGCGCCGGAGCGAGGTCGGCGCACCACCGCCGTAGAGGGCACCGGACAGTCCGACCTCGAGATCGAGTTCGTCGACCGCGTCATCGAGCTGCACCAGTACGCCGCCGGCCTTCGCGCGGAGGGCGTCCGCGGCCGCGCGCGCCCGCGGGGAGCGGCGCGCCGAACGGATCGCCCACGCGATCACCGCGATCGCGATCGCCGTGACGCCGAACACCACCACGGCCGGGATGACCCAGCCGAGGATGCCGGCGGCGGTGTCAGGCATCGGCGTTTCGCACGAGCAGCAGGTCGCGCAGCTGACCGATCGTGGACACCGAGGCCTGGGCACCCTCGGCCTCATGCGGCCAGCTGAAGCCCCACTGCACGAAGATCACCGGGACGCCCTGCTCGGCGCCCCCTTCGACGTCGTGGTGACGGTCGCCGACGAGTACCGGCCGGCTCGTGTCGACGCCGGCGACCTCGAGGCGACGCAGCGCCTCGGCGACGATGTCGGCCTTTCGGGCGAGCGTGCGCTCATCGGAGGTCGCGCCGACGACCGCGGTCAGGCACGGTGTCAGGTCGAAATGGTCCATGAGGGCGGCGACCTGGATCTCGGGCTTGGAGCTGGCCGTCGCCTGCGGGATGCCGGCCGCGGCGACCTCGCGGATGACCTCGGCGACCCCGGGGAAGAGCCTGGCACCGGTCGTGTAGCCGTCGGCCTTGCCGAGCGTCCGGTAGTACGACACGGCCTCGGCCGCCTGCTCAGGCGTCATCCCCGCGGTCGCCTGGAACGACTGGAACATCGGGGGACCGATCCAGTGCACGAGCTCGGCTCGCGTCGGCGCGGTGCGCCCGAAGTGCTCGAGCGTGATCGTCAGACGCCGCAGGATGCCGTCGGAGGCGTCGACGATCGTCCCGTCGACGTCCCACAGCACGCACGTCCACGGTGATCGGCTCCCCATGGCACCCACGCTACCGGCGTCCGTTCAGAACAGCCGCGGGGCGCCGGAGTCCACGCCCTTCATGCCGTCGTAGTCCAGCGTCACGCAGCGGATCCCGCGGTCGGCGGCGAGGACCCGCGCCTGGGGCTTGATCTCCTGCGCGGCGAACACCCCCGTCACCGGGGCGAGGTGCGGGTCGCGTCCGAGCAGTTCGAGGTAGCGCGTGAGCTGTTCGACGCCGTCGATGTCGCCGCGCCGCTTCACCTCGACGGCGATCGTGCCACCCGCGGGATCCCGCAGCAGCAGGTCGACGGGGCCGATCGCGGTCGGGAACTCGCGGCGCACGAGCGTCAGACCGTCGCCGATCACGTCGACCTGTTCGGCGAGCAGGCGCTGGAGGTCCGCCTCGACGCCGTCCTTGACCAGGCCCGGGTCGACGCCCAGCTCGTGCGAGCTGTCGTGGAGCACCTCGTACAGGCGCACGAGCAGCGCGTCGCCGGTCTTGGCGTGCGTGACCTTCCACATCTCGATCACACCGTCCTCGGCATCCGCGTCGTCCGGTGTCTGCAACGACAGCGTGCACGGCGGGCTCATCCAGTTCAGCGGCTTGTAGGACCCGCCGTCGGAGTGCACGAGCAGACTGCCGTCGCCCTTGTGCACCAGCAGCCGCGTCGCCAGCGGGAGGTGCGCGTTCAGGCGACCGGTGTAATCCACGCTGCAGCGGGCGATGACAAGACGCACCCGTTGAGCCTAACCGGCGCCCACGGGGATCACTCCGCGTGCTGGCGGTGCGGCTGCGGGTGGCCCGCCCCGACGGTCGATCCGGCGATCGGGCGCGCCGC
The DNA here is from genome assembly GCA_030148105.1 of Microbacterium sp. GTDB lineage: Bacteria > Actinomycetota > Actinomycetes > Actinomycetales > Microbacteriaceae > Microbacterium > Microbacterium lacus. The sequence continues at coordinate 3,851 of JASBUD010000202.1, read as the reverse complement.
GGGGGAGGCGAGTCCGGACGCGATGATGAGCGCGACGAGGATGTAGAGCGTGTTCAGCAGACCGATGTGCTCGCTGATGAGGCCGAGGAGCGGGGGACCCGCGAGGAAGGCGATGTAGCCGATCGTCGCCGTCGCGCTCACGCGTGCCGCAGCCTTGGCCGGGTCGTCGGCGGCCGCGGACATGCCGAGGGGGAAGCCGAGCGACACGCCCGCTCCCCACAGGGCTGCGCCGAGGAAGATGAGCGGCACGGTCGGGGCGAGGATGAACAGCAGCAGACCCACGGTCGCCGTGACGGCGAGCACCCGGAGGGTGGCGACGCGGCCGAAGCGGTCCACGAGGGGTCCGCCGAAGACGCGCACCGCCGTCATGCTGACCGAGAACACCGCGAGGCCTGCGGCACCGAGCGCCGCGTCCGCTCCGTGGCCTTCGACGACGCCGAGCGCGAGCCAGTCGTTCGCGCCGCCCTCCGCGAAGGCCATCCCGAGCATGATGACGCCGAGCGCGTACGTCCGCGGCTCCCGCCAGGCCGACAGCGTCACCGAGAGGCGCTCGCGCAGCGTCTGCTTCGGAGCATCGCCGGGGACGTCGAGGGTCGCCTCCCGGGCGGGGACGTTCGCGATGCTGACGAACGCGATCACGACGATCACGACGGCCATGATGCTCAGGTGCGTGACGACGTCCATCCCGATCGCGATCGCCGCGACGCCGAGCCCTGCTCCGATCACGGTTCCGAAGCTGAAGAACGCGTGGAACAGCGGCAGGATCGTGCGGTCGGATTGCTTCTCGATCGCCGCGCCCTCGACGTTCATCATGACGTCCACGGCGCCGTTGCCGAAGCCCCACAGCAGCAGACCCGCCGTGACGACGATCGGCGAAGCGAAGACGGTCGCCCCGAAGCCGATGATCGCGACGCCGAGTCCGAACAGGAGCATCGCGCCCAGCATCCCGCGGCGCGCACCGAACCGGGCCAGAACGACGGAGGACACCGACACGCCGAGGATGGAGGCGATGCCGCCCGCGAGCAGCATCAGGCCGAGCTGCGCGTTGTCCACGTCGATCGCGCTCTTGATGTCGGGCACTCGGGCCGCCCACGTCGCGATCGAGAGGCCGCTCGCGAGGAAGATCGCGAAGACGGCGGTGCGCCACCGCACGAGCTGGGCGCGCGAGATCGGAGTGTCCATGCGGATAGGCTACCGAATCGATTCGACTCGTCGGAACACGCGGGATACGATCGACGGGCCATGAGCTCCCGTCGCCCCACGATCTCCGACGTCGCCCGCACCGCGGGTGTGTCGCCCTCGACCGCCTCGGTGGTCTTCAGCGGCAAGGCGGCCGTTGCCGAAACCACGCGTCGGCGCGTCCTGGACGCCGCGGCATCCCTCGGCTACACCGGACCCGATCCGCGTGCCGCTTCGCTGCGCCGCGGCCGCTCGGGCATCGTCGGCGTCGTGTTCGAGGAGCACCTGGGCGCGGCGTTCCGCGACCCCGTGAAGACGCTGATGATGGACGGCCTCGCGGACGGCGTGGCCCCGCTCGGCGCGGGGCTCCTGCTGCTGCGCGACCACAGCCCGGGCGGCACCGAGCCGACGCTCATGACCGCGCCGCTGGATGCCGCCGTGCTGATCGGGTGCAGCGGGATGCTGCGCGAATCGCTCGCGGTGGTCACGGCCCGCGGAATCCCGGTCGTGGTGATCGAGGGCGATGCCGGCGAGGGGATCCCCCGGATCGCGCTGGACAACCGCGAGGCTCAGCGGCAGGCCGCGAGTCATCTCCGCGCGCACGGTCACGCAGACGTCGCCGTCGTCGCCCTGCCCGTCCGCGCCGGATGGGAGCGCGGCTGGATCGCCCATGACGAGCCGATCGAGATCGACGTGACCCGCGAGCGGCTCGCCGGTGCGCGCGACGTCTTCCCCCATGCGCGCATCTTCTCCGCGGCGGGCAGCTTCATCGACGAAGGTCTCGCGGCGGGTCGGGCGCTGTTCGCCGATCCGTCCACTCGCCCGACCGCCGTCATCGCCCAGAGCGATCTGCTCGCCGCCGGCGTGATCCGCGCGGCGGAGGAGGCGGGACTGCGGGTTCCGGACGATGTCAGCGTCACCGGCTTCGACGGCGTGGTGGTCGACGGACTCGCACCCTACGAGCTGACCACCCTCGTCCAGCCGGCCGTGGACAAGGGCCGGGCGGCGGGTCACGCCGTCGCGGCGATGCTCGGGGGTGATCCGGCTGTCTCGATCCGCTTCACGTGCGATTTCCGCGAGGGGAACACCACCGGACCGGTCACGGCGCGAGCCGCCGAGCAGCCCATGAGCGTGCCCCGGTAGACTGGAGCGGACAACCCCGATCGCCCGAGCCGCCGCCCTGCGCCGTCTGCCACTGACATTCCGCCACTGACAACCGCGCCGTGAGGCCGAGCACCCCGAGGAGGCCGCATGCTGGTCCTCCTCGCCGCGTTCGCGATCGTTCCGATCGCGCTCCCCTGGCTCGTCGCGAGGATCGGTGCGCGGGCGTTCTACGTCGCCGCTCTCCTGCCGCTGGCCGCGTTCGTCTACACCGCGGTGCAGACGCCGGCCGTGCTGTCCGGACGCTTTCCGTTCGAAGCATTCGACTGGATCCCCGCGCTCGGCATCCAGCTCTCGATGCGGCTGGACACGCTCTCGTGGGTCATGGCACTCATCGTCACCGGCGTGGGTGCACTCGTGCTGCTGTACTGCCGCTGGTACTTCCGCGGCAAGAGCGACGGGGTGGGTCAGTTCTCCGCCGTGCTGCTCGCATTCGCCGGGGCGATGTACGGGCTGGTGATCACGGACGACCTCGTGGTCCTCGTGATGTTCTGGGAGCTCACGAGCGTCCTGTCCTACCTCCTGATCGGCTTCTACAACCGCCGTGGAGCGAGCAGGCGCGCGGCCCTGCAGGCCCTCCTCGTCACGACGCTCGGCGGTCTGGTCATGCTGATCGGCGTCGTGCTCATGGTCGTCGAGACCGGCACCTCCAGCATCTCGCTCATCCTCGCCTCCGACCCGACCGGTCCGGTGATCGACGCCGCGCTCGTGCTGCTGCTCGTGGGCGCGCTGAGCAAATCCGCGATCTTCCCGTTCCACTTCTGGCTGCCGGGGGCGATGGCCGCACCGACGCCGGTGAGCGCCTACCTGCACGCCGCGGCGATGGTGAAGGCCGGCATCTACCTGATCGCCCTGTTCGCACCCGTCTTCGGAGATTCGCCGGTCTGGCGGCCGATCGTCGTCGGTCTCGGCGTGTTCACGATGCTGCTCGGCGGCCTGCAGTCGCTGCGCGAATCCGACCTCAAGCGCATCCTCGCTTTCGGTACGGTCAGTCAGCTCGGCTTCCTCACGGTCGTCCTGGGATACGGCACGCAGGATGCCGCACTCGCCGGCATGGCGCTGCTGATCAGCCATGCGCTGTTCAAGTCAGCGCTCTTCCTGATCGTCGGTGTGATCGACCGTCAGCTGTCCACGCGCGACATCGGAGAGCTGAGCGGTGTCGGGCGCCAGGCACCGGTGATGGCGACGTTCGCGACGATCGCGATCGCATCGATGATCGGTGTGATCCCCACGATCGGGTTCGTCGCGAAAGAGGGCGTGCTCGCGGCGTTCCTGCATGAGGCCGCCGCCGGAGCGGTGTGGGGCATCGTCGGCTTCGCGGGCATCGTCCTCGGCTCGATCCTGACGGCCGCGTACGGCATCCGCTTCCTGTGGGGCGCGTTCTGGACCAAGAAGCAGGCGGACGGATCAGCCGCTCAGCGCACCGAGTGGCCCGATCCTCCGATCGGCTTCCTCGGCGCCCCGGTTCTGCTCGCGGGACTCACGCTCGTCGCCGGCTTCGCCGCGCCGCT
>JASBUD010000197.1 GCA_030148105.1 Microbacterium sp. | reverse complement strand
GTCATGACCGACACCACCACCACCGCCCTCGAAATCCCCGGTTACCGCGCCGGCACCTGGATCCTGGACCCCAGCCACAGCGAGGTCGGGTTCACCGTCCGGCACATGATGATCTCGAAGGTGCGCGGCCACTTCGCGGTGAAGAGTGCCACGCTCATCGCCCCGGAGAACCCGCTCGAGGCCAAGGTGGAGGCGCACGTGGACGCCGCGTCGCTCGACACGAAGGACGAGGGCCGCGACCAGCACCTGCGCTCGGCCGACTTCTTCGACGTCGAGACCTACCCGTCAATCGACTTCGTCTCCACCGGCGTGCGCATCGAGGACGGCGAGATGCTCGTGGACGGCGACCTCACGATCAAGGGCGTGACCAAGCCCGTCACGTTCGAGTTCGACTTCGGCGGCTTCGGCAGCGACCCCTGGGGCAACTACAAGGCCGGTGCGACGGCCAAGACCGTCATCAACCGCGAAGACTTCGGGCTGACCTGGAACGCCGCTCTGGAGACCGGTGGGGTGCTCGTCGGCAAGGACGTCACGATCACGCTCGACCTGCAGGGCGCCTACCAGGCCTGAGCCGTTCGCACACGATGGGGGGATGCTGCGGCATCCCCCCATCGTCGTCTCAGTGCGCGGCCGCGCGGCGTCGACGCAGCCGGTCCTGGGCGAGCAGGATCCCGAGGAACACGACGACCGCACCGACGGGTTCGTTCCATGTGATCGCCTCGCCGAGGACGACGATGCCCAACGCCACACCCACGATCGGGGTGATGTAGGTGACGGTCGACGCGCGGGTCGGTCCCCACGCCCGCAGCGTGTTCTGATTCCAGATGTAGGCCACCCCGGTGCCGAGGCATCCGAGCAGAAGGACGCTCCCGATGATCCACGGATCCAGCGCGACCGGCGTCAGCGCGATCGCCGGGGTCAGGACCGCCATGATCGCTGCGGCGATGCCGATGTTCAGGAACGAGAACATCAGGGCGCTCATCCCGGTGTTCGAGACGAACCGCCGCATGTAGGCCAGGCTGAAGCCGTAGCACGCCGTGGCGCCGAGGATCGCCAGCTGCGCGACGAGGCTCTGGTCCAGATCGAGGCCCTGCCACGGCGCGATGATCACCATGACCCCGAGGATGCCGACCACGATGCCGAGGATCTGCACCGGCTTGAGCTTCTCGACCCGGAAAAGGAGCCCGGCCATCACAGCGGTCATGATCGGCGTGGTCGCGTTGTAGATGCTCGCGAGTCCCGAGGTGACGTGCTGCTGCGCCCAGGAGAACAGCAGGAACGGCACGACGCAGAACGACACCGCGAGCACGGTCATGTGACCCCACACGCGAAGACGACGCGGAAGACGCTCTCGACTCAGGGCGACGAACAGCCCGAGGGTCAGCCCGCCCAGGATCAGGCGGGACCACGCGACCTGCGCGGGCGACAGGCCGCCCAGCGCGACCTTCATGAACAGGAAGCTCGAGCCCCAGATGACACCGGTGAGGATGAACTGCACAACGATCCAGCCCTGCCCGCGCACAGGGCGCTCGGTGAATGCGGGTGGGGCGATCGCGCGGGGAGTGGACACGCGGCGACTCTAACCCCGCCCCCGGACGCACGACATGGGCCACGGATGCGACGTCCGAAATCCTCCGATGGACGGCGGTCCCACGCGGTCAGGGCACCGGGTGGAGGGCGTCGTACGCGCGGAAGCGGGGACTCAGTCGCACCAGGAGCGCGACGAGCCCGATGATCACGAAGCCGCCGAGCAGCGGCGGCACCCACAGTGCGGTGGCGGTGGCGAGCACCCCCGCGTACAGCGCGCCCACGCGCGGGCCGCCGGCCACCACGACGATGAAGATGCCCTGGAGGCGCCCGCGCACGGCATCGGGCACAGCGGACTGCATCATCGTCGACCGGAAGATCGCACTCACGTTGTCCGCCGCGCCGGCGACGGCGAGGGCGAGGATCGCGGCGACGAGCAGGGGGACGTTCACCGCATCCGCGTCGGCACCGCCCGGCGGCGCGAACCATCCGGCGGCGGCGGCGAGCAGCACCGCGCCGAAGAGGCCGATCGCGGCCCCGTAGACGAGGATGGCCCGCTCGATGCCGACGCCGTGCCGGCGGACACGGCCCACGGGTCCGGAGAACAGGCTCGACAGGAACGCGCCGAGCGCGATCGCCGCGGTCAGCACGCCGGTCGTGACGGGCCCGCCGCCGAGGACGAGCACGCCGATCGCGGGGAACAGCGCGATCGGCTGACCGAAGGTCATCGCGATGATGTCGAGCACGTACTGCAGGCGGATGTTGGACGCACTCTTCAGGAAGCGCATCCCGTCGCGCAGGGACTCCAGTCCCGGTCGCACCGTGACACCTTCCGGTCGGAGCGCAGGCAGAGTCCACAGGCCCAGGAAGAGCGAAAGCATGAGGACGACGTCGATCGTGTAGGTCCACGCGTAACCGGTGAACGCCACGAGGATGCCGGCCAGGGCGGGACCTGCCATGACCATGATCCCGACGGTGATGCCCTGGAGCGCGGCCGCCGCGGGCAGCAGGTCGCGGGGGAGCAGGCGCGGGGTGATCGCCGACTTCGTCGCCAGTACGACGGAGTTCGCCGCCGCGTTGACGACGCTGAGCACGTAGAGCCAGGCGACGGATTCCAGGCCGCCCCACGCGAGCACGGCGAGCAGCAGGGTGGAGACGAACGTCACGGTCGCGGCGATCAGGGCGACGATCCTCCGGTCGAACGCGTCTGCCAGCATCCCGCCGTACAAGCCCGCCGCGATCATCGGGAGCAGGCCCGCGACCGCGATCATCGAGACGGCGAACGTGTCCCCGGTCAGGGCGTACACGTGGAGCATGACGGCGACGATCGTCAGCTGACCGCCCAGACCGGACAGGGTCGACCCGATCCAGAGACGGGCGAACGCGGGGCTCGCCCGAAAGGGACTGAGGTCGATGAAGTGATGACGCTTCAGTCCGGGCATCCTTCGAGGTTATCCCGGTCGGACGCCCCCGGTCCGCTGCGCGGACGGGCTGCTGGTAGACTCTTCAGGTTGCCGTTCGATCGGCCGCGGATGAAGAGAGCTCGCGCAATAGGCGACGGGCACCGCGCAATGAGAAGGAAGGGGATCCCATCTATGGCACTCGAAGCAGACGTCAAGAAGGCGATCATCGAAGAGTACGCGACGCACCCCGGTGACACCGGATCCCCCGAGGTGCAGGTCGCGATGCTGACGCAGCGCATCAAGGACCTCACCGAGCACCTCAAGGAGCACAAGCACGACCACCACTCGCGTCGTGGGCTGTTCCTGCTCGTCGGCCAGCGCCGCCGTCTGCTCGGCTACCTCCAGGACATCGACATCGCGCGTTACCGCTCGCTGATCGAGCGCCTGGGGCTTCGCCGCTGATCGCGCGCCCCGCGTATATCGCACTTCTTCGAAAGGCCGTCCCGGTGTCGGGGCGGCCTTTCGCTTCGCCCGGATCTCACAGCAGCCCGAGGTCGGTCGCCCGCGTGACCGCTGCGCTGCGGTTGGGGGCGTCGAGCTTGCGGTAGATGTGCGCCATGTGCGTCTTGATCGTGTTGACCGAGACGAAGAAATGCGCCGCCAGTTCGGCGTTCGTCAGACGCGTGGGCAGGTACGTCAGCAGCTCGCGCTCGCGATCCGTGAGCGGTTCGGGGAGCTCTTGAGCCGTGCTCGAGCGCAGCTTCGCCCGCATGGCGCGGATGACTTCGGTTCGAAACGGCGTCGGAGTCCCCGGCAGCGACTCCACGAGGCGCATCACTTCGGGCCCCGCCCACACGAACACGGAGACGATGCGCTGCTCCGCGGCGCGTTCCAGGGCGCGCGCGATCCGTTGCCGCGATTCGGCGCCGCGGCCTTCGACGTGCGCCAACCAGGCCGCGAGCACATCACGCTGGATCCGATCGATCGGCTCGTCCTGTGCGAAGGAATCCGCCGTCAGGAGCGCCCGCGCAGCCGGGGCGTCCTTCTTGGACAGGGCGCAGGCGATGACTTCGAACAGCAACGGCCCGGGAAGCGGGAGATCCGGGGTCGCCCGCGGCGTCGCGTCGGCGACGCCCTCGCTCAAGCGCTTGTCGCGCAGCGCGGCCGCCTCCAGGCCGGCGCGCACGATCGGGGGCGCCGCGACGGCAGGGGGTGGGACGGACTCCTGCAGGTCGGCAGCGCCGATGAGCACCGCGCCCAGGTGCGCGACCCACATGAGCTGCGTGCGTTGATTGGATGCCGCGCGCATCGCCCCCTCGTGCAGAGCGAGGGACCCGCGGTCGGGAGTGCCGCGGAGCACCGCGATGAGAGCGAGCGCCAGGTAGGCGTCGGCCGGCGCGGGATGCACGAGAAGTTCGCGGTCGCGCGCCAGTTCGAGCGCTTCGTCGGCGAGCTCCTGGGCGCGATCCAGCCGTCCGCTCAGCGCCTCCAGCAACGCGAGGGAGCCGAGCGTGTGCACGCGGTACACGGAGTACTGCCCACCCGGCGACTCGAGCCCGCGGGTCAGCCAGTTTCGGCTGTCCGGCCACTGACCCGCCAGCAGATGGGCGCGTCCGCGGGCGACCAGGACCATCGTGTGCAGCAGACCGCGGCTCGTCAGTCCGAGGAGGTCGGGGATCGTCGTGTCTCGGTGCTCCTCCAGGAGTCGCAGCGCGACGCGGGCGTCTTCGAGTGAGACGGAGACCTGGGGTCTGAACTGCACGCGGGCAGCCAGGTACGCGTGGACGATGACGGCCAGGCCGGGGTCGAGGTCCGGGGCGATCGACAGCGTCCGCAGGACGTCCTCGGAATGAGCGGAGTCTCCGCTCATTCCGAGCACGATCCCGTACAGCACTTCCGCTTCGGCCCTCCGGTGACGGACGGACTCGGGAATCGCGGCCAGCCATCGTGCGACCGGGGCGGTGCGCACCCGCTCGTAGGCCTCGCGCCCGGTCTTCAGCAGGAGGTCCAGCGCGGCATCCCACGAGTGGGCCCGAAGGTGGGTCTCGATCGCGTTCGGGATGTCGCCGTTCGCGACGTACCACTCGGCGGCGGAGGCGAGGATCCGCTGCTCCTCGCCGGGGAGCGCCGCGCGAAGCCGATAGCGCAGCAGATCCCGGAAGAGATGGTGGAAGCGGAACAGGTCATCGTCGTCGTCGAGCGGAACGAGGAACATCGAGTCGTCCTGCAGTTCGGCGAACAGCTCGGCCGCTCCGGTGACACCGAGCGCGGACTCCACCAGCGGTGCCGAGATCGTCTCCAGGGCCGACATGCGCAGGAGCGTCATCCTCCGCTCGTCGGACTGCGCCTCCAGCACCTCTTCGCTGAGGTACTCGGCAATCAGGCGATCGGTCCCGGCCAGGCGCTGCGCGAACTGCTCTCCGTCGACGTGGTCGCGCAAGCCGATCGCCGACAGCTGGACCCCCGCGGGCCAACCCTCGGTGCGCTCCATGATGGATTCGACGGTCGCTGCCGACACGGCGTCGCCGGTGATGCGACGGAGGACTTCGGCGGCGACGTCCGCGTCGAAAGCGAGCTCGGCCTGGCGGAGTTCCAGCAGCGCGTAGCGCAGGCGGTGCCGGCTCCAGGCCAGGCGCAGGTCGACGCGGGATGAGAACACCAGGTGCGTCCCCGTCGGAACATGATCGGCGAGCCACCAGAGGTCCGCGAGGAGTGCCCGATTGGTCAGCAGCTGCAGATCGTCGAAGATGAGCACGTTGCCGGGACGCTCGGCGAGCAGCTCGACGAGGGCCGCCAGCAGCGGCGCGCCGAGTCCGCCGCCGCCGATCGTCAGCAGCGGAGCGAGCTCGGCCGCGGCCGGGTCGATCGTGCCGAGTCCCCGCAGCAGCCGGCGCAGGAATCTGGCCGGGTCATCGTCGGCGCGACCTGCTTCCAGCCACAGGAAGCGCAGGTCCGGCCTCGAGAGCGCCCACTGCGACAGCAGCACCGTCTTGCCGGCGCCGGCGGGCGCGACCAGGAGCGTCAACGGGGAACCCAGCGCATCGTCCAGCCGCGCGCGAAGGGCGGGGCGGTCGACGGCGTGCGGCGGCGGGGGAGGTGGGCTGATCATCCTCTGCTCGGCTCATCCGGTCGGGGGGAATCACCCCGGGGGGATGACGGAAGGGCTGCCCCCGGCCACCAGTATGACAGGGGGCGCCGCTCGGCCCCAGCAGAGGAGACGCCGCATGACGCCGCAGATGTTCGAGGTGGTCGTCCGAGGTGTCATGGGTCCCGAACTGAGCTCGGCGCTGGAGGGCTTCGTCGTCGAGTCGACCGGCGACGGTCTGACCAGGGTCGTCGGCGACATCCGCGATCAGCCGCAGCTGCTCGGGTTGTTGGGCGCCTTCGACGATCTGCACATCGAAGTCGTCTCCGTGAACCCTCTGGATGCCGGGAGAGATGAATGACAGGACTGACGCCGACGGAGATCCACGCGCTCGCCGAGGACGCGTACTCGTACTTCTACCCGCTCGTGACCATGGACGTGAGTCGGATGCAGCTCACTCACATCGAGGAGGGTGCGCTCGGGCGGAGCCTGCCGAACACGTTCGCCCACGTCCGCGCGTTCCCGCCCGCGGACTTCCACAGCGTGGTGGCGCCGAACTTCGACACGCTGTACTCGTCGCTCTGGCTCGACCTGTCGGGCGGCCCGGCGCGGCTGACGGTCCCCGATGCCGGTGACCGCTACTACCTGCTGCCCTTCCTGGACATGTGGACGGATGCGTTCGCGGTGCCGGGCACGCGGACCACCGGCAACGGCGCCGGTGTGTTCGTGATCGTGCCACCGGGGTGGGAGGGCGAGGTGCCTGGCGATGCCACGGTGATCCAGGCCCCGACATCGGTGCTCTGGCTGATCGGGCGCACGCAGACGAACGGGCCGGCGGATTACGAGGCCGTCCACGCCTTCCAGGACGCGCTGCAGCTGACGGCGTTGGACGGCTCCGCGCTGTCGACGGCCGTCCGACCGCCCGTGGCACCGGCATCCGTCGACTTGTCGATCGCTCCGTTGGACACCATCAACAGGATGCCGGCGGTGGAGTACTTCGCCTACGCCGCACGACTTCTCGCGCAGTACCCGCCGCATCCGACGGACTTCTCGATCGTCGCGCGACTCGCGCGGCTCGGGATCGTGCCTGGAGAGCCCTTCGACGCATCGGTTTGGGACGATCGGGCGCGCGAGGCGCTGGAGGCCGGCGCGAAGGACGCCCTCGCGCTGCAGGTACGGCGTCTGAACGAGCTGGCCCGCATCGAGAACGGATGGAGCATCAACACCGACACCATGGGCGTCTACGGCAACTACTACCTCAAGCGCGCGATCGTGACGATGGTGGGACTGGGCGCGAATCCCGCAGAGGATGCCGTCTACCCGATCGTCGTGGCGGATGCCGAGGGACAGGCGATCGTCGGCGGCAAGGACTACGTGCAGCACTTCGCGAAGGATCAGCTGCCGCCCGTCCGGGCGTTCTGGTCCACGACCGTCTACGACGCCAGCGGATTCCCGTTCCCGAATCCGCTGGACCGCTTCGCGCTCGGCGACCGTGACCCCCTGACGTACAACGAGGACGGTTCGCTGGACATCTTCTACGGACCGACCGACCCCGGGGGAGCGGCCCAGGCGAACTGGCTCCCCACGCCGGACGGCCCGGTGCGCATCTTCATGCGGCTGTACTCACCGCGATCCGTCGTCCTCGAAGGCGGATGGGCGCCGCCGCCCGTCACGCCGCGCTGACCACCCCAAAACCACCGACCGCCGCCGTGAGCGGCCAGAGAGAAGGAGAAGGAAATGCCCCTACGTCGAATGGGACGCCCCGGTCTGATCGGGATGGCCGCGCGCACCGCCGTGGTCGCCGGCACCGCGACCGCCGTGAGCGGCAGCGTCGCACGTCACCAGCAGCAGAAGGCCCAGGGCCAGTACGAGCAGCAGCAGTACGAGGCCGCGCAGCAGCAGGCGCAGATCGACGCGGCCGCTCAGGCGGCGGCGGCGCAGTACGCAGCCCAGGCCGCGCCCGCGCCCGCCGCGGCGCCGGCCGGCGGCACCGACCTCGTCGCCGAGCTGCAGAAGCTCGCATCGCTGAAGGATGCCGGCATTCTCAGCGACGAGGAGTTCGCGGCGGCGAAGGCCAAGCTGATCGGCTGACGCCGGCCGGTCGCGCCTCGTCGCGGCCCGTGCTCGAGCTCCCGGCCCGTGTCGCGACGCGGGCCGGGAGCCGTTCCGCGTGCCGCGAGTTCGCGCCGAGCGGGATGCGCCTCAGGCGCCGGCTCGAGCCACGAGGTCCGCGTGGTGGATCGCCGCCACGTCGGGGTGCGCGCGCAGGCGCGACTTGAGCGCGTTCTCGCCGTACAGGGCGTGAATGGGGTTCGCCGGGTCCTGGGTGACGCCGCGCGCTTCGGCGGCGAGCTCGGCCGGCAGCTCGATGATCGGCAAGCGCGCATCCAGTGCCGGGTTGAAGAAGAACGGCACCGAGATGCGGTCCTCGGGGTAGGTGGGGGAGATCACCCGGTGGTTCGTCGCGATCAGGTATCCCTGGGTCGCGTACTCCAGCAGTTCTCCGATGTTGACCACGAACGCGCCCGGTACGGCGGGCGCGTCCACCCACTCGCCGTCGCGCTGGACCTGCAGGCCGCCCTTGCCGGGCTCGACCCACAGCAGCGTGAGGACCCCGGAGTCCTTATGGGCGCCGACGCCCTGCTGCGGAGTGGGGTCGTCCTTCCCGGGGTAGCGGACGATCTTGATCAGCGTCGACGGTTCGCCGAAGTGCTCGTCGAAGTACGCCTCTTCGGCCCCGAGCGCGAGGGCCCAGGCGCGCAGCAGCTTGCGGGCGACGCCCGAGAGGTGATCATGCCACTCGGAGACGACCTCGCGCAGCTCCGGCTGAGCTTGCGGCCACAGGTTCGGCCCGATCAGGCGCGCGTAGTCCGGCGAGGTCTCGGGGTCCAGGGCCGCGCGCTCGGGACCGATGTCGATCTGCTCGCGCCAGTCCACGCGGCCCTGCGTGCGTTCCCCGCCGATGCGGGTGTACCCGCGGAAGTGCGGGCTGTTGACGTTCTCGATCGCGAGCTTGTCCGCCTCGGGGAGCGCGAAGAAGTCGCGGGCGGCGCGGTGCAGCCGCGCCTCGAGCTCAGGCGGAACGCCGGTGCCGGTGAGGTAGAAGAAGCCGACGTCGTGCGTCGCCGCGCGCAGGTCCGCGCGGAACCCGGCGGCGGCCTCGGGGCCGGCATCCAATCGGGAGAGATCCAGGACCGGGAGCGTCGCATCAGCCATGGACCGACGATAAGCACGCTCCCCGCGCGGAGGGCGGAATGTTGCTCCGCGTTACCTTCGCCGCCGCTTTGACCGGCGCCGCGGTGGCGAGTACCGTGGTGCAAGTGAGGGTTGCCTAACCTCACACGAACCCTCCCATCGATTCGAGAACGACGTGCTCGCGACATTCCTGATCGGCCTCCGCGAAGGCCTGGAGGCCGCCCTCGTGATCGGCATCCTCGTGGCCTACGTCACCCGGATCGGCCGCCGCGACATCCTGCCCCGCATGTGGGGCGGCGTCGGTCTGGCGGTGGCCCTCGCGCTCGCGATCGGGGCGGTGCTCACGTTCGGCGCCTACTCCCTGACGTTCGAGGCGCAGGAGATCATCGGCGGCACCCTGTCCCTGGTCGCCGTGGCGATGGTGACGTGGATGATCTTCTGGATGCAGAAGACCGCCCGCACGCTCAAGGCGACTCTGGAAGGCGGCATCGACCGCGCGCTCATGATCGGGAGCGTCTGGGCCCTCGTTGCGATCGGTTTCGTGTCGGTCGCCCGGGAAGGCATCGAGACGACGCTCCTGCTGTGGTCGATGGTGCAGTCTTTCGGAGACGCCCCCGCCGCGCTCCTGGGTGCCCTGCTCGGCCTCCTCACCGCTGTCGTCCTCGGCTGGCTGCTCGCCCGCGGCATGCTCCGGCTCGACCTGCGGCGTTTCTTCCTGTGGACCGGCGCCTTCCTGATCATCGTCGCCGCAGGCGTCCTGGCCTACGCGGTGCATGACCTCCAGGAGGGCGGCGTGCTTCCCGGGCCCTTCGGCGCGCTCGCACCGACCGACCCTGCGACGGGCGTCGTCGCGGTCGGCCTCGCCGGCTTCCCGTTCGGCTGGGCTTTCGACGTCACGGCGCAGATCGCCCCGGGATCGCCCCTCGCCGCGGTCCTGCAGGCCGCCGTCGGCTTCATGCCGCAGATGACCTGGCTGCAGGTGATCGCCTGGGTGCTGTACGTCGCGATCGTCGGGACGTTCTTCGTCCGCGGCGCTCGACCCCGCCGCACCCCGGTGCAGGCCGACCAGACTCCCGAAGCCGCGACGCCGGCATCCGTTCCGACCTCCTCCCTACCGCTTGGAGCCGCATGACCCCCTCCCGCATCCTCGGCGTCGTCGGCGTCGCGGGGCTGACGATCGGCGTGCTCGCCGGATGCGTCGCCAAGACCCCGGCCGCGGCATCCGACACGTTCGCCGTGTCCGCCTCGGACACCGCCTGCGACGTCTCGGCCGCGACCGCGACGAGCGGAACCGTCGCGTTCGAGGTGACGAACTCGGGCTCCGATGTCACCGAGTTCTACCTGCTCGCCTCCGACGGGCTGCGCATCGTCGGCGAGGCGGAGAACATCGCCCCCGGCGCTTCGCGCACCCTGACCGTCGTCGCGCAGCCCGGGGAATACGTCACGGTGTGCAAGCCCGGCATGGTGGGCGACGGCGTCGGTCGGGCGGCGTTCACGGTGTCGGGCGAGAAAGTGCAGATCGACGGGCCGGATGCCGAGCAGAAGCAGCAGGCCGTGGACCTCTACGCCGCCTTCGTGAAAGATCAGGTCGCACAGCTCGTGCCGCAGGTCGACGCGTTCGTCACCGCGTACGAGAGCGGCGACGACGAGACCGCCCGTGCCGCCTACCCGCAGGTGCGGGCGTACTACGAGCGCATCGAACCCATCGCCGAGGCGCTGGGCGACCTCGACCCGCGCATCGACTACCGAGAAGTGGATGCCGTCGCCGAGGGCCTCGAGTGGACCGGGTTCCACCGCATCGAGAAGGACCTCTGGGTGCCGGCGCAGGATGCCCTCAACGCCGACGGCGAGACCCCGGCGTGGCAGGGCTGGGCGCCGTCGACGACGCAGGAGCGCGCCGCATACGGTGACCAGCTCATCGCGGACGTGGCCGAGCTCTACGACTACGTGCACTCCGGGCAGTTCGAGGAGGTGCTGGACGCGCAGGGCGTCGCGGGCCTCAGCAACGGCGCGATCGCGCTGCTGGATGAGGTGGCGACCGGGAAGATCTCCGGCGAGGAGGACTGGTGGTCGGGGACCGACCTCTGGGATTTCGCGGCGAACGTGGAGGGGTCGAAGATGGCCTTCTCGCTCGTGGAGGAGTTCGCGGCGGGCAAGGGCGAGGAAGGTGCCGCACTGGTCGCCGAGATCGACGCGGGCTATGCGGCACTGGAGGCGTCGCTCGCCGCCCACGGTTCGCTCGCGAGCGGATTCGTCGGCTATTCCGCGCTGACGGATGCCGACAAGCGCGAGTTCACCGATCTGATCAACGCGCTCGCCGAGCCGCTGTCCCAGCTCACCGTCACCGTCCTGGACTGACGTGTCGGAGGAGGACGAGGGTCTGAGCCGGCGGGGTCTCCTGGGGCTGGTGGGCGCCGGCGCCGCCGGGCTCGCGGTCGGCGCGAGTGCCGGGATCGCCGGAGGGATGGCGATCGCGCGCGCGGAGGCCGCCGAGGACGCCGGGTCCGACGACGACTTCTTCGGCGCTCATCAGGCGGGGATCACCACGCCGGTGCAGGACCACATGCATTTCGCGGCGTTCGACATGATGGCGCGCACCGATCGCGCCGACCTCATCTCCCTTCTGCAGGACTGGTCGTATGCCGCGTCGCGCATGACCCGCGGCCTCGAGGTGAGTGCCACCGGCGCCGTGGGCGGATCGCCCGAGGCGCCGCCGGACGACACGGGCGAAGCACTGGGCCTCGGCGCGAGCGGCCTCACGATCACGTTGGGCTTCGGGCCGACCCTTTTCGACAGCGACGGTGTCGACCG
The DNA here is from genome assembly GCA_030148105.1 of Microbacterium sp. Taxonomy (GTDB): domain Bacteria; phylum Actinomycetota; class Actinomycetes; order Actinomycetales; family Microbacteriaceae; genus Microbacterium; species Microbacterium lacus. Next base: position 975 of record JASBUD010000197.1, on the reverse strand, counting down.
GTACGGCATCGGGGCGCAGCGACCGGCGTCCCTCACGAAGCTGCCGGCCTTCCTCGGCGACGACCTGGACCCCGAGTCCTCCGGCGGCGACCTGTGCATCCAGGCGTGCGCCGACGATCCGCAGGTCGCGGTGCACGCGATCCGGAACCTCAGCCGGATCGCGTTCGGCCGCGCGAAGATCCGCTGGTCGCAGATGGGGTTCGGTCGCACGTCCCGCACGACCTCCGCGCAGCAGACCCCGCGCAACCTCTTCGGGTACAAGGACGGCACCGCGAACATCCTGGCCGACGATCGCGAGGCCCTCGCCGAGCACGTGTGGGTGGCGGCATCCGATTCACCGGCGTGGATGGCGGGCGGCTCGTATCTCGTCGCCCGCAAGATCGCGATGCTGATCGAGACGTGGGATCGCGTGCGCCTGTCCGAGCAGGACGCGATCGTCGGGCGCGACAAGGGCGCGGGGGCTCCGCTCTCGGGCGGTGACGAGTTCACCGAGCCCGATCTGCAGGCGGTCGACGCCGCGGGCGCCCCGGCGATCCCGGCGCGCAGCCACGTCCGCCTCGCGCATCCCGACATGAACGGCGGCGTGCGGCTGCTGCGTCGCGGCTACAACTTCGTGGACGGCAACAACGACCTCGGCCGATTGGATGCCGGGCTGTTCTTCCTGTCGTACCAGCGCTCGCCCGAGCAGTTCGTCACGATCCAGCGCGCCCTGTCGACGGATGCGATGAACGAGTACGTGCGTCACGTGGGCTCCGGGCTGTGGGCGGTGCCTCCGGGCGCAGCGCCCGGGTCCTACGTCGGCGCGGGTCTGTTCGACTGACTCAGCCGTTCTGCCGGGGATCGGCCGGGCGCCGAGGCGCGCGCGGTTCTTCGCGCGGGCGCCGCGATCCGGTGGGGTCCGACCGGCGGCCCTCGCGTCCGGCGAGCTTCGGGTCGGCGAACAGCCAGCCGGGACGCGGCTCGACGAGCGGACGG
>JASBUD010000190.1 GCA_030148105.1 Microbacterium sp. | reverse complement strand
ATGGGCCACACGCCGGCGATGGGCTGGGAGGCGTCGACGGACCAGATCGCTTCGCGGATCTCGGAGGCGTGGCCCATGACCTCCCCCTCGACCCGGACATACATCCCCATGGTGCCCCTGGCGTTGCCCTGGAGCGGGAGGTAGAGCATGGGCGGCGGTGGCGCCGCCGGTCCCAGCGATCGTTCATGCGATCCATGAACGAAGATGCGGGCCGGGGCTTCGCGGCAGACGGCGCGATGTCGACGGGCCCGCGCGGGATCCCGCGCGTCGGCGTGACCGCCAGGATCACGCCGCCGAGCATCACGACGAAGCCGATGACGCCCACGACGATGAGCTGAGTGGAGACGCCGACGATGAGGGCGCCGAGACCCACGAGCACGAGGATCGTGCCGTACACGATGTTGCGATAACTCAGCGTGCGACCGTCCGTCGGCGCGCTGACCACATCGGCGTCATTGCGCATGAGATGGCGTTCCATCTCGTCGAGCAGACGCTGCTCCTGTTCGGAGAGTGGCATGCATCCCCCTCTGCTTGCTCGGACCCGACGATTCTACGCGCGCCCTCGATCACTAGGCTAGGCCCGTGTCACCCTCTCCGGATGCCGTCGAAGCTGTTTCTCAGCGTCTGAACATGTTCCTGACGGCGCAGCGCGCCGCCGCCGCCGATTTCGGGCCTGAGGCGGTACTCCTCGTCGAGGCCGGTGCGACCGCTCTGGAGGGCGGGAAGCGTCTGCGCGGCAGGTTCTGCGTCGCAGGGTGGAGGGCTGTGGAGGAGGCCGGAGGCTCCTCCCCGGCGCTCCCGGATGACCTCATCACGGTGGCCGCCTCCCTGGAGATCTTCCATGCCGCCGCCCTCGTCCACGACGACGTGATCGACAACTCCGACACGCGTCGCGGGCGTCCTGCCGCCCACCGCGCGCTCGAGGCCGCGCACCGCTCGCGGCACTGGGTCGGCGACGCCGGAGCCTTCGGCAGGTCGGGAGCGATCCTGCTGGGCGACCTGCTCGTAGCCTGGAGCGATGATCTTCTCGAAGAAGGCCTGGCCGCAGCATCCCCCGCGCGCGCGTCGGCGGCGCGCAGGGAATACGCGATCATGCGGCGAGAGGTCACGATCGGCCAGTTCCTCGACATCGCCGAGGAATCCGCCTACGTCACGGAGCCCGACGACGAGCACGCGGCGCGCGCCTTGCGTGTGGCGTCGCTCAAGTCGGCCCGGTACAGCATCCAGCAGCCGCTTGCGATCGGCGCCGCGCTCGCGGGAGCGGATGCCGACCAGCAGGCGGCCCTGGCTGCTTTCGGCCATCCGGTCGGCATGGCCTTCCAGCTGCGCGACGACGTGCTGGGCGTGTTCGGTGACGAATCCGAGACGGGCAAGCCCTCCGGCGACGATCTGCGCGAGGGTAAGCGCACCGTGCTCATCGCCTACGCGCGCGAAGGCCTGGGCTCGACGGCCCGTCGGGTGATGGACGAGCTCATCGGCGATCCCGCGCTGGACGCGCAGCAGATCGCGTCGCTGCAGCAGACGATCATCGAGACGGGAGCCCTGGAGCGCGTCGAGCACCTGATCGCCGACTACGCGCGCGAAGGTGAGCGATCGCTGTCCGGCGCCCGTCTGGGCAACGCGGCCGTCGGAGGCCTGCGCGACCTCGCCCGCGCCGCGACCGTCCGCACGACCTGACGGTCGCCGCCCGGTTCAGCCGAGCCGGATCAGCCGAGCGCCTGGGCGACGCGGCGGACTTCGCTCTTGCGGCCGGCACGGAGCGCCTCGATCGGCGCCACGCCGATGGACTCCTCCGGCGCCAGCAGCCAGTCGATGGCCTCGTCGTCTGAGAAGCCCGCATCGTGGAGCACGAACAGTGTTCCGCGGAGGGATCCGATGGGCGCATCGTCCATCAGGAAGACGGACGGTACGCGAAGAGCCCCGTGACGTCGCGAACCGACCAGATGCTGCTCATCCAGGAGGCGGCGCACCCGGCCGAGCGGTTCGCCGAGGATCTCGGTCAGATCGGCAAGGGTCAGCCATTCGGTTTCGACAGGCGTGGCGTCAGTCACGGTCCCAGTATCGCGCACGGCGGAAGGTGTCCCACCAGTCCGCGACGCCCGGACGGAGCTCATACGCGTGGACCGGACACCGTTCTAATGTTCACTTCAGTCACACCAGTCACATTGGTTGACAGCAGTTAGCATCCGTGACACCGTTTCAGGCAGTCGACAGAGGGGGATACCGTGAGAGCCGACTCCTTCCACATGGCCGCGCCACCGCGGCGGATCGCCGCGAACGCCCTGCCCGCGCTCGCCGGATCGCTCGCGGTCCTCATGACCGCCGCCCCGGCGCACGCCGTGCAGCAGCCGGAGCGCTCCGTCGCACCGATCGACCTCGGTGCGCTCACGGCGCTCGACCGTGCGACCCTGTCCTCCGCGGCGACCCTCCGCGTGACGACCACCGCGCCGGACACGTACGAGGTCCAACCGGGCGACACCGTGTCGGCGATCGCCGCGCGCAACGGCCTGCGCACCGCCGACGTCCTCGCGATCAACGGCTTGTCCGCGTCGTCGATCATCTACCCCGGACAGACCCTGCGCCTGATCGGCGCGGTAACCGAGGGTGCGCCCGCCGCTTCCGCGCCGACCGGCTCCGCGCACGTCGTGAGCGCCGGCGAGACCATCAGCGCGATCGCCGCGAGGTACGGACTGTCCGTGCAGAGCGTGCTCACCGCGAACGGTCTGGACTGGTCATCCGTGATCTACCCCGGGCAGAGCATCGCCATCCCCGGCGCAACGTCACCGGCTGCTCCGCCGGCGCCCGCGGCGCCCGCTGCGCCGGAGACGACCGGAACGTACGTCGTGGTGTCCGGCGACACGATCAGCGGGATCGCCCGCCAGCACGGGATGTCCACGCAGGCCGTCCTCAGTGCGAACGGGCTGGACGCCTCCTCGATCATCTACCCGGGGCAGACACTCTCCATCCCGGTCTCGGTCTCGCCGATGCTCGCCGCGCAGACGGCGCCCGCGCCCGCATCGAGCGGACTCGACGCCGAGCAGGCCGGCAACGCGGCTCTCATCATCCAGATCGGCAGGGAACTCGGCATCCCGGATCGGGGAATCGCGATCGCGCTGGGAACCGCCATGCAGGAATCGTGGCTGCGCAACCTGGACTGGGGCGATCGCGACTCGCTCGGTCTCTTCCAGCAGCGACCGAGCTCCGGTTGGGGCACACCCGAGCAGGTGCGTGACCCCGCCCGCGCGGTGCGCGTCTTCTACGGCGGCCCCGCGGATCCGAACGGAACCGCCACCCGGGGGCTTCTGGACATCCCCGGCTGGCAGGACATGTCGTACGCGGATGCCGCGCAGGCGGTCCAGATCTCGGCCTACCCCGAGCGCTACGCGCAGTGGGAACAGCCCGCGTACGCGTGGCTCGCCGCCCACGGGTGAGTGCTCCCGACCCGGGAATCCGGGCGGTTGCAGGGGTGAGCCGCTCCGCGGGCTCGCAGGAACCCGTCCGTAGACTCGGATCGTGAGCACGAGTCAGCAGGCCGACCCGTTGATCGGTCGTCTTGTCGACGGCCGATACCGGGTGCGCGCGCGGATCGCGCGCGGGGGCATGGCGACCGTCGACGTGGCCACGGACCTCCGCCTCGAGCGGAGGATCGCTCTGAAGGTGATGCACGGTCACCTCAGCGACGACACCGTCTTCCAGAGCAGGTTCATCCAAGAGGCCCGCGCCGCGGCGCGCCTGGCCGACCCGCATGTCGTGAACGTCTTCGATCAGGGCCAGGACGGCGACATGGCCTACCTCGTCATGGAGTACCTGCCGGGCATCACGCTGCGCGAGCTGCTGCGCGAACAGCGGCGGCTCACCGTCCCGCAGACCGTCACGATCATGGATGCGATCCTCTCCGGGCTCGCAGCCGCCCACCGCGCGGGAATCGTGCATCGCGACGTGAAGCCCGAGAACGTGCTCCTCGCGGAGGACGGCCGGATCAAGATCGGAGATTTCGGTCTCGCCCGCGCCACGACGGCGAACACCGCGAGCGGAGCGCAGCTGCTCGGCACGATCGCCTATCTCGCCCCGGAGCTCGTGACGCGCGGCATGGCCGACGCGCGCAGCGACATCTACTCGCTCGGCATCATGCTGTACGAGATGCTCGTCGGCGAGCAGCCTTACAAGGGCGAGCAGCCCATGCAGATCGCCTTCCAGCACGCGACGGATTCCGTGCCGCGGCCGAGCGTGAAGAACCCCGGCGTCCGCGAGCAGCTCGACGAGCTCGTGCTGTGGGCGACCGAGAAGAGCCCCGACGAACGACCCACCGATGCCTCGGTGATGCTCGACCGGCTCCGCGAGATCGAACGCGAACTCGGCATCGCGCCGCAGGTCGCGCGCACCTTGTCGGCCGGGATCATCCGCGAAGAGGTGGCCGGCGACTCGGGGGATCTCACGCAGGTGCTGCCCGCGGCCATGACAGGCCCGACGGGCGCGGTGGAGGAAGCCGACAACGCCACGCGTCTGCGCACCGCGTCGCGCAGACGCTCCCGGCGCGGCGCATGGCTCGTCGCCCTGGTTCTGCTGCTGGCCGGTCTGGCCGCGGGGGCCGGTTGGTGGTTCGGCTCCGGGCCCGGGTCTCTGGTCGGTGTACCGGATGTGAGCGGACGCAGCTTCGCCGAGGCGCAGACCATCCTCGCCGAGCGGGGACTGCAGGCGGTGCAGCAGGACGTCTACGACATCGACATCGAGGCCGGACTCGTCGTCGGCACCGACCCTCCGGCCGGTTCTCGGCTCGACAAGGACGCGTCGGTGTCGGTGCTCGTCTCGCAAGGGCCGCAGCCGCAGACGGTGCAGGCGCTCGCCGGTGTCGCCGCGAACGAGGCGCGCGGCATCCTGCAGGCGATAAACCTGACGGTGGCCGAACCGGACCAGGAATTCTTCACGGACGCCGCCGAGGGCAGCGTGATCGGTGTGTCGGTCGCGCCCCGGGCGGGCGGCGACGCCGTCGACTGCACGCAGGGATGCACGGTGCTCGAGGGCGACACGGCGACGCTGTCGGTCTCGGTCGGCCCGGTGCCGGACGTGAGCGGTATGGGTGTGGACTCGGCGACCGTCACGCTCGGCGACAAGGGCCTCACGGTCGCCGGCACCGTCGAGGAACCCAGCGACTCGTTCGATGCAGGCAGCGTCATCCGCCTCGCCGATCGCGACGGTGGCGGAAACTGGCGTCCCGGCGAGAGCGTCACCCTCGTGGTCTCGAGCGGTCCGCCCCTGTTCCCCGTGCCCGACATCGTCGGGATGACCCGCGATGAGGCGAAGAAGACCCTTACGGACGCTGGCTTCGACTTCGAATACGCGACGCTGTGGGATGCCGTCCTCAACGAGATCACGAAGGTCGAGTCGCAGGTCCCGGCCGCGGGCAGCGAGCGCGCGAAGGGCACCGTGGTGTCGTTCCGCATCCAGGGCGCGTTCTGACCCACCTGCTCCTCGCGAGAGGGCAGATATGCACCCCTTCTGCGGCGTGTTGCCCAACAGAAGTGCCCTCTCGCGTCAGCAGGTGAGTGCCCGACGAACCCGCGCGGCGAGTGCCCGGCAATCCGGCACGAGGTCGGCGTCGCCGATCAGCATCACGCGGTAGCCGGCATCCTGGAGCAGTTGCACCCTCGTCAGATCCGCGAGCCAGCGCGCACGCGACGTGCGGTGCTCATCACCCTGGAATTCCAGCAGCAATCGCTCCCTGCGGTAGCCGAGGTCGGCATGCCTGAGTCCCTGGGCGGTCTCGACGGGCAACTGGACCTCCGGCTCGGGCAGCCCGCAGGCGACGAGGCCGAGACGCAGGAAGGTCTCCTTCACCGAGTCGACCGGATGCCGCACCGCCGCCACCGCGACCCGCAGCGCCTTCGCTCCGCGCTTCCCGTTGCGTCGGTCGGCCGCCGCCTCGAGCTCGGCGAGAGTGCAGAGAGCCGGTGCCCGACCTGCATCCGTGCGCTCGCCGCTCACGAGGAAGTCGCCGATCGCGACGAGCCACTCGATGGAGAGCGTGGCGCCGGGCCGGAGCGCCGAACGGACGGACAGGCTCGCCCACACATCCGCCGGCGCGACGATCCGCACCCCGTTCTCCCACCGCCGGGACGGTGGCCGCTCGAGAACACGCCACCCGGTCACCCCGGCGCGCCGCACCCGGTCGTCGGTACCGACCGAAGTCACGTGCACAGCGTTCTCGTGCTGCGCGAACGCGGGGAGCGGCATCCGGTACAGCCGCGCCGCCGTCAGGTGACTGAACCACTCGTCGACCTCGAGGGTCGGCGCGAGAGCGCGGCAGCGGTCCTCCTCGTCGTCCGCGAGACCGGCGGTGTACACGCCGTGGAACGGATGCCCGATGTCGGCGCTTCGCAGCCGGGCTCGCCCCACGCCCGCGGCCGCGGCATCGGCGAGGCTGAAGGATCGAGCCGTCAACTCCGACGGGAGCGGCGTGTAGCGCATGCCCTGATCGTGCGCGATCGCACGCCGCGATCGTCTCGCAGTACTCACTCCGGTGGACAACCGATCCCCGCACGCCGTCTGGGGAGGAGGCGCCTGCCGTCCGCGAGAGGACAGAAAAGCACCTGCCGCACGGCGTGTCGCCCTACAGAAGTGCCCTCTCGCGGAGCAGCTGTCAGCGCTTGTCGAGCTCCTCGGCCACGAGGAATGCGAGCTCGAGGGACTGCATGTGATTCAGTCGCGGATCGCACAGGCTCTCGTACCGGGTGGCGAGCGTGGCCTCGTCGATCATCTCCGAACCCCCGAGGCACTCCGTCACGTCATCGCCGGTCAGCTCGACGTGGATGCCGCCCGGGTGGGTGCCGACGGCGCGATGCGCGTCGAAGAAGCCGCGCACCTCGTCCACGACGTCGTCGAACCGGCGCGTCTTGTAGCCGGTCGGGGTCGTGATCCCGTTGCCGTGCATCGGATCGGTCACCCACAGCGGCACGGCTCCGGAGTCGCGCACGGCCTCCAGCAGCGGAGGCAGCACGTCGCGGATCTTGCCGGCGCCCATCCGGGTGATGAACGTCAGGCGGCCGGGCTCGCGCTCGGGGTCGAGCTTGTCGATCAGGGCGAGAGCGGTTTCGGGCGTCGTCGTGGGGCCGAGCTTCACGCCGATCGGGTTGCGGATCTTCGAGAAGTAGTCCACGTGCGCGCCGTCGAGGTCGCGCGTGCGCTCCCCGATCCAGAGGAAGTGCGCGGACGTGTTGTACGGCGTCGACGTGCGCGAGTCGATGCGCGTCATCGGCCGCTCGTAGTCCATGAGCAGACCCTCGTGGCCGGTGTAGAAGTCGACGCGACGCAGCTCGTCGAAGTCGGCTCCGGCCGCCTCCATGAACTTGATGGCGCGGTCGATGTCGTGCGCGAGTCGCTCGTACGCCTGGTTCGCCGGGTTCTCGGCGAACCCCTTGTTCCAGCTGTGCACCTCGCGGAGGTCGGCGAAACCACCCTGTGTGAACGCCCGGATCAGATTGATCGTCGACGCGGCCATGTGGTAGCCCTTGAGCAGCCGCGCGGGGTCCGCGCGACGCGATCCCTCGGTGAAGTCGAAGCCGTTGACGATATCGCCCCGGTAGGCCGGCAGCGTCACATCGCCGCGGGTCTCGGTGTCACTCGAGCGCGGCTTGGCGAACTGCCCCGCCATCCGACCCATCTTCACGACGGGCATCGCGGCGCCGTACGTCAGGACGACCGCCATCTGCAGGACGGTCTTGATGCGGTTGCGGATCTGCTCCGCGGTCGCGCCCGCGAACGTCTCGGCGCAGTCGCCGCCCTGCAGCACGAATGCGCGACCGGATGCCGCACGGGCGAGGTCGACGCGGAGCTTGTCGACCTCACCGGCGAACACGAGCGGAGGCAGCGACGCGATCTCGGCCGAGACGGCGGCCACGGCGTCGGTGTCGTACCACGTGGGCTGCTGCTTGATGGGAAGAGTCCGCCAGTGGTCGAGGGTGTCAAGCTGCTGGAGCATCCGCTCAGTCTATCGGCGCCCGGGCCCCGCCCTCCGCGCCATGACGCCGCCGCCGACCGTGCGCGCTCAGGGCGCCGGCGAAGCCGGCATGCGGTTCTTGACAGTGGAGGCGTACACGTCGTCGTACGTCTGCTCCCCCAACCGCTGAAGAGCGACCATGATCTCGTCGGTGACCGAACGGAGGATGTAGCGATCGCCCTCCATTCCCGCGAAGCGCGAGAAATCCAGCGGCTCGCCGATCACGACCCCCACACGACCGACGCGCGGGATGCTGCGCCCGATCGGCATGATGACGTCCGTGTCGACCATCACGACGGGGATCACCGGCACGTGCGCTTCGAGCGCCATCCGGGCCAGGCCCGTGCGACCCCGGTACAGCTTGCCGTCGGGGCTGCGGGTGCCCTCAGGGTAGATGCCGAGCAGATCGCCGCGTCCCAGCACCTGCAGCCCGGTGTTCAGCGACGCCTCCGACGCCTTCCCGCCGGTCCGGTCGATCGGGATCTGCCCTGTCGCCTTCATGAACATCCGGGTGGCCCAGCCTCTCAGGCCCTTGCCGGTGAAGTAGTCGCTCTTGGCGAGGAAGGACATCGGCCGGTCGATCATGAGCGGGAGGAAGATCGAGTCCGACACTGAGAGGTGGTTGCTCGCGAGGATCGCGGCGCCCTCGCTCGGGACGTTGCGCCGCCCGACGATCCACGGTCGGAAGATCGCCTTGACCAGCGGCCCGATCACGATGTACTTCATCAGCCAGTAGAACATCGGCTACGCGCCTTCCCCTGACCGTGCCGTCTCGGCGAGATCGGCCGCGCCGATGAAGCCGGCGTCGTTGCCGAGCTCCGCGATCGCGAACGCGGCGATCGGACGGTCGCCGTATCCGGGGAGCGAGGTCTCGTACGCGATGCGCACCGGGCCGAGAAGGTCTTCGCCGAGCTGCGCGACACCGCCGCCGATCACGAACAGTTCGGGATCCAGCACCGCCTGGAAGCCGCCGCACGCCTCACCGAGAGCGGTCGCCACCCTCCGGAGCGCCTCGACGGCGCCCGGGTCGCCGGCGAGCACCAGCCGGGACACGGCCGGTCCGCTGATCGAGCCCTTCTGCGCCCGAAGCTCTGCGAGCGCGGTGCCGATGCCACCGGCATCCGCGATCGCGTTCGCCTCGCGCTGGAGGGCCCGCCCGGACGCATACTGCTCGAGGCATCCGTTCTGGCCGCAGCCGCACGGCAGTCCGTCGCGCGTGAAGCGGATGTGTCCGAGCTCGCCGCCGATTCCGTGACCGCCGCGATAGAGCGCGCCGCTCGCGATCACCGCCCCGCCGACACCGGTGCCCATCGTGAGCATGACCATGTCGTCGACGTCGCGCCCCGCGCCGAACCGGAACTCCGCCCAACCGGCGGCGTTCGCGTCGTTCTCGATCGTGACGGGCACGTCGATGCGGGCTTCCAGGATCGCTTTGAGGGGCTCGTCGCGCCACGCGATGTTCGGCGCGTGGATCACGTTCGCCCGCTGCCGATCGATGAAGCCCGCGGCCGCGACCCCGACGGCGGCGATGTCATGGTGTGCGGCGAAGTGCCGGGACATGTCGACGACGGCATCCGCGAGTTCGCCCGTGTCCACGGGCGTGTCCACGCGCAGCTTCTCCACGATGCGTCCGTCCGCGTCGACCACGCCGCCCGCGATCTTCGTCCCGCCGATGTCGATGCCGACCTTGAGCACTGCCCGTCCCTCCCGGCCGACACGCGCGCGACGGCGTCTTGAAGTCTATCCCCGGGGGCGCCGGCGGCCAGTGCGGGAGGACCGGCGGCGCATTCGCACGACATGCGTGACACTGAAAATCAGCGCAGGTGAAACCCAGTGTCACCACCTTCGCTGGTAGGCCCGCGTCACGCCACGGTAGACTCGAATCCGATCGTCACCCGACACCGAAGGAGCTGCCGTGGTCCAGTTCGAAGTACCCGCAATCGTGCCTGCCGATCCGCAGGCGAATGTCACCGATCTCCTGGTCGATCGCGTCAAGGCCACCCCGAATCTGGCCCTGTTCGCCGTTCCCGAGGGCGACGGATGGCGGGACATCACCGCCGCCGAATTCCACGCCCAGGTGATCGCCCTGGCCAAAGGCCTGGTCGCCGCCGGCATCGAGCCCGGCGACAAGGTCGGCTTCATCGCCCGCACGACGTACGACTGGACGCTGGTCGACTTCGCCCTCTTCTTCGCCGGCGCCGTGATGGTGCCGATCTACGAGACGAGCTCGCCCGCGCAGATCGCCTGGAACCTCACGGACTCCGGCGCGATCGCCTGCATCACCGAGTCCACCGACCACTCGGCCCGGCTTGACGAGATCCGCGCCGAGGTGCCCCTGGTCCGGTCGGTGTGGGAGATGCACCGCGGCGATCTCGACAAGCTCGTGAGCCAGGGCAAGGACGTGACGGATGCCGAGATCGAGCGTCGGCGCAACATCGCGAACGGCGCCGACATCGCCACGCTGATCTACACGTCCGGCTCGACCGGCCGCCCCAAGGGATGCGTTCTCACGCACAGCAACTTCGTCGAACTCATCCGCAACGCGACGCGCTCCAACAAAGAGGTCTTCGAGTCTCCCGGCGCGTCCACCCTGCTGTTCATCACCACCGCGCACATCTTCGCGCGCTTCATCTCGATCCTCGACATCCACGCGGGCGTCAAGACCGGTCACCAGCCCGACACGAAGCAGCTTCTCCCGGCGCTCGGATCGTTCAAGCCGACCTTCCTGCTCGCTGTGCCGCGCGTGTTCGAGAAGGTGTACAACTCCTCCGAGCAGAAGGCGGAGGCCGGCGGCAAGGGCAAGATCTTCCGCGCGGCTGCGGACGCCGCGATCGAGCACTCGACGCTTCTGCAGGACGGCAAGAAGATCCCGTTCGGCCTG
>JASBUD010000185.1 GCA_030148105.1 Microbacterium sp. | reverse complement strand
GCGTTCCTCGCGGAGGTGCTCGGCCTGCCTGCGGTTCGCAAGGCCGGGTGATCCCGCGTGGCCAAGACGGCGCGGCCCACGGTCGCGTACAAGCCGCGCCCGGGGGAGATCCCGACCAATCCGGGGGTGTACCGGTTCCGTGACGCCTCGGGCCGGGTGCTCTACGTCGGCAAGGCGAAGAACCTGCGCGCGCGGCTGTCGAACTACTTCGCGCCGCTGCGGACGCTGCACGAGCGCACGCGGCGGATGGTCACGAGCGCGGCATCCGTCGAGTGGACGGTCGTGGCCAGCGACGTGGACTCCCTGCAGCTGGAGTACATGTGGATCAAGGAGTTCGATCCGCCGTTCAACGTCCGGTACCGCGACGACAAGTCGTACCCGTTCATGGCGATCACGCTCGCCGACGAGGCTCCCCGCGTGATCGTGACACGCAACCGGCGCATTCCCGGTGCGAAGTACTTCGGCCCGTACCCCAAGGTGTGGGCGGTGCACGACACGATCGATCTGATGATCAAGGTCTTCCCGATCCGCACGTGCAGCGACGCGTCGTACAAGAAGGCGATGGCGACGGGGCGGCCCTGCTTCCCCGGGCAGATCGGCCGCTGCGGCGGCCCGTGCTCGATGAAGGTCACGATCGAGGAGCATCGCGCGATCGTCGATGACTTCGTCGCGTTCATGGCCGGCGGCGATCAGCGCTTCTCGCGGGAGCTCAACGCCCGCATGCGCGAGGCGTCCGCCGCGATGGACTACGAAGCGGCAGCCGTGTACCGGGACCGGCTCCAGGCGATCGACGCCGTACTCAACAAGAGCGCGCTCGTGCTGTCCGAGGACACGGATGCCGACCTCTTCGGCATCGCGGAGGACGAGCTCAGCGCCGCCGTGCAGCAGTTCGTGATCCGCGGCGGCCGCGTCCGCGGTGTGCGCGCGACCACGATCGACAAGGAGATCGACATCGACGGGGCCGATCTCGTCGATCAGGTGGTCCAGCGCGCGTACGGGGATGCCGCCGCCGCCGACATCCCGCGCCAGGTCCTCGTCCCCGCACTGCCCGAGGACGCGGCCGAACTCGAGATGTGGCTGCGCGAGCGACGCGGCAAGCAGGTGAGCATCCAGGTCGCGCAGCGGGGTCGCAAGGCGGAGCTGCTCAAGACGGCGACCCTGAATGCCCAGCAGGCGCTCATCCTGCACAAGACCCGACGGACGAGTGACTACGTCGCCCGCACGCAGGCGCTCACGGACCTGCAGGAGGCCCTCGGACTCAGCGAAGCGCCGCTGCGCATCGAGTGCTACGACGTCTCCCACCTCGGCGGCACGAATGTGGTCGCCTCCATGGTCGTGTTCGAGGACGGCCTGCCGCGCAAGGACCAGTACCGGAACTTCGGCGTGAGTGAGACGACGGACGACACCGACTCGCTGTACCAGGTGCTGATCCGGCGACTGGCGTACCTGGACCGCCCGGAGCCGGTGGAGGATCCGGATTCCACCGCGCCCAAACGGCCCCGCTTCGCCTACCCGCCGCAGCTCCTCGTCGTCGACGGCGGCAAGCCGCAGGTCGAGGCGGCCGCGCGCGCTCTCGCGGATGCCGGGCACGAGGAGATCGCGCTGTGCGGGATCGCCAAGCGACTCGAGGAAGTGTGGCTGCCGGGGGAGGAGTATCCGGTCATCCTCCCGCGCACGAGCGAGGCGCTGTACCTGCTGCAGAGACTGCGCGACGAGGCGCACCGTTTCGCGATCACCCACCAGCGCCGGCGCCGGCGCCGTGACATCCAGAGCGTGCTGGCGGAGGTGCCCGGACTCGGTGAGGCGCGCATCAAGGCGCTGCTGCGGCACTTCGGTTCCGTCGCGGCACTCAAGCAGGCCACGCCCGAGGAGATCACCGAGTTGCCCGGCGTCGGGCCGAAGCTCGCGGCTGCCATCCATGCCCACCTGGCGAGTGGGTAGGCTGGGCACCCGGAGTCGAGCGCGCGCGGGGAGCAGGTGGCGGAGGCCATGACGGACCTTGAGGAAGCGGCTTCGGCCGACCATCGCGACGGCGGAGAGGTGCTGATCGTCACCGGCATGTCCGGCGCCGGAAGGTCGACGGTCGCCGACGCGCTGGAGGACCTCGGCTGGTACGTCGTGGACAACCTGCCGCCCCAGATGCTGCGCCCGTTGCTCGACCTCACCGAGCTTGCGGCCGGCGCGCTGCCGCGGGTCGCCGTGGTTGTGGACGTGCGGGGACGCGATCTGTTCGTCGACCTCCCCGAAGTGACCCGCGCGCTGCAGCGCAGCCGTCGTCAGGTCCGGACGATGTTCCTGGACGCGTCCGACGACGTGCTCGTACGCCGGTTCGAGGCGGTCCGCCGCCCCCATCCGCTGCAGGGCGACGGCACGATCCTGGACGGCATCCTCCTCGAACGCGAGCGACTGGCGATCGTGCGCGAGAGCGCGGACGTGCTGATCGACACGTCGGGTTTCAACATCCACCAGCTCGCCACGCGCGTGATCGAACTGTTCTCCGCCGAGGATGCCGCGCGACACACCGTGACGGTGATGAGTTTCGGCTTCAAGTACGGACTGCCGCCGGACGCCGACCTCGTGGCCGACATGCGATTCCTGCCGAACCCGTTCTGGAACGACGAACTCCGCGCCCTCACCGGCGAGGATGAGGCCGTCCGCGACTACGTGCTCGGCCAGGAGGGCGCGTCGGACTTCCTCGACTCGTACGCCGCCGCGCTCGAACCGGTCCTGGCCGGCTATCAGCGCGAGAACAAGGGCCACTCGGTCGTCGCGGTCGGATGCACCGGCGGCAAGCACCGCTCCGTCGCGATGGCCCGCGAGCTCGCTGCGCGTCTGTCGGCGCTTCCCGGGGTGGCCGTCCGGGTGAAGCACAGGGACCTGGGTCGCGAGTAGGCTGGACCGTCGTTCCCCCACCCGACAACGCCCACCACGAGGAGATCCGTGTCGCTGACCGCTGACGTGAAGGCCGAACTGACCTCAGTACGCGATCCCAGCCCCACGGCTCGCGTAGCCGAGCTGACCTCGCTCCTGCGGTTCTCCGGCGGCCTGCACTCGATCGCCGGCCGCGTCGCCGTCGAGGCGGAACTGGATTCGGATCCGCTGGCCCGCCGGGTCGCGCGCGACCTCATGGAGATCTACGGCGTTCGTCCCGAACTCGTCCACGTGCAGGGGTCGGGTGCCCGCAACGGCAGCCACTACGCCGTCCGGGTCATCGACGGCGGCGAGACCCTCGCTCGGCAGACCGGGTTGCTCGACCAGCGGCGCCGGCCGGTCCGCGGCCTGCCCAACAAGCTCACGACCGGATCGCGCGGCGATCTCGCGGCGATCTGGCGCGGCGCGTTCCTGGCTGCCGGGACTCTCAGCGACCCTGGCAGGTCGGCCGCGCTGGAGATCACCTGCCCCGCGCCCGAGGCGGCGATGGCCCTCGTCGGTGCGGCGCACCGCCTGAACATCCCCGCCAAGGCCCGCGAGGTGCGCGGTGTGCCGCGCGTCGTCGTGCGCGAGGGGGAGGCGATCCGAGTGGCGCTCGCCCAGATGGGTGCCCAGCGTGCGGCGGGCGAATGGGATCAGATGCGCCAGCGCCGCGAGGTCCGCGCCGGGGTGAACCGACTCGTCAACTTCGATGACGCGAACCTGCGTCGATCTGCGCAGGCCGCCGTCGCGGCGTGCGCACGCGTGGAGCGGGCGCTCGAGATCCTCGGTGAGGAGGTGCCCGAGCACCTCCGCGAAGCCGGCGCGCTGCGCCTGGCGCACCGCGACGCGAGCCTGGATGAGCTCGGCCACCACGCCGACCCCCCGCTGACGAAGGACGCCGTCGCCGGACGCATCCGCCGACTGCTCGCGATGGCCGACAAGAAGGCCGAGGTCGAGGGGATTCCCGACACCGAGTCCGCCGTGCCGGTCGGCGCCGAGGACTGATCAGGGAATCGGGACAGCGCTTCCGGAGACCGTGATGCCGCCCGTCTCCGGGACATCCACCGTGAGCACTCCGGGGCGGCCGACGTGCCGGCCCTGGGTGATCACGATGCGCGCCGGCGGCCGCACGGCCCCGGTCGCACGCAGGTAGCCGCCGGTCGCGGCGGCGGCCGCGCCGGTCGCCGGATCCTCGACCAGCGTGCCCACCGGGAAGATGTTGCGCGCATCCCACCGGCCATCGCCGAGGTCGCGGAGCACGATGATCGTCGCCGGCCAGCCCTCGGCATCCATGAGAGCCCGCGCAGCGCCGGCGTCGAACGCGAACGTCTCGAACAGTTCGCTGTCCGCGAGGACGATCAGGGGATGCCGATTGC
Organism: Microbacterium sp.; assembly: GCA_030148105.1. Lineage (GTDB taxonomy): Bacteria > Actinomycetota > Actinomycetes > Actinomycetales > Microbacteriaceae > Microbacterium > Microbacterium lacus. The sequence goes on along the minus strand of JASBUD010000185.1, from coordinate 3,659 downwards.
CGGCATACGCGAGCATCGGCGGGTGCGCGGCGTCCAGGTCGGCCCGTTCCGCACCGATCAGGGCCAGGACCGCGTCGAGCGGCCCATCGGCGAGGGGCTCGACGTACGGCTCGACGCTCGTGAAGGATGCCGCGCGCACCCCCGCGTCGATGCGTGTCGTGATCGCGACCTCGCCGACCCGGGTCTCGAACGCGAACATGCCGTCGCCTTCGGTCCGCGCCAGAGCGATCGCCGTCGCGACGGTCGCGTGACCGCAGAAGGGCACCTCCGCGACGGGGGAGAAGTACCGGATGCCGCGCCGCCGGCCTGCGCCGCTGACGAAGGCCGTCTCGGCGTAGCCCACGTCGGCCGCGATCCGCTGCATGCGCGCCTCCGAGAGCGCATCGGCGCCGACGACGACGCCGGCGGGATTGCCGCCGTCGGGATCGCCCGTGAAGGCCGCCCAGCGTTCGATCACCGGTTCGGGATGCCGACTCATCCGGCGATCGTACCGGCGATAGTGGGTGTCATCCAGGGAAGCAACCCCGGCGGCCGCGCGTTGCTGCTCGGTAGGATGAAGACGTCATTCTCGCTGGGCCGAGGAGTATCGGCTCAGCGCCGACAGGAAGAAGAGAACATGGCGAAGTACACCTTGCCCGACCTCCCCTACGACTTCGCAGCCCTCGAGCCGCACATCAGCGGCAAGATCATGGAGCTGCACCACGACAAGCACCACCAGGCGTACGTCACCGGCGCCAACACGGCGCTCGAGCAGCTCGCGGAGGCGCGGGAGACCGGCAACCTGGCGAACGTGAACAAGCTGGAGAAGGACCTCGCGTTCAACCTCGGCGGTCACGTGAACCACTCGATCTTCTGGACGAACCTCGCCCCCGCGAGCGAAGGCGGCGGTGGCGAGCCCGAGGGCGAGCTGCAGGCCGCGATCACCGAGTTCTTCGGCGGCTTCGACAAGTTCCAGGCCCACTTCACCGCGGCCGCCACCGGCATCCAGGGTTCGGGCTGGGCGGTGCTGAGCTGGGACCCGATCGGGGAGCAGCTGATCATCCAGCAGCTTTTCGACCAGCAGAGCAACACCGCGCAGGGCACCGTCCCGATCTTCCAGCTGGACATGTGGGAGCACGCCTTCTACCTGGACTACCTGAACGTCAAGGCCGACTACGTCAAGGCCGTCTGGAACATCGCGAACTGGCAGAACGTCGCGCAGCGCCTCGACGCCGCCCGCGAGAAGACGTCGGGCCTGCTGGTACTGTCATAGCGTGTGACGGCGTCCCGGTGGGATGACCTCACCGGGACGCCGTTGTCCTCGTCTGCAACCGCACTCACCGCGCACTCGCGCACGACACATCTCAGGAGAACTTCCGTGGCTGTCAAGATCGGAATCAACGGCTTCGGCCGCATCGGACGCAACTATCTCCGCGCGGCTCTCGCGCAGGGCGCGGACATCGACATCGTGGCGGTGAACGACCTCACCGACAACAAGACGCTGGCCCACCTGCTGAAGTACGACTCCGTCGGCGGAGTCCTCGCCGAGGACGTCACGTACGATTCAGATTCGATCACGGTCGGCGGTAAGACCATCAAGGTCTTCGAAGAGCGCGACCCGGCCAACCTCCCCTGGGGCGAGCTCGGCGTGGACATCGTCATCGAGTCGACCGGACGCTTCACCAAGGCCGAGGATGCCAAGAAGCACATCGCCGGCGGCGCGAAGAAGGTCCTGATCTCCGCACCCGCCACCGGTGACGACGTCACCGTCGTGATGGGCGTCAACGAGGGCGACTACAACCCCGAGACCGACGTGATCATCTCGAACGCCTCGTGCACCACAAACTGCCTCGCCCCCCTGGCGAAGGTCTTCAACGATGCGTTCGGCATCGAGCGCGGGTTCATGATGACCGCGCACGCGTACACCGCCGACCAGAACCTTCAGGACGGACCGCACAGCGACCTGCGTCGCGCCCGTGGCGCCGCGATCAACATCGTCCCCGCATCGACCGGTGCGGCCAAGGCGATCGGTCACGTGCTCCCCGAGCTGAACGGCAAGCTGAGCGGATCCTCGTACCGCGTGCCGGTTCCCACCGGCTCGATCGTGGACCTCACGATCGTGACCCCGACCGAGGGCCTCACGGTCGACCAGGTCAACGCCGCCTACAAGGCCGCCGCCGCCGACGGGCGCCTGGCCGGCTACCTGCAGTACACCGAGGACCCGATCGTCTCCAGCGACATCCAGGGCAACCCGCACTCGTCGATCTTCGACGCCGAGCTGACCAACGTCAGCGGCAACCTCGTGAAGGTCTCGGCGTGGTACGACAACGAGTGGGGCTACTCCAACCGTCTGGTCGACCTCACCGAGTACGTCGGCGAAAGCCTCTGAGCGCGCTCTGACATGCCTCTGCGCACCCTGGAATCGCTGGGTTCGCTCGCCGGCACGCGCGTCATCGTCCGCTGCGATCTGAACGTCCCCCTGAAGGACGGCCAGATCACGGACGATGGCCGCGTGCGGGCGTCGCTGCCCACCCTGAACGCGCTCATCCAACAGGGTGCGCGTGTCGTCGTCTGCTCGCACCTGGGTCGCCCCGACGGGGCTCCCGACGCGAAGTACAGCCTGGCCCCCGTTGCGCAGCGTCTTTCCGAGCTCCTCGGCAAGCCTGTCGCGTTCGCGCGCGACACGGTGGACGAGTCGGCGCAGGAAGCCGTCGCCGCCCTCGAGGACGGTGATGTCGCCGTGATCGAGAACCTCCGCTTCAACCCGGGGGAGACCTCGAAGGACGACGCGGAGCGCCGTGCGTTCGCGGAGCAGCTCGCCGGCCTCGGCGACGTGCTGGTCTCGGACGGGTTCGGCGTCGTGCACCGCAAGCAGGCGAGCGTGTACGACCTCGCCGAGATCCGCCCGTCCGCGGCCGGCCTGCTGATCGCGGCCGAACTCGACGTGCTCGACCGGCTCACGGAGAACCCCGAGCGCCCCTACACCGTCGTCCTCGGCGGCTCGAAGGTCAGCGACAAGCTCGGTGTGATCTCGCACCTGTTGCCGCGCGTGGATCGACTGCTCATCGGCGGCGGGATGCTCTTCACGTTCCTCGCCGCGCAGGGCCACAAGGTCGGCGCGAGCCTGCTCGAGGCCGACCAGCTCGACACCGTCCGCGGGTACCTCCGCACGGCGGAGGAGTCCGGGGTCGAGATCGTGCTGCCCACGGACATCGTCGTCGCGTCGAAATTCGGGGCGGATGCCGAGCACGTCGTCACCGCGGCGGATGCGATCGAGGACACCGCCTTCGGTGCTTCCGGCCTCGGGCTGGACATCGGCCCGGAGACCGCCGCGCGCTTCGCGGCGGCGATCCGGGAGAGCCGGACGGTGTTCTGGAACGGTCCGATGGGCGTGTTCGAACTCGCGCCGTTCGCCGCCGGCACGAAGGCCGTGGCTCAGGCCCTCACCGAGGTGGACGGTCTCAGCGTGGTCGGCGGCGGCGATTCCGCGGCGGCCGTGCGGCAGCTCGGCTTCCGCGACGACCAGTTCGGTCACATCTCCACGGGCGGCGGAGCGAGCCTGGAGTTCCTCGAAGGCAAGAAGCTCCCCGGACTGGAGGTCCTCGGATGGTCGTAGCGCGACTCCCGTTCATCGCGGGCAACTGGAAGATGAACCTGGACCACCAGCAGGCGATCGCCTT
>JASBUD010000182.1 GCA_030148105.1 Microbacterium sp. | reverse complement strand
AGACGCGATTCCAGCGCGAGGGCGGACATGCTCCGAGTCTAGGCACGCCTCCCGACGCGCCGCGGTCGGGTCACTGCCCGTTGGTGATCCCGAAGATCCCGTCGACGATGTCCGACAGCAGCGGCGTCCCGTCCAGGTTCGAGGTCTCCATGAAGACCCAGACACCCTCGCGCGCGACGACCGTTTCGACGACGTCGACCGGATACTGGCTGTTCGGCGTCGTCTTCTGGCAGACCGGAGCCCCGAAGTCATCCGTCGTGCACGTGAACCCGTCCGCCGGCAACGCTGCCGCGGCGGCGGCGACATCGGACGCGGGCGCAGTGCTGATGAGCACCAGCAGCCCGGTCGCGTCACCCGCGAACCAGTCGCAGCCCAGGGCGAGCGTCGCGTTCGCGGGCACCGGTCGGACGAACTGCGTGTAGTCGCCGCCCTGGAAGTCGAGCCCGTCGAGCACTGCGGCACGTGACTGCTCCGTCCCGAGTGCGGCGCAGTCGGTGGGCAGCGTCACCGGCGCAACCGTCGCCGTCGGCGTGGGGGTCGCCGTCGGCGTGGGCGAGCCGCTCGCGGTCGGCGCGGCGCTCGTGGGCGATGCCGTGGGGGTGTTCTCCGCCCCGTCGCACGCAGAGAGGCCCAGCGCCAGGATCCCGGCGAAGACGAGCGTGGACAGGGTGCGCGTGCGTGTGCGGATCATCGCCGTTCCGATTCTCTCGAAGGTCCCCCCTGACCTGAGCATAAGGGTGCATAGGCTGGGGGCGTGCCACGGATCATTGCAGGACGTGCCGGATCGATCGTGCTCGACGTCGCCGACAGCGGAACCCGTCCCACCAGCGATCGGGTCCGAGAGTCGCTGTTCGGTGCCCTCGAATCCGCCGACGCGCTGCGAGGTGCCGCGGTGCTGGACCTGTACGCGGGATCGGGGGCGCTGGGACTTGAGGCGGTGAGCAGGGGCGCGGCATCCGCGGATCTCGTCGAGAAGTCGCCGCAGGCCGCGGCGATCGTGCAGCGCAATGCGGCGAAGGTCGGCAAGTCCGTCGGGCGCGACGTCGCGATCACGGTGCACCGCAATGCGGTGGCGACCTTCCTCGGCGGGCCGCGCGGACCGTACGATCTCGTGTTCCTCGACCCGCCCTACGAGCTGTCCGAGGCGGACTTGACACATGCGCTCTCTTTACTCGTCCCCTCACTGTCGGCGGAGGCCACCGTCGTGGTCGAGCGGGCCGCTCGCGCCCCGCAGCCGCTGTTGCCGCCCGGGCTGCGCCACGAGCGTTCCAAGAGGTACGGCGACACCGTCCTGTGGTGGGCGACGCCGGTCGGCTGATCAGCCGCGGTGGGCGTCCCAGTCCCGGTAGGGATCCCACCCGGCGCGACCGTCGTGGGCTCTGCCGTCCACGAGCACGCGATGCGGACCCGCTGGCAGGACGCGTCCGATCGCCCGGAAGCCGGAGGGCAGCGGATCGGAATCCGGGAAGGCCGCGAGCAGCGCGTGGTCCTCGCCTCCGGTGAGGGCCGTCTGAGGATCGGGTCCGAGCGCTGCGGAGTCGATCCCGATCGATACCTCGGATGCCGCGGCCATGCGCGATGCGTCCAGCAGGAGTCCGTCCGAGACGTCCATGAGAGCCGTCGCCCCCGCGTCCGCCGCAACCGGCCCGAGGGCGATCGGCGGCGTCGGCGCCAGCTGCGCGCGGAGCGCGTCGCGCTCGGCGTCGTCGAGGAGGTCGGCGTCGACGGGGACCGCCTCACCGGAGGCGTCGCGGAAACGATCGAACAGGATGCCGAGCCCGCGTCCGGCGAGTCCGAGCGCGCCGGCCACGGCGATCACATCGCCCGCGCGTGCGCCGCCGCGGAGCACAGGTTGTCTCCCGTCGAGGCTGCCGAGCGCCGTGACGGCGATCGTGAGCGTGTCCGAGACCGTGAGATCGCCCCCTTCGATCGTGCAGCCCGGTGCGAGCGCCTCGCACGCGGCGCACAGCCCCTCCGCGAACCGCTCGACGAAAGCGACGGTGGTGCTGCCCGGCATCGCGAGGGCGACGAGCAGCGCGGTGGGCCTCGCGCCCATTCCCGCGATGTCGGCGAGATTGACCGCCGCCGCCTTCCACCCGAGGTCGAACCCGTTCGACCACGCGAGCCGGAAGTCCGGGCCGTGGACGAGGGTATCGGTGGTCGCCACGACCCGCCCATCGGGTGCGGACACGACGGCGGCGTCGTCTCCGGGACCGACCAGGGCGCGCGACGGCCCGATCCGTTCGAGGATCCTCGCAAGGACCGCCGCCTCGCTGAGCTCACCGACCGTCCGTTCGTCCGCGCGCGAGCTCATCCGTCCACGGTAGCGTCCAGGACTCGCAGCGAGGCACGCGAACGGGCCCGCAGGTAGCCTGGAGGAGTGTCCCACCGATCCGCTGCCCTCGTGTCCGTAGCGCTGGTCACCCTGCTCGGCGTGGCGCTGTCCGGCTGCGCCTCGACGGTGTCGCTGGAGGCCGCTCCCGAGGCGAACACGCCGGAGTGCGCGGACGTCACCGTGCGGATGCCCGACACCGTGGACGGCCAGGAGCGCCGCTGGACGGACGCGCAGGCGACCGGGGCGTGGGGCGATCCGGCCGCGGTGATCCTGACGTGCGGGCTCGAAGCACCCGGCCCGTCCACCCTCCGCTGCATCACGATCGGGGGTGTGGACTGGCTCGTCGATGAGAGCGAGGCGCCGCGCTTCCGACTCACCACGTATGGGCGGACGCCGGCTGTCGAGCTGTTCGTCGACAACGAGGTCGTCTCGCCCAACAACGTGCTGTCGGATCTCTCCGGAGCCGTCGGTCAGCTGCCGAAGGATCGCGAATGCATCGCTCCCGAGTCGGCGGATCCTGAAGCGCAGGGTTAGGCGCGCTCGAGCGCAGTGTCGATCAGCTCGGCGATCAGCTCGGGGTAGGTCATGCCGGACGCGATCCAGCACTTCGGGAACATCGAGATCGGCGTGAACCCGGGCATCGTGTTCAGCTCGTTCACGACGAGCCCGTCGGATGCGAGGAAGAAGTCGACCCGCGCGAGTCCCCGCCCGTCGACGGCTTCGAACGCGCGGATGCCGAGCTCCTGGATCGCGGCGATCTCGGCGTCGGTCAGCTCGGCGGGGCACACCACCTCGGCCCCGTCACCGCCAAGGTACTTCCCCTCGAAATCGTAGAACTCGCGCGTGGTGAGGACGATCTCGCCCGGGAGCGACGCCCGCGCGCGGCCACCGCGGCGGCCTTCGAGGATCGCGACCTCCACTTCGCGCCCGACGATCGCCGTCTCGATGAGGACCTTCTCGTCCTCCGCGAAGGCGACCCGGAGGGCGTCGTCCAGCTCATCGGGCGCGGCGACCTTGGACACACCCACGCTCGAACCCGCGCGCGCGGGCTTGACGAACAACGGAAGACCCAGGGCCACGGCGTCCGCCCGCACTGCGTCGGGATCGCGCGCCCAACCGGCGGCCGTCACGGTCACCCACTGAGAGACCGGCACGCCCGCTGACCGGAGCACGATCTTCATGAAGTGCTTGTCCATGCACAGCGCCGAATCCAGCACCCCGCCACCGGCGTACGGCAGCTCGAGGGTGTCCAGGAACCCCTGGACGGTGCCGTCCTCGCCGTGCACGCCGTGCAGGATCGGCAGGACGACATCGACGTTCCCGAGATCGGCGATGTCACCGTCCGCGCGGCGCACGCGCAGCGTCCGATCGCCACCGCCTTCGGGCCACAGGATCCGCGAGCCGTTGTCGATGACCTCCGGAAGCCGGTCGGCGTCGAGGCCGAACTTGTCGGGATCGTCGTCCTCGAGGACGAACACACCCTCGCGGGTGATCCCGACCGGGATCACCGCGTAGCGGTCACGCGGAATCGCGCGGAGAACGCCGCCCGCCGTTGCGGAACTGATCGAGTGTTCGCTGGAGCGACCTCCAAAGAGCACCACCACCGCCGGCCTGTCCATTCTGCGTCCTTTCGCCCTGGGGCTCATCGTCATCCGTCGTGAGGTGTGGTGCGATCTCACGCGGGTCCATCGTTCCGTCCAGCACCATCTTCACCTGCTCGACGATCGGCATCTGGATGCCGGCCTCGCGGGCGAGCTGCAGCACCGGCGCGACCGAAGCCAGGCCTTCGGCGGTCTGGTTCATCTGCTTCACGACGTCCTGGAAGCTGTAGCCCTGGCCGAGAAGTCGGCCCGCCGTGTTGTTCCGGCTGAGCGGCGACTGGCACGTCGCGATGAGGTCGCCGAGGCCCGCGAGGCCCTGCAACGTCTCCACCTCCGCGCCTTGGGCGACCGCGAAATCGCTCATCTCCACGAGACCGCGCGTGATGATCGAGGCCTTCGTGTTCTCCCCGTATCCGACGCCGTCGACGATCCCGATCGCCACGGCGATCAGGTTCTTGAGCACTCCGCCGAACTCGGTGCCGATCACGTCCGTGTTCACGAACGTGCGGAAGTAGCGGTTGCGCGCACGGCGGGCGACAGCATCGGCGGTCTCCTGGCTGATCGAGGAGATCACCGCCGCCGTCGGCTGCTCGCGGGCGATCTCAAGCGCGAGGTTGGGCCCCGAGGCCACGGCGATGCGCGCCGGGTCGCAGTGCAGCTCCTGCTCGATGACCTGACTCATGCGCAGGCCGGAGCGCCGCTCGACGCCCTTCATGAGCGAGACGATCGGCGCGTCCGTGCCCGTCACGAGCGGACGGACCGCCTTGAGGTTCTCCCGCAGCGCCTGGCTCGGGATGGACAGATAGATCTGCTCGGCGCCGTCGAGCGCTTCCGACAGATGATGCGTCGCGTGCATGTCGCGCGGCAGGTTGATCCCCGGGAGATACTCGCTGTTGCGCTTGGCCTCGTGGATCTCGTTCGCGAGCTCGGGTCGACGTGCCCACATCGTGACGTGCGCACCGCCGTCCGCGAGGATCTTGCCGAACGTCGTCCCCCAGCTGCCTGCGCCGATCACGGCCACGCGCGGCAGGGCGGCTTCCTGTCTACGGCTCAAGGCGACCCGTCTCCTTCTGCCCGTGCTCGCTGGGGTTCCAGCGCTTCGCGGGAGCGGGAACGCCACGCAACTGCGAGAGCAGCTGGGCGATCGCATTCATCAGGCGGTCGGTTCCGGCTACGAGGGCGGCCGGCTGCGTCCCCTTCCCGGCATACTCACTGAGGTCGACCGGATCGCCGACGATGACCTGCACGGGCCGCCGCAACGGCCAGAAGCTCAGCCTGCCGTATCGCGGCAGGATGTCCTGGGCTCCCCAGTGCGCCATCGGGATGAGCGGGATGCCGTCCGCGAGGGCCAGGCGCACCGCACCGGTCTTCCCCCGCATCGGCCACAGGTCCGGATCGCGCGTCAGAGTGCCTTCGGGGTAGACGATGACCCCCCGGCCGTGCTCGACCAGGATCTCGGACGCCTCGATCGTCTGGCGTGCGGCGGATGCCGAGGAGGAACGGGCGACGGGGACCATGCCGGTCGCCCGCAGCGCCCATCCGAGCACCGGAACCTTGAAGAGGCTCTCCTTAGCCATGAAGCGCGGCGCGCGCCCCATCCGCCACACGGCGACGGCGACGATGAGGGGGTCGAACTCCGTCGAATGGCTCGGCGCGAGGACGTACGCGCCCTCCTGCGGGAGCTTGTGAGCGTCGATGATCTCGATCTTGGCGAAAATTGCGGTCAGCGGCACGACGACCCAGGAGAGCGGCCAGAACACGCTCGGGCGGGTTCGCTCCGTGCTGCGTCGGGGCGTACGCGCGCCCGGAGTGCGGGGTGAGGCGGTGGCCACGCGTCAGCCGATGACGTCGAAATCGGCGCCCAAGGCGTCGAGCTTCGTGAAGAGCTTCTCGTAGCCGCGGCGGATGATGCCGACGTTGCGGACGACGGACTCGCCTTCGGCCGCCAGAGCCGCGATCAGGTAGCTGTACCCGCCCCGCAGGTCGGGCACCACGACATCGGCGCCGTGCAACGGGGTCGGGCCGTTGATCACCGCTGCCTGCTCGAGCGCGCGACGCGGCACGCGTCGGTCGGGGCTGTCGATCCCCTGCGGATGCACCACGATGTCCGCGCCCATCTGCACGAGGGCCTCGGTGAATCCGAGACGGTTCTCGTACACGGTCTCGTGCACGATCGACGTGCCGGGCGCCTGGGTGAGCGCCACGATGAGGGGCTGCTGCCAGTCCGTCATGAAGCCGGGATGCACGTCCGTCTCGACGACGACCGGCTTGAGCGCGCTTCCCCGGCGGAACCGGATGCCGTCCTCGTGCACGTCGAACTCGCCGCCTGCCTTGCGGTACACGTTGAGGAACGTCAGCATCTCCTGCTGCTTCGCGCCGCCGACGTAGATGTCGCCGTCGGTCGCGAGCGCGGCGCACGCCCACGACGCTGCCTCGTTGCGGTCGAAGATGCAGCGATGGTCGTACCCGCGCAGGCTCTCCACGCCCTCGATCAGGATCACCCGGTTGGGCTCGTAGGAGATGATCGCGCCCATCTTCTGCAGGACGGCGATGAGATCCATGATCTCGGGCTCGATCGCGGCGTTGCGCAGCTCGGTCACACCCTTCGCTCGCACGGCGGTGAGCAGGACCTGCTCGGTCGCGCCGACGCTCGGGTAAGGCAGCTCGATGTCCGCGCCGTGCAGGCCGTTCGGTGCCGTGATCCGGATGCCCTCGTAGGTCTTGTCGACGATCGCGCCGAACGCGCGGAGTGCGTCCATGTGGAAATTGATGGGGCGGTCGCCGATCCGACAGCCGCCGAGGTCGGGGATGAGGGCTTCGCCGAGGAGGTGCAGCAGCGGGCCGCAGAAGAGGATCGGGATGCGGGAGGCCCCCGCGTGCGCGTCGATCTCCTCGAAATGCGCCGAGACGGCCCCGCTCGGGTCGAACACGAGGGAGCCTTCCTCGTCACCCTCCTGCACGGTCACTCCGTGCACCTCGAGCAGGGACCGGACGACCTGTACGTCGCTGATGTCGGGCACGTCGCGCAGGACGCTGACCGTCTCTCCGAGGAGTGCCGCCACCATTGCCTTCGTGGCGAGGTTCTTCGCGCCCTTGACCTCCACGCGTCCGGTCAGTGGGCGACCGCCGCGGATCGCGAGCGTCTCACCGGTCATGCCGCCCCCTGTCGCCTTCGATCGTGCCTGGTCGTCCAGAAGCGTCTTCATCCGGTGGATCCTCACTTGTGTCTCGAGGGAACGGCCGTCCGCGCCCAGCCTCGTGGGCTGGATGCCCGAGCCTACGGAACCGACTGAGTCTATGGAACAGGCAGTGTCCGAGGGCGCCACGCCTCTCGGCGAGCCTCGAACTGCGCGATCTTGTCCTCGTTGCGCAGGGTGAGCCCGATGTCGTCGAGCCCTTCGAGAAGCCGCCACCTAGTGTAATCGTCGATCTCGAACGGCACCTGGAGGTCGCCGATCGACGCGGTGCGGGCCTCGAGATCGACCGTCATGCGGATGCCGGGCTCGGCGTCGATCGCCGCCCAGATGCGCTCGAGGTCCGCTTCGGAGATCACGCCGGTCAGCAGTCCCTGCTTGCCGGAGTTCCCTCGGAAGATGTCGGCGAACTTCGGGCTGAGGACGACCGCGAATCCGAAATCGCGCAGTGCCCAGACGGCGTGCTCCCGGCTGGACCCGGTCCCGAAGTCGGGTCCGGCGACCAGGACGCTCGCGCCCTGGTACGCGGGCTGGTTCAGGACGAAGTCCGGGTCCTGCCGCCACGCCGCGAACAGGGCGTCATCGAACCCCGTCTTGGTCACGCGCTTGAGGTAGACCGCGGGGATGATCTGGTCGGTGTCGACGTTCGAGCGCTTCAGCGGCGCGGCGATGCCGGTGTGGGTGGTGAACTTCTCCATGATCAGGCCTCCCCCGCCTGGACGCGCGCGAAGATCGGAGTCTCGGACAGATCGTCGTCCGCACGCGGCGGAAGGTCGCTCGGGCTGGACAGGGTCCCCCGTACCGCCGTGGCCGCCGCGACGAGCGGCGAGACGAGGTGCGTGCGTCCGCCCTTGCCCTGGCGTCCTTCGAAGTTGCGGTTGCTCGTGGACGCGCACCGCTCGCCGGGAGCGAGCTGATCGGGGTTCATCCCGAGACACATCGAGCAGCCCGCGAAACGCCATTCCGCGCCGAACTCGGTGAAGACCTTGTCCAGGCCCTCCGCCTCGGCCTCGAGCCGGACGCGCGCCGATCCCGGGACGACCATGACCCGCACGCCCTCCGCTTTCTTCCGCCCTCGCACGATCGAGGCGAACGCCCGCAGGTCCTCGATCCGGCTGTTCGTGCACGAGCCCATGAAGACGGCATCCACGGCGACGTCCTTGAGCGGCGTCCCCGGCTCCAGGTCCATGTACTCGAGCGCTCGCTCGGCCGCGGCGCGGTCGTTCGGGTCGGCATAGTCCGCAGGCGAGGGGACGACGTCGTTCAGCGACACGCCCTGTCCGGGGTTCGTGCCCCACGTGACGAAGGGTTCCAGCTCGTCGGCGTCGAGGTAGACCTCGGCGTCGTACACCGCGCCTTCGTCGGAGGGGAGCGTACGCCAGTAGGCGACGGCGTCCTCCCAGTCCTGCCCCTGCGGCGCGTGCGGCTTGTCCTTGACGTAAGCGAAGGTCGTCTCGTCGGGGGCGACCATGCCCGCGCGCGCACCGGCTTCGATCGACATGTTGCAGATCGTCATCCGGCCCTCCATCGACAGGGCCCGGATCGCACTTCCCCGGTACTCCAGGACGTAGCCCTGGCCGCCGCCGGTGCCGATCTTGGCGATGACCGCCAGGATGATGTCCTTCGCGGTGACGCCGGGTCGAAGCGTCCCCTCGACCGTGATGGCCATGGTCTTGAAGGGCTTGAGCGGCAGCGTCTGCGTCGCCATGACGTGCTCGACTTCGCTCGTGCCGATCCCGAACGCCATCGCACCGAACGCGCCATGCGTCGAGGTGTGCGAGTCGCCGCAGACCACGGTGATGCCCGGCATCGTGTGACCGAGCTGCGGACCCACGACGTGCACGATGCCCTGTTCCTTGTCGCCGAGCGAGTGCAGGCGCACGCCGAACTCCTCGGCGTTGCGGCGCAGCGTCTCGATCTGCGTCCGGCTGGTGAGGTCGGCGATCGGCTTGTCGATCTCCAGCGTCGGGGTGTTGTGGTCTTCCGTCGCGATCGTGAGGTCCAGGCGCCGCAGACCCCTGCCCTCGGCGCGCAGGCCGTCGAACGCCTGCGGGCTGGTCACCTCGTGGACCAGGTGCAGATCGATGTAGATCAGGTCGGGCTCGCCGTTCTCGCCCTTGACGACGAGGTGGTCGTCCCACACCTTCTCGGCCAGAGTGCGCGGGTGATCGGGGATGTCGGTGGTCATGTCTGTCGTTCTCCAGGAAGAGGGATCAAGCCCGACGGACTCCGCGACGAGGAAGGCCTGAGATTACGAGGACTCGCCGCGGCCGCTAAGGAGAAGGAGAGCGGTGCGCATCGGCCCAGGATAACACCGGCGGCGGACGGGGACCCATCCCTGCTCAGATGGCGGCGCGCTGCTGGACGAGCGGGCAGGCGAAGGGATCCCTTTCGCCCAGACCGACCCTGTTGATGTATCGGACCACGATCGCGTAGGACTGCCACAGGCCGGTCACCGTGTAGGTCACACCGTGGCGTTGGCAGTATTCCCGCACGATCGGTGCCACCCGGCGCAGGTGCGGACGAGGCATCGAGGGGAACAGGTGATGCTCGATCTGGTAGTTCAGTCCCCCCATCATCACGTCCAGCGCGCGCGTGCCGCGCACGTTCCGGCTCATCAGGACCTGACGGGTCAGGAAGTCCAGCTTCGCGTCGCCGGGCACGATCGGCATGCCCTTGTGATTGGGGGTGAAGACCATCCCCATGTAGACCCCGAAGAGTCCCAGCTGGACAACGAGGAAGACGGCCGCGATCCCCGGGGAGAGGACGAGGAACACCAGCGTGCCGAAGCCCGCAAGGCGAATCGACAGGAAGCCGATCTCAACCCATCGCCGGTCGAGCTTCTCGCGCGATGCCACCCGGCGCACGCCGGAGGCGTGCAGAGACACACCCTCGAGCAGGAGGATCGGGAAGAAGAACACCCCCTGGTGCGCGACCAGCCAGCGCGCGGATCGGGACCGAGGGGCTCGCGCCTGCTCCGGGGTGAACGCGATGACCGGGAGGTCGATGTCCGGATCGGTACCGACTTTATTGGGATTCGCGTGATGGCGGGTGTGCTTGTGCCGCCACCAGCCGTAGCTCATCCCCACGAGGAGATCGCCGAGGATCAGGCTCACCCAGTCGTTCCATTTGCCCGACACGAAGATCTGCCGATGAGCCGCGTCATGGCCGAGCATCGCGATCTGCGTGAAGAGGACGGCGAATCCGGCGGCCGTGAACAGTTGCCACCACGTGTCGCCGATCCAGATGAACGCGAGGATCGCGCCGGCGAGGACGACGGGCACCGCGGCGAGCTTCGTCCAGTAGTAGCCGTAGCGACGCCGGAGCAGTCCGGAGCGGCGGACGATCGCCGCCAGCTCGGTGAAATCGCTCGTCCCGGTCCGAGGAACTCGGGGCTTGGTGAGGATGATGCCTGCGGACATGACGACCTCCAGAGGTCGATTCATGCGGCGGGCCGGGCTGCGCCCGCTGTCATGCTCGAAACCTACGCCCGCTCCCTGGACGTCTCACAGACTTCGGCGGCGGGAAGCGGGGTCCGCGGGATCACGCGCCCCGTTGCGGATCGGACGAGGCGGGCTGGTCCACGGTAGGGGGCGTGCCCTTCTCGTCGGCGACCACCTGGGCGGCGGCATCCGCGCTGCCCGCCTTCTTCTCTCGCGAAGAGGCGATCAGGCTCGCGACGGTCGCCACCGCCATCGACAGGATGATCACGGCGAGCGACATCCAGGTCGAGATCTCCGGCGCCCACTCGATGTGCTCCCCGCCGTTGATGAAGGGCAGCTCGTTCACGTGCATCGCGTGGAAGACGAGCTTGAGACCGATGAAGGCGAGGATGAACGCGATGCCGTAGTGGAGGTACCGCAGGCGATCGAGCAGGTCGCCGAGGAGGAAGTAGAGCTGGCGAAGTCCCATGAGGGCGAAGATGTTCGCCGTGAAGACGATGAAGGGGCTCGTGGTGATGCCGAAGATCGCCGGGATCGAGTCGATCGCGAACAGCAGGTCGGTCACACCGATCGCGGCGAAGACGATGATCATCGGCGTGAACATCTTCTTGCCGTTCACCACGGTGCGGATCTTCGCCCCGTCGTAGTGGTCGCTGATGTCGATCGTGCGGCGAAGGAGCCGGACGATGAAGTTCTCCTTCTGCACGTCGTCATCGTGATCGCCGCCGGGGAACGCCTGTCGGTACGCGGTCCACACCAGGAACGCGCCGAAGATGTAGAAGATCCAGCTGAACTGCTCGATCGCCGCCGCGCCGATCAGGATGAAGATGCCGCGCAGCACGAGCGCGATGATGATGCCCACCATCAGCACTTCCTGCTGATAGCGCCGCGGCACCGCGAACTGGCTCATGATCAGGACGAAGACGAACAGGTTGTCGATCGACAGGCTGTACTCCGTCAGCCACCCGGCCACGAACTGACCGGCGTACTCGCCCCCGGCGAAGATCCACATCAGGCCCGCGAAGAGCAGCGCCAGCGTGACGTAGAACACGACCCACAGGGTCGATTCGCGCGTGGACGGGATGTGCGGGCGCTTCAGGATCAGCAGCAGGTCGGCCGCCAGGATGAGGGTCAGCACGACCAGCGAGCCGATTTCGAACCAAAGAGGCAGCTGCAGGTCCATGGAGGCCTTTCGGAGGTGGGGTCGACGGATCGCCGAAAGTCTCTCCCCCGCGCGTGGGGGTGTCCCCCGCGGCGGCGCGGGCCCGGGGAGCCGACGACGGCTCCCGTGATGACGGGCACGCGATGACGGGATACTCCCCCTCGCGCTCCCCAGGATAGCGCGTGAGACGATCCGCACCGCGTCGACACTTATCCGGTGAGAGACAATGAAGCTCCGCTCGCCGACACCGTCGGCGACGGGAAGGGATGCCGATGACCGAGCAGCGCTCGACGGATGACGCGACGCTCGTGGCCCGCGCCGCCGCGGGAAGCGAGCTCGCGTTCCGCGCGCTGTACCGGGCTTATGTCCGGCCGGTGTACTGGCTCGCGCACGAACTGGTCGGCAACCCCGCCGACGCGGAGGACGTGACGCAGGAGACGTTCCTGGTCGCATGGCGCAAGCTCGGCGGCCTGCAACTCGCGGGAGATTCGCTGCTGCCGTGGCTCGTGACGGTGTGCCGCTTCCAGGCGGCGAACCGGATCCGGCGTCAGCAGCGAGACCGAGCCCACACCGCCGGAGCGCCCGATGACGGCATCCGCTCGACCGTGGACGTCGAACAGCAGATCATCGACGCCGAGTTCGCGCAGCGCATCCTTCGCGAGGTGCAGGGCCTGTCGAGCCTGGATCGCGAGATCTTCCGCCTGTGCGCCACCGAGGGGTACGCCTACTCCGCCGCCGCCGAACAGCTCGGCGTGGCGCACGGTGTCGTCCGCAACCGTCTCTCCCGCATCCGCACGCGCCTGCGGACCGTCGCCGAGGAGAGCAGCACATGACCATCGACCCGCACATGCCCGATCGACCCGCCGAAACACGATCGCTGCCCCCGATCGACGATGAGCGCGTGGACCGCATGGAGGATGCCGTCTTCGCCGGAATCGCCGCGGACCGCCGCACCCACCGCACGCGACGCGCCCGCGGTTGGGCCGTCGGCGGCGCTGCCGCCGCCGTGATCGCGGTCGCCGCCGTGATCGCGCCGAGCGTGGGCGGGGTGCTCGCCCCGGCCGGTGTCACCACGTCCTCCGATGCCGCCGTCGCCCCCGCCACACCGTTCTCGGACGCGGGTGGAGCCGCCGAGGACACCGCGATCTCGAAGGAGAGTCTGAGCTCGGGCGCCGATTCGACGGTCGACTCGACCGCAGCGCGCGACATCATCACGACGGCTTCGGCCACCGTGGTCGTCGACGACATCGCCGACGCGGTCGACGCCCTGACGGATGCCGCGACGTCGCGCGACGGCTACGTCGAGTCGATGAGTGTGGGGCAATCCGGCGTCGTGATGCCGATCGACCCGATGATGGGCGGGACCACGGACACGTCGATGCCGTATCCCACGCCGGCGGCCGACGCGGCATGGGTCACCCTGCGGGTGCCCGCGGATGCGCTCGACTCGCTCGTGGACCAGCTCTCCGGCCTCGGCGACGTCACCGCCTCCTCCGTGAACCGGCAGGACGTCACCGAGGTGACGGTCGATCTCCAGGCGCGCGTGGATGCCGCGCAGGCGTCCGTGGATCGCATGACCGAGCTGCTCGCCGGTGCCACCAATCTCACCGACCTCATCGCGGCGGAGTCCGCTCTGGCCGAACGCCAGGCCACTCTGGAGTCGTATCAGCAGCAGCTGAAGTACTACGACGAGCAGGTCGCGATGTCGACCCTGACCGTCACCCTCACCGAGCCGGCGCAGAGCGTCGCAGCCGACCCCGCCGGGTTCGGCGACGGCCTCGCGGCGGGCTGGAACGGCCTCGTCGCCACACTGAACGGCATCGTGATCGCGCTCGGGTTCCTGGTCCCCTGGCTCGCAGTGGCAGGGGTCGTCGCCCTGATCGTCTGGGGGGTCGTCACACTCGTCCGCCGTCGCCGCCGGAAGGCCTGAGTCCTACACTGGCCGCATGGCAGCACCGGCGAGCGGGGTGCGGCATCCGCTCCACCACGATCCGATCCTGACCGTGACGCCCAACCCGGCGCTGGATGTCAGCACGTCGGTCGCGCAGGTCGTGCCGGAGCACAAGATGCGCTGCGGACCGACGGATCTGGATCCCGGCGGCGGCGGGGTCAACGTCTCGCGCGTCGTCCGGAATCTGGGCGGCCGATCAACCGCCGTGTACGCGGTCGGGGGCCCCACCGGCCAGGCCTATCGAGAACTTCTGGAGCGCGAGGGGATCGTCGGCCGCGCCGTGCGGATCCGGGCGAGCACCCGCGAGAGCTTCACGGTGGACGAGACCTCGACCGGTGCGCAGTTCCGCTTCGTGCTGCAGGGGCCGACGTTGCGCGAACCGGAGTGGCGGGCGCTCCTGTCCGCCGTCGGCGATGACATGCCCTCCGGCGGCTACGTCGTCGCGAGTGGCAGTCTTCCGCCCGGGGCGCCCGAGGACCTCTACGCGCGGATCGCCCGGATCGCGCGCGAGCGGGGCACCCGCTGCGTCGTGGACACGTCCGGCCCGGCGCTGCGAGCGGCCCTCGACGAGGGCGTCTTCCTGGTCAAGCCCAGCAGGCGCGAGCTCGGCGAGTTGCTCGGTGTCCATATCGACGACGACCCCGCGATGCAGGATGCCGCGCGCGAACTCGTGCAATCGGGCCGGTGCGAGATCGTGGCGCTCACCCTCGGCGAACGTGGGGCGGCGCTGGTCACGCGCGACCGCACGCTCGCACTGGACTCGCCGCGGGTGGCGGTGCGCAGCACGGTCGGTGCCGGCGATGCCTTCCTCGGCGCACTCGTGCTGCGACTCGCGCAGGGCCGAGAACCGGCCGCCGCCTTCCGCACCGCGGTCTGTGCGGGCAGCGCGACCGCGATGCTGCCCGCGACGGACCTGTGCCGGGCCGAGGACGTCGACCGGCTCGAGCGGGAGATGGTCCTCCCGCCCGAGCCGGTCCTCTGACTCAGACCTTGGCCGTCGCGTCCGCACCTTCGCGGGCGAGCGCCTCTTCATTGCTGACCGGAGCGAGGGCATCGGCTCCCTGCGCTGCGGCGTCGGCGTCACGCAGGACCGGCTTGCGGGGCCACCAGAACGCGTCCTTCGTGATGAACGCCAGCGCCGGAACGATCACCGTGCGCACGAGCAGGGTGTCGATGAGCACGCCGATGCACACGATGATGCCGATCTGCGTGAGTGTGATCAGCGGCAGCACGCCCAGCACCGCGAAGACCGCCGCCAACAGGATGCCCGCGCTCGTGATCACCGCGCCGGTGGCGGCGAGGGCGCGGATCATCCCCTGGGTGATCCCGAGCCTGTCGCTCTCCTCCTTCGCCCGCGTCACGAGGAAGATGCTGTAGTCCACGCCCAGCGCGACGAGGAACAGGAAGCTGAACAGCAGCACGTTCGTGTCGATCGCGGGGAACCCGAACAGCGGGGTCTGGAAGAGCCACCACGCCGCCCCCACAGCGGAGAAGAAGCTCGCGACGACGGCGATCAGGAGCAGCAGCGGAGCGACGAGCGCCCGCAGCAGGACGACGAGCACCACGAAGACGAGCACGAGGATCAACGGGATGATCAGGGCCTGATCGCGGGCCTGTGCGTTCGTGACGTCGAGGGCCTGGGAGTCCAGCCCGCCCACGAGTCCTTCACCGTTGCCGATGTCGTCCAGCTCCGCGCGCATCCGCTCGATCGTCGCGAACGCCTCGGGAGTCTCTGCGGCGGCGCTCAGCGTAACGTCGATGCGCGCCCAGTCTTCCGTCGTCTCCCCGATGACGGCGGCATCCACGCCCTCCGTGTCGGCGAGCACCGCGGCGGCCTCGTCGGCGTCCTCGACCGGCACGACCACCGCCGCCGGCGAGGTGGCGCCGGCGGAGAACGCCTCGGCCAGCACTTCTTGACCCTGCACGGCCTCGGGCTTCTGCAGGAAGCGATCGTTCTGCGACAGGCCGGTCTGCACGAAGAACAGGCCGCTCGCGAGGATACCGAGCACGATGAAGCCGCTCGTGGCGACGATCACCGGACGCCTGGAGACCGCGCGCCCGAGCTTGCCCCAGACGCTCCGCGAGATCGCGTCGGGCGATCCGAAGCGCGGAACGTAAGGCCAGAAGAGGCCGCGACCGAACAGCAGGAGCGCCGCAGGAAGGACGAAGAGGGCGAAGATCATCGCGACGATGATGCCGACCGCGCAGGCCAGGCCCAGAGCCCGGTTGCCGGCGAGTTCTGCGAACAGCAGAGTGGCCAGGGCCAGGGCGACCGTGGAGCCGCTCGCGATGATCGCGGGGCCGGCACCGCGCAGGGCCCGGCGCATCGCTTCCCGGCGGTCCTCGTGCAGCCGCAGCTCATCGCGGTAGCGCGCGATGAGCAGCAGGGCGTAGTTCGTCCCCGCGCCGAAGACGAGGACCGAGAGGATGCCGGTGACGGACGCGTCCAGGGTGACACCGACCGCCGAGGCGACCAGGCGCGCGACGATACCCGCGAGGGCGTCAGCGACACCGATCACCACGAGGGGCACGAGCCACAGCCACGGGCTGCGGTAGGTGACCAGAAGGAGGATCGCCACCACGATGACCGTCGTCAGCAGAAGCGTGAAATCGGCACCGGCGAAGACGGCGGCGATGTCCACCTCGAATCCCTCGGCGCCGGTCAGATAGACGCGCACGCCCTCCAGATCTGCGGATGCCGCGTCCCGCAGCTCCTGGGCGCGCTCGGTCTGAGCCGCCACGTCCGGTTCGGGGTCCAACGGCACGACGAGGAACGCGACGGTGCCGTCCTCGGACACCTGCGCCGGCGGGACGAACCCGTCGCTGGAGAGGTCCGCGAGTTCTCCGAACGCCTTCGCGTCGATCGCGGCGAGGGTCTCCGCGCTGAGTTCTCCGTCGTCGGCGGCGAACACGAGGAGCCCCGAGGTGCCGTCGGCACTGTCGAATTCGTCGAGCAGCCTGTCGGCCTGGACGGACTCCGCAGAGTCGGGCAGCCCCACAGTGGGCGCGGCGTCCGACTCCTCTCCCCCGGCGAGAGCGAACAGCGCCCCGGCGGCCAGTGCGGCGAGCACCAGGACGATCCACGACGTCTTCGCCGAGGTGATGAATCGGAGCAGGCCGGACATGCGCGCCTCATTCGGTTGCGAGGAGAAAATGTAGCTAGTTTCTCTAACTACCAGGTTATCTAGAGACAATAGCGATATCGTGGGGGCCATGCAAACGGAGGAAGAGGAATTCCTCGGGACCGACGCGGGAATGGGCGAACCCCGGGTCCGCGATGCCACGCGCCTGCTCAGGGAGTTCCTGGACGTCAGCGACGCCTTCGAGCGCTCTCTCGGCGTCGAGCTCGAGGTCAATCAGACCGACCTGGAGGCGATGGAGCACCTCCTGATGAGCGGACCGCTCGGCCCGAGCGAACTCGCCCGACGACTCGGCATCTCGACCGCGTCCGCCACGACCGCGATCGACCGCCTGGTCGCCGTCGGGCACGTCACCCGAGAACCCAATCCCCGTGATCGGCGAGGTGTCCTCGTCGTCCCCAACGAGGCATCGCGCGCACGGGCGATGGCGCGTCTCATGCCGATGATCATCGGCGTGGACGCGCAGCTGGACCATTTCTCCGCCGGTGAGCAGGAGACGATCACGCGCTATCTGCGGCGGGTGGTCGACCTTTATCAGGAGCACGTCGGCGAGGACCCGCGCGCCCGCTGATCAGCGTCGCAACCAGCCGAACCGTCGGCGTCGCGGGCGAGGCTCGGCGGGAACGGACCGGCGTGCCGTCTCCTCGATACGGCGCGCGTGCCACGCGGCCACCCACTCCTCGATGTCCACCGTCGGAGTGACCACGGGCGGTCCGCCCAGCAGCTGCCGGCGCGCGTCGATCACGCGGCGGTTGAAATCCTCGAGGTGCTCGCGGACGTCGGTCGCGGAGGACATCCCGTCCACCCGCTCCATGAGACCCGCGTACTCGGTCCGCAACGTGAGTGCCGGCGGGCCGAGCCCGGTCAGACGCTCCCGTTCGATCTTGCGTCGGATCCACCAATCCGGATCCGTCGTCGACCCGAGTCCGGGAATCGGCTTGCCGGCACCCGGCAGGTCGTCGAAATCGCCGCGCCTGATCGCCTGCTGGATCGCCGTCTCGACGATTGCGGCGCGGTCCGCCTCGCTGCGGAACCGCGCCGCGGAGGCCTCGGCCTCGGCGGCCGCCTGTGCGGCGGCATCCGGATCTTCTCTGTGCAGGCGATACCGGGCCGCGGCCTCTCGCGGGTCTTCGGTCATGGTCCGGACAGGATACGCCGCTGCTACTCGGGGGCGTCCACACACCCCGCGGGTTCGGAGTTGCCGCTGATCGTGAACTCCTGGCACGTCAGGAACTGGTCCTGGTTCAGCCCGAGGAAGAACGCGACCACGGCGACGCCCAGTACGACGCCGACGATCAGCCACCGCTGGCGCCGCGTGGAGTTCTCGCCGAAGTCCGGCCACATGATGCGCGCCAGCACCCAGACGGTGAACGGACTCGCCACCAGGACCACGAGGAGCCCGAAGACCGTGGCGAGGAAGGCGAAGATATCGGTGGTGTCGATGTCGATGAACGACAGGATGAGCCAGACCGACGGAAGCAGCAGGACGAAAGCACGCCAGAGTCGGCTGCCGGTGGGCCGACGCTCCACGAGGACGAAGACGAACGCCGCTGTGGATGCCGCCCACAGGGTGAGCAGCGTGTCGAAGAACAGAGTGCCCCACGCGCCGAGCTGGAAGGCCGGCCACCAGACCACGACGGCCATGCCGACCGAGATCACCGCGAGGGGGATGTCGCGGCGACGGTCGGACGTGATCTCCGGACTCGTATCGCTCATGCCGTGAAAATAGCGCACGACGACGACGACGACGCGGCACTTGCTGTATTCAGCGGAATACAGATTGCGACCGATATCGTTGCACCCGATATGGAACGCTTCGGAACCCTCTCCTTCGGGCACTACGGACCGCTCGGCGGCGGGCGGACGCTCTCGGCCGGCGACTCGATGAAACAGGCGATCGAGCTCGCCCAGGGCATGGACGAGCTGGGCGTGGACGGGACCTACTTCCGCGTCCACCACTTCGCGCGTCAGCAGGCCTCCCCGATGCCGCTCCTCGCCGCGATCGCCGCGACGACGAAGCGCATCGAGGTGGGGACTGGCGTGATCGACATGCGCTATGAGAACCCGCTCGCGCTCGCGGAAGAAGCGGCGGCGGTGGACCTCATCAGTGATGGGCGGCTCGCCCTCGGCGTGAGCCGCGGCTCACCGGAGACGGTTCTGCGCGGGTACGAGGCGTTCGGCTACACCGGGTCGACCGACCCGCGTGGTGCGGATCTCGCGCGCGACCACTTCGCCACGTTCCTGCGGGCGATCGACGGCGAGGGCTTCGCCGAGCGCGATCCGCACAGCCCCTTCGGCGGCGGCACCGGACTCCAGGCCGTCGAGCCGCAGTCGACCGGGCTGCGATCCCGCGTGTGGTGGGGCGCCGGCAACAGCGAGTCCGCGCGCTGGGCGGGAACCTTCGGGGTCAACCTCATGTCGTCGACCCTGCTGACCGAAGCGAGCGGGCAGCCGTTCGACGAGCTCCAGGCCCAGCAGATCGAGACCTTCCGGACCGCCTGGCGTGATGCCGGACACGCGGGTAAGCCGCGCGTGTCCGTGAGCCGGTCGATCTTCCCGATCACGACCGCCGAGGAGCACATGTACTTCGGCGGACGCCAGGACGGCGACCAGATCGGCGTGATCGACGGCATGCGGTCGACATTCGGCAAGACGTACGCGGCGGAGCCGGACGTCCTGGTCGAGCAGCTGCTGCAGGATGCCGCGATCAGGAGCGCCGACACTCTCATGCTCACGATCCCGAGCCAGCTCGGGGTCGCCTTCAACCTCCGCGTCGTGGCGTCCTTCGCGCGCTACGTCGCGCCGGCACTCGGCTGGGTGGGCACGCGCGTCTGACCCGGATCAGAACATCCAGGGCTCCGGGGCCATCCCTGTGGGTGGATCCTCGATGACGGGCGGCGGTTGCTGGCGTTTCCGCAGCGGCCCCAGGGCGGCATCCCGGGAGCGGCCGGCGATGCCGGTCGCACCGGCGCGCAGCCGCGTCAGCTCGGACACGGCGGGCCCCCGGGGCATGGCCCGCGGGAGGGCTCCCGCGGACACGATCCAGGTCGGGAGCCCGAGCAGCCGCAGCACGATGCCGAGGCGCTCCGACTCGTTCACGCTGTCGGGGTCGAGCTCCTCCTCGAGCAGCTCGCCGAGCTTCTCCTCGGCGTCCGGACGGTGCCACAGGTCGACCAGGACGCCCGCGCCCACCGCGCCGATCGGATCGGTGAGCACTTCCGGATCCGCGCCCGGCTCCCGGGACGGGTCACTGCAATAGCGGACGACCTCCTCCGCACTGCTCCATGCCACCAGCGCGAGCTGCCGGTCGCCGCGCACGCGCACAGCCAGCACCGGACCGCGGATCACCGCCGCCAGCTGCCCCGCCACCTCGATGATCCCGCGTCGGTCATCGGCCACGACCCCGTCGCCCGGATCACCCACCACCACGATCACCCCGTCGGCCGGCGGAGCGATCCAGCCCGAGAAGCGGATGTCGCGAAGAACGCGGTCCACTCGAGCTGACGCACCCTCGCCGTCCGGGGCGATGATCGCTCCGTAGGAGTGCCCGCCGGGTCCATCCCCCTGCGCGCTCGGTGCCGGTATCGGGTACACGCGTCGATCCTTCCGCTTGCCTGGTCCTGTCGCTCGATCAGCTCGCGGCGTGCCGCGCGAGCACCGTCAGGGGCTCCCCTGTCAGACGCTGCGTCGTCCACTCGTCCATCGGCTCGGCGCCGAGGGCCCGGTAGAACGCGATGGACGGCGCGTTCCAGTCGAGCACGGTCCACTCGAGGCGGCTGTAGCCGCGCTGGACGCACAGCTCCGCGAGGGAGGCGATGAGCGCCTTCCCGTAGCCTCGTCCCCGTTCGGTCTCATCGACATGGAGGTCCTCGAGCCAGATCCCGTGACGTCCCGTCCACGTCGAGTACGTCAGGAACCAGAGCGCGATGCCCACGATCCGACCTTCACGCTCGACGACATGGCAGAACGCGGCGGGCGCAGGGCCGAACAGCGTGTCGGCGAGGGCGGAAGCCGTGTTCGCGACGGCATCGGGCTCGCGTTCGTAGACGGCGAGGGCGTGGATGCCGGCGAGGATGCCTTCTTCGTCGCCGGGCTCGGCAGCCCTGAGCGTCGCGCCGTCGGCGAGGGGTCGTACAGTCATCTCATGAGGGTACCGATGCTGCGATCACAGACGCGTCGCGCCGCTGCCGCGCTCGTCGCCCTTGCGGCGACCATGTCCTTTCTGTCCGGGTGCACGGCGACCCCGGACCCCGACACATCTCCGCCACCCGGCGGTGCCCTCATCATCCCCGACGCGCCGACCGGTGAGTTCGACGATGATGTGCGCACCGCGTTGGCGACCACGCTCGACGCGACGGTCGCCGAGTATGCGGTCCCGGGAGCGGTGGTGGGGGTCTGGGTACCCGGCCAGGGCAGCTGGGTCTTCGCTGCAGGCTCAGCAGACCTCTCCACCGGCACGGTCGCGGATCCGACCATGCAGTGGCCTCTGCGCAGCGTCACGAAATCGTTCACGGTCACCCTCATCCTGCAGCTGGTCGACGAAGGCCGTGTGCGCCTCGACGACACGATCGACGAGTACGTGGACGGGATCACGAACGGCGATCGCATCACACTCCGCGAGCTCGCGAACATGACCAGTGGCAACGCCGACTACACGAACGACGCGTTCGTGGCGGAGTTCAGCGCCGACCCCACCCGTCTGTTCACGCTGCAGGAACTGAACGGCTTCGTCTTCGGTCAACCCGCGCAGTTCGATCCCGGCGCACGGCACGTGTACACGAACGCGAACACCAACCTGCTCGGCGCGGTCGTCGAGAAGGTGACGGGTGAGTCTTTCGGGGACGTGCTCGAAGAGCGCATCCTCGGTCCGCTCGAGCTCACCGACACTCGCTACATCCTCGACGCCGCGGATTGGGAGCAGCCCCACCCGGTGGGCTACGTGATCGACGACGGCGATCCCCTGGTGCAACCCGACAACCTGTCGATCTTCGGGCCTGCCGGCTCGATGGTCTCCACGATCGACGACATGCGGGTCTGGGGCACGGCGCTCGCCACGGGAGCGCTGCTGAGTCCCGAGACGCAGGCCGAGCGCCTCGATGGGGCGCCGCTGGAGGTCGGCCCGCCGTACGACCTGTACGCACTCGGCATCGGCGAGACCGACGGGTGGTGGGGCCACAACGGGGAGGGACTCGGCTTCACCGCCGCGGTGTTCCACGATCCGGCGACCGCAGCGACCATCGCGGTGTTCATGAACGAGTCGAATGTGGAGCCCAAGGCGCACCCTGCCGACCAGCTCTTCCGTCGGATCGCCGCGATCCTCTCGGCATCCTGACGGCGACCGGCGGCGCCGCGGTCGTACGCTCAGTGCATGGCGAGTGGACCTGAGCCGGGCTGGTACGACGACGGACGCGGCGCGCAGCGATGGTGGGACGGTCGGCAGTGGACGGAGCATTTCATCGATCTCCGCGAACGCGACGTCGCGCTCCGTGAAGGCGACAGTCTCGGCACTCCGGATGCCTTCGGCGGCATCGTCGTCGACGGCCGGACGATCCGATTCGGACGGCTGAGCGAGCAGATCGCCGGGGCCGTCGCGGTCGTCGCGCGCGGCGCGGATCTGCTGCGCACCGGAAAGCTCGGAGCGGCAGCCCGGGCCCGCGTTCTCGCGGGCCCCGCGGGCGGCATCACGCCCCGACTCCTCCCCCGGGCGGTCGATCCGAGTGCCCTCTACCTGGTGATCGACGTCCAGGGCAAGGTCTGGCTCGTCCCCGTGCCCGCAGGTCAGGATGTCCAGGCCGGCAGGTTCGCGACATGGGTGAATGCCTCGTCGGAGCACTACCGCTATCGATGAGGACGAGGAGGAGCCGATGTCGAAGGATCTGTCGAAAGGCGACCGTGTCAGCTGGAACACGTCGCAGGGGCGCACGAGCGGGACCGTGGTCGAGCGGCGGGTGAAGGACTTCGAGTTCGCCGGTCAGCACTTCACGGCATCCGAGGAAGAGCCGAGCTACATCGTCGAATCCGAGAAGAGCGGCGACCGTGCCGCGCACAAGGGGTCCGCCCTGCGCGCGCTCAGCTGACCCCGCGGGGGTGCACTCATGCACAGCAGCCCGCGCCTGGCAAGGCCCCTCTCCCGGAGACGGGCGGTGTGATTGCCTTGCACTTCCCGACGAACGGAGACAGACATGAGCGACCCGAGGAATTCGGAAGAGCGCGAGCCGGATCACGACCCCCAGGATCGACAGAACACGTCCGACACGGTCGAGTTGCCCGACACGACCGACGAGAACGGCCGCCCGGTCGACAACCCATCGGGCGGATGACGGGGCGATCGCGCCGCACACCGGCGCGGATCTCCGTCGCCGCATATCTCACCGCATACAACGTCTCCGCGGCGACCGCACTGGGCCACCTCCCACTGTTCGGATCGAATCTGGCGTTCCGCCGCGAAGCCTGGCTCGGCATACGTTCGCGTGTGCATCGAAACGATCCCGAGATCCACGACGATCTTGATCTGTCGTTTCACCTGGGCGAGCGCCACAGCATCCGCTATCTGCCGGGCGCCGCGATGGGCATGTCGATGCGACCGTTCCGCGACGGACGCGCCCTGGTACGTCGGCTCTCACGCGGATACCGGACCGTCTTCGTCCACTGGCCCCACGATCTGCCGCCGGTGCGGGTGACGCGACGAGCCCTGCGACGCACTCTCGGCCCCCCGGCCGGGAGTCGTCAGCGCCAGAGCGCGTCGTAGCCGTCCACCGCGATCAGGCCTTCGGCGGCCCGTCGAAGCTCGCGATCGTCTGTCACGAGCACATCTGCCTGCAGCGTCGCGACCGCAAGGTATTCGGCGAGGGCGGTGTCCTCCCCGTCGAGGGACCCGGCGATGCGGAAGGCCGTGGCGCGCGAGACCCGATCGCCCAGCAGCCTGATCTTCATGGTCGCGAGCCGGTCCAGTGCCGCTCGCGCCGCCTTCTCGTCTAGCTGCCCGGCGCGGGTCTGCCGATAGAGCGAGGACAGCACGTGCGATCGGAGGACGACGGGGCCGACGAGGGCGTGCTCCGGCCGTACGGTGCGATCCTCGAGGACGATCCGCAGCGCGGTAGCTGCGTCGATGGCGAAGCGCGTCATGCCGCGATCATGGCACGCGGCTCCGATGTCATCCGGCGTCCTCGATGAGGTGCAGCTGGGTTCCGTCGAGATCGACGAGATAGCCCGCCCGCTGACCCCATTCGCGCAGGGCGACCGGAACGAGCCGCGGGATCCCCGTGGTCCGTTCGGCGATGCCCGCGGAGCGGACGGCGGCGTAGAAGGCATCCAGGTCGGCCACACGGATGCTGACCATGTAGCCGCTCGAGTACGGATCCAGTTCGGGCGCGAGGAAGAACTCCAGCACGATGCCGCCGCGGCGCAGGATGAGCCAGCCCCCGTCGCGGTAGGACACCTCAAAACCGAACGAGCCGTAGAACGCGATCGTGGCCGCGAAGTCGCGGGCGGGCAGATTCGGCACCGCACGGTCGCCGGCGCGAGCAGGTCGACCCGCGAGCGGTGCGTGCCGGCCGGCCAGTGCGTCGCGGGCCGCCGAGACTTCGTCCGACCAGCCGGGCTCATCCGTGTGCGGAGGGTGATCCATGTCGTGAGGGTACTCCGCGGGTCGGCGGGAAACGCAGAAATCCCGGTCTGGAAGACCGGGATTTCTCGTTGGTGACCCCAGCGGGATTCGAACCCGCGTTACCGCCGTGAGAGGGCGGCGTACTAGGCCTCTATACGATGGGGCCGTTCACGCAACCGTTCGATTATGCCATGCGCTCGGCGACGCCACAAATCAACACGAGCATCCGCGGACCGCTTGCCAGCACCGCGCGCGGTCGGTTGACTCGAGACATGCGAGTCACGAAGTTCCACCACGCCGCCCTGACCGTGCATGAGTCGGGCAAGACCCTCGTCATCGACCCCGGCTCCTTCACCGATCCCCTCGTCGACCTCGGCGAGGTGGTCGCGATCGTGCTGACGCACGAGCACCCCGATCACTGGACGCCGGAACATCTGGACCGGCTCTTGGAGAAGGCGCCGGACGTCCCGATCTTCGCGCCGGAAGGCGTGGCGAAGGCCGCCGCCGGGTACCCGATCACCGTCGTCCGACCGGGCGAGACCGTATCGGTCGAGCCGTTCACCCTGCGCTTCTTCGGCGGAACGCACGCGGTGATCCACGAGACCCTGCCCGTCGTCGACAACGTCGGGGTCCTGGTCAATGACGAGCTGTACTACCCCGGCGACTCGTACGAGGTTCCCGAAGGCGTTGAGGTGGCGCTTCTTGCGGCGCCGCTCGGCGCGCCGTGGCTCAAGATCGGCGACGCGATGGACTTCGTCCTGGCCGTCGCGCCGCGTCAGGCGTTCGGCACGCACGACATGACGCTCTCCGTGATCGGCCGCAACATGCACCGCGCCCGCTTGCGGTGGGCGACGGAGAAGAACGGCGGAGAGTTCCTCGACCTCGACCCGGGCGATTCCGTCGACCTCTGAGCCCGAACGACGGATGCCGCGGACCGATCGGTCCGCGGCATCCGTCGTTCCCGCTTCTACTCGACGGCGTCCAGGTCCGTCTCCAGGAGCGCCACGAGCTCGTCCAGCGCCTGCTCGGCACCGTCGCCCTCCGCCTTGAGCGTGACGACCGTGCCGTGCGACGCACCCAGGCCCATGAGGGAGAGGATGCTGCCGGCGTTCAGGTCGGGTCCACCGTCGGCCGAGATGGTGACCGGCACCTTCTTTTCCTGCACCGCCTGCACGAACAGCTTCGCGGGGCGGGCGTGGAGGCCCGAGCTGCTGGCGATGGTTGCCTGACGTTCTGCCATGATGATGTGCCTTTCGTAGAGATCGCAGGATCCAGCATTCCTCATCCGGAATGCTGTGGCGAGGGGTCAGGCCGGAACGGCCGCGACCTGGAGGTTCGACTCCGCCTGCGCGAGCTCTTTCGGAGCGATGAAGCGCTTGAAGCCGACCACGAGGAATCCGGTCACGACCACGCCCGCCGCCAGCGCCACCAGGAAGCCCCAGATCGGACTGATCGCGAAGAGGACGAAGATGCCGCCGTGCGGCGCGTACGAGCCGACCTGGAACAGCATGCACAGCGCACCGGTCACGGCGCCGCCGACCATGGAGGCGGGGATCACGCGCAACGGGTCGGCTGCGGCGAACGGGATCGCACCCTCGGAGATGAACGATGCGCCCAGCAGCCACGCGGCCTTGCCGTTCTCGCGCGCGACCGGCGGGAAGAGCGTGCGGGCGAGCACCGGCGAGGCGAGCGCCATGGCGCGCGGCGGGACCATGCCGGAGGCCATCACCGCACCCATGATGTACAGCGGCGCGGGGTTGTCGATCGAGCCGGCGGCGAGGCCGGCGACGGCGAACGAGTACGCCACCTTGTTGACCGGACCGCCGAGGTCGAAGCACATCATGAGGCCCAGGATGATGCCGAGGACGACCGCGGAT
This sequence comes from Microbacterium sp., assembly GCA_030148105.1. GTDB lineage: Bacteria > Actinomycetota > Actinomycetes > Actinomycetales > Microbacteriaceae > Microbacterium > Microbacterium lacus. The sequence continues at coordinate 21,387 of JASBUD010000182.1, read as the reverse complement.
CCGCCCGACTCGGTCAGGCTCGTGAGCCAGTCGGTGAGCCAGGTCATGAGCGTCGCGATCGGTCGACCGAGGAAGAGGATCAGCAGGCCCGACGCGACGATCGATCCCACGAGCGGGATGATCACGACCGGCATCAGGCCGCGCAGCCAGCGCGGAGCCGGCAGGCGTCCCAGCCACCACGCCACCACACCGGCGAGCAGACCGCCGACGATACCGCCGATGAAGCCCGCGTTCATGAGCACCGCGACCGCGCCGGCCACGAAGCCGGGAGCGATACCCGGCCGGTCGGCGATCGCGTAGGCGATATATCCGGCCAGCGCCGAGACGAGGAAGCCCATCGAGGTGGCGCCGATCATGAAGAACACCGCGCCCAGGTACTGACCCAACGGCCCGAACGGCGAGGTGATGTTCTCGGTCGGCAGATCCCACAACGAGTTCTGGGTGATGATCGTGCCGGCGTCGGCGGTGATCTCGTACCCGCCCAGCGCGAAGCCGAGCGCGATCAGGAGGCCTCCGCCGGCGACGAACGGGATCATGTAGCTGACACCGGTCAGCAGGATCCGCTGGATGCGGGCGCCGAACGAGATCGGCGCGGCCGAACTCGCAGATGCCGCTTCGGCATTGCCGCTCACCCGGGCGCCGTTCGGGTTCTTCGCCGTGGCGATCGCCTCGGCGATCAGCTGGTCGGGCTGCTCGATACCGCGCTTGACCCCCGAACGGACGACCGGCTTGCCGGCGAAGCGCCCGGGCTCGCGCACGTCCACATCGGTGGCGAAGATGACGGCATCCGCCCCGTCGATCACGTCGCGCGGAAGAGCCTGGTAGCCGCTGGAGCCCTGCGGCTCGACGACGAGGTCGATGCCGGCCTTCTTGCCCGCGGCCGTCAGCGCATCCGCCGCCATGAAGGTGTGGGCGATGCCGGTCGCGCACGCGGTCACGGCGACGATGCGCGCGGGGTGTCCATCGATGCTGAGGGCGTCCGAAGCGGTGGCAGTGCCTGCCGCCGCCGCAGGGGCCGCGGTGCGCGGGGCCTGACCTTCGCCGATCGCCGCGTTCACGATCGCGACGACATCGTCCGCGGTCGTGGCCGCGCGGAGCCCGGCGGTGAAGTCGTCCTGCATGAGGCTCCGGGCGAGCTTGGAGAGCACGGCCAGGTGCGCCTCGGCGGCACCGTCCGGCGCCGCGATCAGGAAGACCAGGTCGGCGGGGCCGTCGGTGGCGCCGAAGTCCACCCCGGGCTTGAGCCGCGCGAAGGCGAGGGACGGCGTGACGACGGCGGCGCTCTTGGCATGCGGGATCGCGATGCCGCCGGGCAGGCCCGTCTCGTCCTTCTGCTCGCGCGCCCATGCGTCGGCGAAGAGCGCCTCGGCGTCGGTGGCGCGACCCTGCTGCGCGACGCGCGCAGCGAGGGAGCGGATCACCGCCGCCTTGTCGGATCCGAGCGGGGTGTCGAGTGACACCAGCTCGGCGGTGATGGTCTGGGACACGATGACCTCCAATGGTCGGTAGTGCGGATGATGCGGTGGGTTCGTCAGTCGTTCAGTTCTCGGACGACGACCTCGCCCGGAGGCAGATCGTCGGGGGTGGGTGCCTGGGTTCCGGGGAGGGATGCCGCTGCCGCGCCGTACCGCACGGATCGACGCAGCCGCTCGGCCGGCGCGTCGCCGGCGACGTCGGCGAGGAGGTAGCCGGCGAGCGAGCTGTCGCCTGCGCCGACGGTGCTCACGACGCGGATGCGCGGCGGTGTGGCCTGCCAGGCGCCGTCCGTGCTGACCAGGACGGCCCCGTCCGCGCCGAGGGTCACCAGGGCCGCAGCGACCTGCGCGGGGACGAGCGCTCGCGCGACGGGGAGCACCGCGGCGGCGAGGTCGGCGCCCGCCTCCAGGTCGACCCCGGCCAGTTCGGCGAGTTCCTCGTCGTTCGGCTTGATCAGATCCGGCGCGGCTTCGGTGACGACGGCGCGAAGAGCAGGTCCGGAGGTGTCCACGGCGATCCGCGGAGCGCCCGCCCCCCAGCGTGCGCGCACCGCGCGGATCATCTCGACGTAGAGGCCGTCGCCCGCCCCCGGCGGCAGCGAGCCCGCCAGCACGAGCCACGCCGCACCTTCGCTCGCCGTCACGACCGCCGCGATGAGCTCGGAGACATCTGCGGTGGAGAGCGCCGCGCCCGGCAGGTTGAGCTTCGTCGTGACGCCCGCGGGATCCGTGATCGTCACGTTCGCGCGGGCGTGCCCTGCGACCTCGACCGGGTGGGCCGGCACGTGCGAGGCGCGCAGCGCCGTCGAGAAGGGGTCGTCCTGGGCGAGCGGCAGCACCGCGGTCGTGGGCACGCCCGCGGCGGCGACCACGCGGGCGACGTTGATGCCTTTGCCGCCGGCGTCCTCGCGGGAGGAGACGGCGGACTGCACCTCGCCTGGCTGCAGCGCGGCATCGAGGGTGATCGTGCGGTCCAGGGACGGGTTCGCGGTCACGGTGACGATGGAACCCGCCGGTGCGATCGGACTCATGCGATCCAGACCTCCACTTCGGCGTCGGACAGGGCTGCGGCCAGCGTGGCGTCGGGAGCGGCATCCGTCACGAGGACGTCGATCGCGTCGAGCCGGGCGAAGCTGACGAGGAGCTCGGTACCGAGCTTGTCGGCGTCGGCGACGACCACGACGCGCCGCGCCGCGCCGACGATCGCGGACTTGACGGCCGCCTCATCGGGGTCGGGGGTGCTCAGACCGAACGAGGCGGAGATGCCGTTGGTTCCGAGGAACGCGATGTCGGGCCGCAGCCGCTCGATCGAACGAACCGTGTCGGCGCCCACGGCCGCCGCCGTGGCGGTGCGCACGCGTCCGCCGATGACGGTGACGTCGGCATCCGGGGTCCCCGCGAGCGCGTAGGCCAGCGGCATCGCGTGCGTGACGATCTCGACCTGCCCGCCCGCGAGGGACAGCCGCTCGGGCAGCTGCGTGGCGATCGCCTGGGTCGTGCTGCCGGCGTCGAGGTACAGAGATCCGTGGAACCGGGGCCCGATCACTTCCATCGCGCGGCGCGCGATCGCCGACTTCGCCTCGCTGCGGACCCGCGTGCGCTCCGCGAGCGTCGGCTCGGCGGTGCTGTCGCGCTCGCGGCTGACCGCGCCGCCGTGCACCCGGCGGAGGGCGCCGCTGCGCTCGAGCTGATCGAGGTCGCGCCGCACGGTCTCGGTCGTGACGTCGAAGCGACGGGACAGATCGACGACGCTCACCCTGCCCTCATCGAGCAGGATCCGCTCGATGAGCTCTTGGCGCTCCATTGCGTACATCGTGTTCCTTCGTCTGCGAGGGCTCCACTGGAATTTCCCACACATTACAACACAAACCAACATGAACACAAGCGCTGTCGCGGAGTTCTTCTTCAGTCGGATGCCGCTGCACTAGCGTCGGGGAATGCCCGACAAGCCGGCCGCGGAGATCCGGATCGATGCGGAGCTCGTCCGCGACCTCCTGCAGGAGCAGGCACCCCAGCTCGCCGGCGCCGCAGACGAGGGCCTCCGTCACGTCGCGGACGGGTGGGACTGCGCGGTCTGGCGTCTCGGCGACGATCTCGCCGTCCGCCTGCCGCGGCGCGCCGTGGCCGCACCGCTGATCCTGCACGAACAGCAGGTGCTGCCCGAGATCGCGCGCCGCCTCGCTCCCGCCGGCCTCGGAGTTCCCGTCCCACTCGTGACGGGTCGGCCGGCGAGGCGCTACCCCTGGGCGTGGTCGATCGTGCCGTGGTTCGCGGGCGACACCGGGCTCGTCGTCCCGCGCGTCCGACGCATCGGCTGGGCCGCACCGCTGGCGCGGGCCGTCCGGCTGCTGCACACTCCGGCTGGGCCCGGGTTTCCGCCGAACCCCGTCCGCGGCGTCGCACTGCGGACCCGCGCCGCAGCCGTGCACGCCCGGGTGGACGCCCTGAAGGGTCAGGTCGCTGCCGACGCGCTGGCGCGGCTCGCTCTGATCTGGGATGCCGCACTGCGGGCCCCCGCGTGGTCAGACGGCCCGGTATGGATCCACGGCGATCTGCATCCCGGCAACCTCGTCGCCCGCGGCGGACGACTCGTCGCGATGATCGACTTCGGAGACGTCACGGCGGGCGACCCGGCGTACGACCTCTCGGTCGCCTGGATGGCGTTCGACCGGGAGGGACGGACCGCGTTCCGCGCCGAGCTGTCGGATCGGTACGACGAAGCGACATGGACCCGGGCGAAAGGCTGGGCGGCCGCCGTGGCGCTCATGCTGCTCGGTCAGAGCGACGACGATCCGCCGTACGCCGAGCTCGGCGCCGAGGCCGTCGCCGAGCTCGTCGCGGCGGAGGACTGAGCGTCGCCGACGGTCTTGGCGACCCACACCTCCATGACGTCGTCACGCAGCGTGAAACGAAGAACACTGCCGTCGGGGAGGTCGAGTCCCTCGATCTGGCGCATGCCCGGGAAGAAGATGACATCGGCGACGGGATGCAGCGGCTCAGGCGCGCACCCGGCGGCGATCCACTCCCCCGCATCGTTCGTGATCACGATGCAGGTCGAGCCCTGCTCGGTGATCCCCGACCAGATCTGCAGGTCGTGGTAGGGCTCGTAGCGGACGGGTGACTCCGCGCTCACGCCGTACAGTTCGAAGTCCACCGGTGCATCTCCGAGTGGTGCACGCTCGAGGGTGGTCACCGGCTGCGGTGCTCCGACGAAGGGCAGAAGCAACCCGCCGGCCGCCCCGAGGGCAAGGGCGAGCAGTACCCAGACCAACACCGGAACGCGCCGAAGGCCGCGCCGACGCACATCGGACGCCGAACCGTCCGGCGTTCCGGTGACCACTGCTCCGTCCGGCACGGGGACGTCGGGGTCCACGGCCTGCCGAACACCGAGCTCGACCGCCTCGTCGGGCGCGGCACCGCTGCGCAGCTGCTCCTCCAACTCGACCAGTCGCGCGAGCGCATCGGCATCGCGATCGATGTCGGCATCCGGTCCGTACGCGCGGGAGCGCAGGGCGTCAAGCTCAGCCTGCGCCTCCGGCGACCCGGACGATCGCAGCGGAGCGCTCATGCCTCAATTATCCCGAGGACCTGGGCGAGTAGGGCCGGAATGCCGAAAACCCCCGCTCAGCGGGGGTTTTCGATGGCTGGGGTACCTGGACTCGAACCAAGAACAAAGGTACCAGAAACCTCCGTGTTGCCAATTACACCATACCCCAAGGCGCTGAGCCGGAGCCCGTGCCGAAGATCAAGTCTACGTGACGAGCGCGGCCTCGCCAAACCGGGCGGAGGCTCAGCCCGCGCGGAACGCCTCGAGCGCGGCGAGTCGTCGGAGCGACTCCGCTTTGCCCAACAACTCCATCGACTCGAACAACGGCGGCGAGACGCGCCGGCCGCTGACCGCCACCCGCAGCGGGCCGTACGCGACCCGCGGCTTGAGTCCGAGCCCGTCGATCAGCGCACCGGAGAGCGCCTCTTGGACGGCCGCCGCGGTGAAGTCGGCTTCGGGGATGAGCTCGAGCGCGCTCACGGAGGCGGCCAGCACGAGCCCGGTGTTCTCGGGCAGGGCGGCCAGCGCGTCGTCCGCATAGACGACGTCATCCGCGAAGAGGAAGCCGAGGAGACCCGGCGCATCGCCGAGGAGCTGGAGGCGCTCCTGTATGAGCGGCGCGGCCTGCGCGAGGAGCTCGCCCTGAGGGATCGTCGGCGGGTAGCTCACGACGCCGGCGGACGCCAGATACGGGACGAGTCGGCGTGCGAAGTCCTCCGGCTCCAGCATCCGGATGTGGTCGCCGTTGATCGACTCGGCCTTCTTCTGGTCGAACCGGGCCGGATTCGGATTCACGTCAGCGATGTCGAACGCGGCGACGAGCTCATCGAGCGAGAAGACGTCGCGGTCATGTGAGAGCGACCAGCCGAGCAGCGAGAGGTAGTTCAGCAGTCCTTCGCGGATGAAACCGCGCTCACGCTGGAGGAAGAGGTCGGCCTTCGGGTCGCGCTTGGAGAGCTTCCTGTTCCCCTCGTCGCCCAACACGAGCGGCATGTGCGCGAAACGAGGGATGAACTCCGTGACGCCGGCATCCACGAGCGCACGGTACAGCGCCAGCTGACGGGCCGTCGAGGGCATGAGGTCCTCGCCGCGGATCACGTGCGTGATGCCCATGAGCGCGTCGTCGACCGGGTTCACGAACGGGTACAGCGGTACCCCTCCCGCCCGGACGATCACGAAGTCCGGGAACGATCCTGCCGGGAAGGTGACTTCTCCGCGGATCAGGTCGACGTAGGTCAGATCCTCGTCGGGGACGCGAACCCGCCACGCGGGCTCGCGACCTTCGGCACGGAAGGCCGCCTTCTGGTCCTCGGTGAGGTCGCGATCGAAGTTGTCGTAGCCGAGCTGCTTCGCGCGCCCGTTCGCCACGTTGCGGGCATCGATCTCCTCGGGCGTGGAATAGCTCTCGTACACCGCTCCCGTCGCCTTGAGCTTCTCGAGCACGTCGAAGTAGATGTCGTGACGCTGGGACTGCCGGTAGGGCGCGTGCGGTCCCCCGATCTCCACGCCCTCGTCCCAGTCGATCTCGAGCCACCGCAGCGCATCGAGAAGCTGCTGATAGCTCTCCTCGCTGTCGCGCGCGGCGTCCGTGTCCTCGATGCGGAACACGAGCGTGCCGCCGTTGTGACGGGCGTAGGCCCAGTTGAACAGCACGGTGCGGATGAGACCGACGTGCGGCAGTCCCGTCGGGCTCGGGCAGAAGCGGACCCGGACATCGGAGCCGGAAGCGGTCGTGGTGCGAGGATCGGGAGTAGACATCGCCCCCCAGCTTAGTTCGCCGCGTCGTGCCCCACCGGGGCGAGCCCCACCGGGGCGAGGACACGATCCAGCGCGTCGAGCGCACTGCGGATCGCCGGCACCCGATCAGCGCGGTACGCCGTGACCACGTGGAGCGTCCGCGCCTCCTGCGCCGGGAGCGCGACCGTGCGGACGCCCGGCATGCGGGGGAACGACTCGATCGCCATCCGGGGAAGGGTGGCGACGCCGATACCCTGCGCCACGAGCCCTTCGACGGCCACGAAGTTGTCGGTTTCGAAGCCGATGCGCGGAGTGAATCCGGCACGTCCGCACAGCTCGAGCAGATGGCCACGACACCGCGGGCAGCCGGCGATCCAGTTCTCGTCCACGAGGAGGGACACATCCACAGCGGCGGCGGCGGCCGCCGGGTGCCCCACCGGCAGCACCGCGACCAGATCGTCGGTGCCGATCGTGCGCACCGACAGCCCCCGTGCGCTGGCCCCGTGGGGATCGCTCCGGTCGCCGGGATAGCTGAACGTCATCGCGATGTCGGCGCGATCCTCACGGACGGCGGCGACCGCCTCGGGCGGCTCGGCTTCGACATAGGTGATCGTGATGCCCGGGCGGCGTTCGCCCAGATCGGCGAGGAGGCGCGGAATGACCCCCGGCGACGCCGACGGGAACCCCACCATGCGGACGCGTCCCGCGCGCAGACCCTGCAGCTCGGCGAGCTCGCCCGCTGCGGCGTCCAGGGCACTCGTGACGGCCGAGGCGTGGCGGGCCAGCACGCGCCCCGCCTCCGTGAGCCGCACCCGGCGGCCGGCGCGCTCGATCACCGCGAGCCCCAGCCGCTGCTCGAGCCGCTTGACCTGCTGACTGACGGCGGGCTGACTGTAGCCGAGGGCCGCTGCCGCCGCGGTCAGAGACCCTTCATCGGCGATCGCCTTGAGCACCCGAAGCGACTGCACGTCCACATCGAGGGCATCACTCATCCCGCAAGAATAACGTCTGAGCATGATTCCGATCGAAGACCTGCTGTAGACGAATGATTCGGCGCGGAGCACGCTGGGGTCATGACCACTCTCGCCCCTCCCGACCTGCTCTCCGTGCGCGCGGAGTTCACCGGTGGGCGGTCGTACCTCGCGGCGTGCACGCTGGGCCTGCCGACACGGGCGAGCCGCGCTGCGATGATCGCCGACCTGGATGCCGCGGCGTCCGGTCGCGCGTGCGCGGTGGCGTACTCCGCCGTGGTGGAGCGCACGCGCGGCCATTTCGCGCGACTGGTCGATACGGACCCCGCGCGCATCGCGATCGGATCGCAGACCTCGGTGTTCGCGGGTCTGATCGCCGCGGCGGTGCCGGACGGCGCCGAGGTGCTGTGCGCCGACGGCGACTTCGCGTCGATGGTGCAGCCGTTCGCACACGCCGGGCGCGGCATCCGGTTGCGCACCGCGCCGGTGCACGAGCTCGCCGACGCGATCACCGCCGACACATGGCTCGTGGCGTACTCGATCGTGCAGTCCGCGACGGGCGAGGTGGCCGATGCGGCGGGGATCTCCGCCGCCGCACACCGGCACGGAGCACGCACGCTGTGCGATGCGACGCAGGCGATCGGCTGGCTTCCCGTGAATGCGAAAGACCACGACGCGCTCATCTGCCACGCGTACAAGTGGCTCTGCGCACCGCGGGGAGTTGCGTTCCTCGCGATCAGCGAGGAGTTCGCCGCGGCGGTGCCTCCGATCTTCGCGGGCTGGTATTCCGCCGCAGACCCGTGGACCTCGTGCTACGGGTCAGCCGGCGCCCTCGCGGACGACGCCACGCGCTTCGACGTCTCCCCCGCGTGGCAGGCCTTCGTGGGCGCCGAACCCGTCCTCGAGCTCTTCGCCGCGACGGATCGCGCCGCCCTGTTCGCGCACGCGACGCAACTCGCGACCGCCTTCCGCCTCGGGATGGGTCTCGATCTCCCCGAGCGCCCAAGCGCGATCGTCACGTGGGCCGACGCCGCCGGGGCGGATCTGAAAAGGCTCACGGATGCCGGCATCACGGCATCCGGTCGCGCGGGACGCGCGCGCGTGGCCTTCCACGTCTTCAACGACCGCGACGACGTCGACGCCGCCCTCAGCGCACTCGGCCGCTGACCGGACTCGAACGCGTCGCGAACGGCGCGAGGGCGAAGACCGCGACCACCGCCACACCGACGACGAGCGCGAGTCCGCCGTAGCCGATGAGACCGAGGACGACGCCCGCCAGAATCGCCCCCACGGCGGCGACCATGCTCATCGTGAAGTCGCTGAGGCCCTGTCGGCGGGTCCGCTGCGCTTCGGAGGACGCTTCCGTCAGCAGCGCCGAACCGGCCACCGTCGTCGCGCTCCAGCCCAGGCCCAGCAGGATGAGGGCGATCGTCACGGCCGCGGGCGAGTCCTGCCCGAAGGAGGCCGTGACGAGCGAGGCGGCGAGGATCACCTGTCCGACCAGGATCGCGGGGATTCGTCCCACCCGGTCGGCGAGGATGCCGAACACCGGCGACAGGGCGTACATCCCTGCGATGTGGAGGCTGATCGTCAGGCCGATGATGCTGAGACTCGCCCCCTGATGCAGAAGGTGGACCGGAGTCATGGCCATGATGGCGACCATGACGCCGTGGGAGGCGGCGATCGCGAAGATCGCATAGCGCGCGAGCCGCGGGTCGTCCGGCCGGGCGATCGCTCCTGCGGCGTCGTCCTTGGACGCGACCACGCGTTGGGCGAGAAGCAGTGGGTCCGGCCGCAGTGCCGTGACGTACAGGACGATCGCGAGCGTCTGGCCGATGATCGTGAAGACGTACGGACCGGTCAGGGGCGGCATCCCGAGCGCGTCTCCGACGACCGCGCCCGGTCCGGTGAGGTTGGGGCCGAGGACGGCGCCGATCGTGGTCGCCCACACGACGATCGACAGATCCCGGCCGCGCGATGCGTCGGTGGCGAGATCGGCCGCCGCGAACCGCGACTGCAGATTCGCGGCCTGGCCGCCGCCGATCAGGAGGAATGCCAGCAGGAGGAGCGGGAAGGAGCCGATGCCGACCGCGAAGACCACGAGGCCGACACCCACGAGCGCGACGGCCATGCCGCCCGTGAGGGACAGCCGGCGACCGCGCGACCGCGCGAGCCGTGCCAACGGGATCGCGATGAGCGCTGTTCCGAACGTGACGGCAGCTGCGGCGAGCCCGGAGAACGCCTCGTCCCCGGAGATGTCGGCAGCGAGCACCGCCCCGAGCGAGATGGTCGCGCCGAACGCGAGACCTCCGAGCACCTGGGCGATCGAGAGCACCCAGACGGTGCGGCGCTGGATGCGCGCGAGGTCCTCGGCGCCCAGCGGCGCCGACTCACCCACGCGGGGACCTCACGCGTCGCGCGCGGTGTTGCGGAGGATGCCGAGCCCGTCGATCTCGACCTCGATCGTGTCGCCGGCCACGAAGGCGCCGACGCCGGAGGGCGTGCCGGTGAGGATCACGTCGCCCGGGAGCAGGGTGAAGGCCGCCGACGCGAAGGCGATGATGTCGCCGATCGAGTGGATCATGTCCGTGAGCGGCGCGTCCTGCACGGTCTGCCCGTTCAGGCGCGTCTGCACAGTGGCCGAGGCGGGATCGAACTCGGTCTCGATGACCGGTCCGAGCGGACAGAACGTGTCGAAGCCCTTCGCGCGCGCCCACTGCCCGTCGGTCTTCTGCAGATCGCGGGCGGTCACGTCGTTCGCGATCGTGTAGCCGAAGATCACCTCGGACGCGCGTTCGGCGGCGACGTTCTTCGCGATCGAGCCGATCACGACCGCGAGCTCCCCTTCGAACGAGGTGAACTGCGACTGCCGGGGGCGCACGATCGTGTCCCCGGGTCCGATCACCGACGTATTGGGTTTGAAGAACAGCATCGGCTCCGCGGGGACCTCGTTGCCGAGCTCTTCCGCGTGCGCGCGATAGTTGCGCCCGACGGCCACGACCTTCGACCGCGGGATCACCGGTGCGAGCAAGGCGATGTCCGCGAGCGGAATCCGTTCACCGGTCGTGTCGAACCCCGCGAACATCGGGTCGCCGTCCAGGACGACGACGTCCGTCTCGTCGACGATGCCGAAGCGGATGGTGTCCTGGTGGCTGAATCGAGCGATCTTCACCCGACCAGCCTACTCAGGGCAGCCATCCTCCTCCCCGGCCCGCAGACCGGTCACTCGTCCAGACGAAGCAGCCAGCCGTGACGGTCCTCGACGCGCCCGTACTGGATGTCCGTGAGCTCCTTGCGCAGCTCGAGGGCCAGTGTGCCGGTGGGCTGCTCGTCGAAGAAGTCGGCGCCCTTGAGCACGCCGATCGGCGTCACGACGGCTGCCGTGCCGCACGCGAACACCTCGACGATGTCGCCGGAGGCGACACCCCGGCGCCACTCGTCGAGCGAGACCGCACGTCCCTCCACCTTGTGACCGCGATCCTTCGCGAGCTGCAGGATCGAGTCGCGCGTGATGCCCTCGAGGATCGACGGGGACTGCGGGGTGACGATCGTGCCGTCCTTGTAGACGAACACGACGTTCATGCCGCCGAGCTCCTCCACGTTGCGGTCCGCGTCCAGGAACACCACCTGGTCGCACTCGTTCTCGTACGCCTCGGACTGCGGGAGGAGCGAAGCGGCGTAGTTGCCACCGGTCTTGGCCGCGCCCGTGCCGCCCTTGCCGGCGCGCGCGTAGTCCTCGCTCAGCCAGATGCTCACCGGGTTCACGCCCCCGTGGAAGTAGGCGCCCGCGGGCGAGGCGATCACGTAGTACGCGACCTTGTGCGCCGGGCGGACGCCGAGGAACGCCTCCTTCGCGAACATGAATGGGCGCAGGTACAGGCTCTGGTCCTCGCCCGACGGCACCCACGCGCCATCGGCCTTGATGATCTCGCGGAGCGACTGGATGAAGTACGTCACCGGGAGTTCTGGAAGAGCGAGACGCCGGGCGGATCGCTGCAGTCGGCGGCCGTTCTGATCCGGCCGGAACGTGTGGATCGATCCGTCGGCGTGCCGATAGGCCTTGATGCCCTCGAAGATCTCCTGCCCGTAGTGCAGGACCGCGGCGGAAGGCTCGAGGGTGATCGGGCCGTAGGGCTGGACGCGCGGACGGTGCCACCCGCCGCCGGTGGACCAGCAGATGTCGACCATGTGGTCGGTGAAGTGCTGGCCGAATCCGGGATTCGCGAGGATCGCGTCCCGCTCTGCCGGGCTCTTCGCGGCGAGGTTCTTCGTCACGGCGAACTGCAGAGGGGCAAGGCCCGTGTCGGGGTCGGTTCCGATGAGTGTCATTTCACGTCCTGAGTGAGAGTGCGGGCGACGCGCGCGTGCTCCAGGCTACGCCTGCAGCCGTGCCACGATCGCGTCGCCGATGTGCGCGGTGGGTCGGGGAGCGGCATCCCGCGCCTGAATGTCGTCCTCGACGGCGCGGGTGACGCGCTCGGCCTCCTCGCGCAGCCCGAGGTGGTCGAGCAGGAGTGAGACGGAGAGGATGGCGGCGGTGGGATCGGCCTTCTGCTGACCCGCGATGTCCGGCGCCGAACCATGGACGGGTTCGAACATCGACGGGAACGCGCCGTCCGGATTGATGTTCCCGGAAGCGGCGAGACCGATGCCACCGGTGACGGCGCCGGCCAGGTCTGTCAGGATGTCGCCGAAGAGGTTGTCGGTGACGATGACGTCGAAGCGGGACGGGTTTGTGACCAGGAAGATCGTCGCCGCGTCGACGTGCAGATAATCTACCGCGACATCGGGGTGCTCCCCCGCCACCTCGTTCACGATGCGCTGCCACATGCCGCCCGCGTGCACGAGCACGTTCGTCTTGTGCACGAGCGTGAGCTTCTTGCGGCGCCGCTCGGCGAGGTCGAAGGCGTACCGCACGACCCGCTCGATCCCGTACGCGGTGTTCACGGACGTCTCGTTCGCGATCTCGTGCGCGGTTCCCGTGCGGATCGAGCCGCCGTTGCCGACATACGGGCCTTCCGTGCCCTCGCGGACGACGACGAAGTCGATCTCACCGGGGTCGGCGAGCGGTCCGGGAGCGCCGGGGTAGAGCTTCGACGGGCGCAGGTTGACGTAGTGATCGAGCGCGAAGCGCAGCTTCAGCAGCAGCCCGCGCTCGATGTTCGCGTTCTTCAGGCGCGCGTCGCCGGGCACTCCCCCGACGGCGCCGAGCAGGATCGCGTCGTGCTCGGCGATCGCCGAGAGGTCGGCATCCGTCAGCGTGTCGCCGGTCTCGAGGTAGCGCGCGGCGCCGAGCGAGAACGTCGTCCTGTCGAAGCGGATGCCGGAACCTGCGGTGACCGCGTCGAGGACCTTGACGGCCTCGGTGATCACCTCGGGTCCGATGCCGTCACCCGGGATGACGGCGAGCTTCACGGTGCGTTCGGGGTGCATCCGACCAGCGTACCGGCGTGACGTCGGCGTTGAGTGTCCAAGGCGCGCCGCTTCAGCGGGTGCGCACACGGCGCGCCCTGGACACTCGACGGATCAGTGCTCCACGCGCTCGCGGTGCGGGCGACCGCCCAGGGTCACCGCGGCGATGACCGCGGCGATCACGATCAGACCGGCGCCGATCAGCGCGGTCACCCCGACGCCCGCGTCGAACGCGTGCGCCGCGGCCTCCCGGAGCGCGTCGCCGAGAGCCTCGTCGAGCGTGGCCGCACCGGCGACCGCGCCCGCGAGCGTCTCGCGCGCGGCTTCGGAGATCGTCGCGGGCAGGCCGTCGGGCAGCACGAGGTTCGCACGGTAGAACGCGGCGAGGAGTCCACCGATGATCGTCGTTCCGAGGACCGCCCCGAGCTCGTACGCCGTCTCAGAGACGGCACTGGCGGCACCGGCCTTCGCGGGCGGGGCGCTCGCGAGGATGAGCTCGTTCGAGACCGTCTCCGCAGCGCCGATGCCGATGCCGAGGGCGATGAACGCGACGATCAGCACCGCGAGGGCACCCGTCTGCGCACTCACCGCGACCAGGAGGTAGCCGGCGATCGAGAACAGCAGCGCGATCGGCACCACGAGCCGCGGGGCGACGCGCTTCGCGATCGGGACGACGCCGATCCCCGCGACGATCATCGCGAGCAGGCCGGGCACGAGGGCGAGTCCGGCATCCAGCGGCGAGAGCCCGACCACGAGCTGCAGGTGCTGGGCGACGAAGTAGAGGAAGCCGACGAGCGCGATCACGCTCAGCAGGTTCACCAGGATCGAGCCGGAGAAGCTCGGCGTGCGGAACAGCGCCATGTCGAGCATGGGCGTCTCGAGCCGGTTCTGGCGACGGACGAAGAGCACGCCGAACAGGATGCCGACCACGACGAGCACGAACGGGATCGCGGTCTCCGTGCCGTGCACCGCGAATTCCTTGATCGCGTAGACGATCGGCACCATCGTCAGCAGCGACAGCGCGACACTGATCGGGTCGAAGCGACCGGGGTTCGGGTCCCGGCTCTCCGGCACCAGGATCGGCACGAGGATCAGCAGCGGCACCAGCACGGGCACGGCCATGAGGAACACAGCTCCCCACGCGAAGTGCTCGAGCAGGATGCCGCCGACGACCGGACCGAGGGCCGCACCCGCCGAGAAGCCGGCAGCCCACACCGCGATCGCGAGACGGCGCTGATCGCGGTTCGTGAAGATGCTCCGCAGGAGCGAGAGCGTCGAGGGCATGAGCATGGCCCCGAACACGCCCATCGCCGCGCGCGCGGCGATCAGCCACTCGGCGCTGGGCGCGAAGGCCGCGAGCGCCGAGACGACGCCGAACCCGGTCGCGCCGATCAGGAGCATCCGGCGGCGGCCGAAGCGGTCCCCCAGCACACCCATCGTCACGAGCAGACTCGCGAGCACGAGCGGGTACGCGTCGATGATCCAGAGCTGCTGCGTCGCGGTCGGTTCGAGGTCGAGCGCGATCTGCGGAAGGGCGAAGCTCAGCACCGTGTTGTCGACGGAGACGAGCAGGACCGGCAGCATGAGCACGACCAGGGCGGCCCAGCCGCGCCATCCGACGCGCGGTGCCGCCGTCGTCGGGATCCTGGTCAGTGTGTCCGTCATGTCATCCTCAGTTTCTAAACCGTCCAGCCGGTATAGTATCAGATGTGGCGACCAACCCGACGGATACGATCGAGCGATGAGCCGTCCCCCGCATGCCCGAGAGAGCGTGCTCGACGCCTTCGAGGCGATCCTGATCGAAGACGGTGAGCGCTCCGCCACGATGGACGCGACCGCCCGCGCGGCCGGCGTCTCCAAGGGCGGACTGCTGTATCACTTCGGGTCGAAGGACGCGCTCGAGCGTGGCGTCATCGAGCGGCTCGATCTGCTCGTCAGCGATGACATCACGCAGATGTCGTCCGCCCCCGACGGGCCGATCTCGTACTTCCTGCGATCCTCGATCATGCAGAACGACCCGCTGGACCGCGCGATCCTCGCGACGTCGCGGCTCGCCCAGGGCGGGAACGCGGCGGCGAGCACCGCGCTGCGTGAGGTGCGGGAACGCTGGGGCGACGCGCTGCGACCGCACACGAGGGATGCCGCATCCCTCGACCTCGTGATGCTCGTCAGCGACGGGCTCTATTTCAACAATGCCCTGGCCGGCGGCTCGATACCCGGCCCGGTGCCCCGTGGACCCGAAATGGACGCACTGATCGCCCTGGTGGAGCGCGCCGCGAAGCGCTGACTACGGCTCGGTGATCTCGATCTGGCGGAAAAGATCTGCCTGGACCGCGGCGTGCAGCTCGGTCAGCATCTCCTCGGGCACGGGCGAGTCGACCGTGAGGACGGACAGGGCACGACCGGAGGCGTCCGGGTGCGCGACCTGGAGTCCTGCGATGTTGATGCCGGCATCGCCGAGGCGCTGCCCGTAGATCGCGACGATTCCCGGGCGGTCGGCATACCGCATCACGATGTGGTGCTGCTCGAACGGCACCTCGATCTCGTACCCGTTGATGCCGACGACCTTCGGCACCATGCGGGTGCCCGCCAGCGTCCCCGCGACCGTGAGCACGGTCCCGTCCGCGAGCGTCCCGCGCAGCACGGTGAGGTTGCGGTAGAGCGGGCTGTCCGCTTCGACGACGAGCCGCGTCTCGATGCCCCGCTGCTCGGCGAACAGCGGCGCATTCACGTACGAGACGTTCTCGCTGACGATGTTCGTCAGGATGCCCTTGAGCGCCGCGAGCCGGTACACGCTGACGTCGTAGGCGGCGAGCTCGCCCCGGACCTCGATGTCCAGGCTCGTGACGGCGGCGTGCGCAAGACCGGTGAAGAACTGTCCGAGCTTCTCGACCAGGGCGATCCCCGGGCGCACGAACGGATCGATGATGCCGCCCGCGACGTTCACGGCATCCGGGACCAGATCGCCTTCGAGTGCCAGTTTGACCGACCGGGCGACCGAGATGCCGGCCTTCTCCTGCGCCTCGTCGGTACTGGCGCCCAAGTGCGGCGTGACGACGACGTTCGGAAGGTCCAGGAGCGCCGCCGCCGTGGAGTCGGCGACGGGAGGCTCGGACGTGAACACGTCGAGGCCGGCACCGGCGATCACCCCGTCCACGAGCGCCGTGCGCAGCGCGACCTCGTCGATGAGACCACCCCGGGCGACGTTGATCACGTAGGCCGACGGCTTCATCAGGGCGAGCTGCTCGGCGCCGATCATGCCGGTGGTCTCCGGCGTCTTCGGCATGTGCACCGTCACGAAGTCGCTCTGGCGCAGCACGTCATCGAACGGCAGGAGCTCGACCTGCAGCTGCTGGGCGCGCGCGGGCGTGACGTAGGGGTCGTAGCCCACCACACGCACGCCGAAGGCGCGCAGCCGCTCGGCGATCAGGGCGCCGATGCGCCCGAGTCCGACGATGCCGACGGTCTTCTCGAACAGCTCGGTGCCGGTGTAGGCGCTGCGCTTCCACTGGCCCGCGGCAAGAGAAGCGTGCGCGGCCGGGATGTGCCGGGCGAGGCTCAGGATGTGCCCGATCGTCAGCTCGGCTGCGGAGATGATGTTCGAAGTGGGCGCGTTCACGACCATCACACCCGCGGTCGTGGCCGCCTTGATGTCGACGTTGTCCAGGCCCACGCCGGCCCGGGCGACGATCTTCAGCACGGGAGCGGCGGCGATCGCCTCCGCATCGATCTGCGTCGCCGACCGCACGAGCACGGCGCTGGCGTCGGCGAGACCGGCCAGGAGCGCGGGGCGGTCAGTCCCGTCGATCTGGCGGATCTCGAAGTCCGGACCGAGCGCGTCGATCGTGGCGGGAGAGAGTTCTTCGGCGATGAGCACGACGGGCTTCGTCACGACAGCGGATCCTTTGGAGCGTGGGCGCGCGAATCGCGGCCGAACAGACGAGTGGATGCTGCGCCGCACGCCATCGGGGCGCATTCACTCACACTCTATCGGCTCGCCCCGTGAGGACCCGCCCGTATGACGGCCGGGACACCCGGCTACGCCAGCAGCGAGGCGTAGTTCAGTTCGGTGTACGCGACGACGTTGAGCCAGAACACGGCGGTCAGGGCGAGCCCCGTGAGCAGGACGAGGATCAGATGGTGGGCCGGACGTCGATACCCGATCGCGAACGCGGCGGCGAACGCGGCGATCGGGAACATGACCGCGAGGATCCAGATGACCCAGCCGATCGGGCTCAGCACGAAACCGTTCTCGCCCGCGAACTGCACGCTCTGGATCAGGTTTCCGAGAGCGTTCCAGACCGCGTAGGCGTAGAAGAGCCCGAAGCCGCCCGCGATCGTGGCCACGAGCCAGGTCGGTGTGCGGCGCGGGACGGTCGCGGTCTCCGGTGCGACGGCATCCCCGCTCATGAGCCCACCGCCCCGATCATCACGAAGGGCCACGGCAGCAGGAGCGCCGCGCCGCCGATGAGCCACGCGAAACGCGCCCATGCCTTCCCCCCGGCCGTCAGGAGGTACACCGTGGCGAACCAGAGCGGCGCTGCGAGCACGGCGAGCCAGAAGCTCCCCTGGAACATCACATCGGTCACCAGGTAGGCGGCGCGACCCTGCAGGCGCAGTCCGCCGATCGCCCAGCCGAGGGCGTACAGCAGGTACACGCCGCCGAGGATCCCGAGCGACACGAGCGTCACGTTGCCCATGGGAGCCTTCACCACGGGCTCCTCCGCCGCCGCGGCATCCGCCGCCGAACCGGTCGAGACAGCGCCGACGTTCTCGCTCCCGCGTCCGACGGGCGTGAAGCCCTCCGGAAGGGTGGCGGGAGCGGCATCCTGGGTCTGCCCCACCGCGAGCGTCGGGTCGTCGTCGCCGTCCCAGGAGAGCGCGTCGTCGTCTGTGCCGCGGGCCATGGTGCCAGCGTAGCCGCGCGAATAGACCGATCCGACCCTCGGCGCTCCGGCGCGTGCTGTACTGGCGGGATGACGGCGATGCGGGATCGGTGGCGGTCGCACCTGTTGCAGACGCTGTCCGGTACCGACGACGGCTCGCCGCCGTGGGTCAGGCAGCTCGCCGAGGGCACGGATGCCGGGTCCTTCGGTCCCGGGTCGGCGTCATGGGCCGTGCCCGGCGGCATGGCCACGATGGTCGCCGGCATCCGCGCCCTGCTCGTGCAGGCGATGCACCCGGGTGCGATGGCGGGCGTTCACGACTGGTCGCGGTATCGGGAGGATCCGCTCGGCAGGCTGACCGGGACGATCCGCTGGCTCATCACCGTCACGTTCGGCGATCGCGCGACCGCCGAACGCTCCTCGGCGATGGTGCGCGCGCTCCACGAGCGCGTGCGCGGCACCTACCTCGACGCGTCTGGGCGCTCCGTTCCCTACAGCGCCGGCGATCCCGATCTGATCGAGTGGGTGCACTTGGCCTTCACGGACTCGTTCCTGACCTGCCACGAGGTCTGGGAGACGGATATCCCGGGCGGAGCGGACGCGTACGTGCGGGAATGGGCCGTGGCCGGAGAGCTCATCGGCCTCACCGATCCCCCGCTCACCGCCGCGGACATGCGGGCGCGCCTACGCGGCTTCTCCGAGGCCGGCACCCTGCGGGCGGATGACCGCGTGCACGACGTCGTGCGCTTCATCCGCCGGCCTCCCCTCGTCCCCGGGATGCTGCCGGCGTACCGGATCATGTTCCAGGGCGCGATCGCCTCGCTCGATCCCTCGCAGCGCGCGATGCTCGGCCTCGGTCGTCCAGCTCCGCTGGCGGTGCCGGCGACCGGCCTGGTGCTGCGGTCCGCCCGGTCGCTCCTGGGCGAGCGGTCCACGTCGGAGGAGGCCGCGCTGACGCGCATCGCACGCCTGCGCGAGATGACCTGAGCTCTCAGATCGCGCGGACGCGGTTGTTGCGCGGGTCGTGTGTCATCTCAGCCAGACCGAGCGCCTCGAGGAGCGGCGGGAGGTACATGCCGAATCGGCCTCAATATCCCTTCCGCAGGCCGTACCAGCCGCCGACCGGATTGCTCTGACTGCGACCCCACGCCTCCACCGACCCCTCAGCGGCCGGCTTCTGCTCATCGGCTGCGCCGAGGGGAACCCACTCCTCCTGCGCGCGGAGCCAGTTCGTGAGATCCTCCACGGCCCTCAACCGATACGTCAACCGCGTCGATCCGACCTGGCAGACGAGCGCCGGAGGGTCCGTGTCCTCATCGCGGTACATCGTGTACGCAGAGGTTCCCGGCGCAGTGGTCAGCCGCCACGGATCGTCCCTCGTGCCGCTTCCCTCGCTCATCGGGACCTCCCGTTCGGGAGGTTACTCCGCCCACCGGCGATACAGAAGTGGCCCGGTTCCGCTCCTCGTGGTGCAAGGAGCAGAACCGGGCCGAAGCCGTGCCGGATCGGACGGCGGTCTCAGGGACGGTTAGCGCGCGGCGCTGCCCTCGGTGTAGTCGGCGTCGGTCTGCTTCCACGCGAACAGCGAACGCAGCTCCTTGCCGGTGGCCTCGATCGGGTGCGCGGCACCCTTCTCACGCAGCGCGAGGAACTCCGGTGCGCCGGCGTCCTGGTCGGCGATGAAGCGCTTCGCGAACGCACCCGACTGGATGTCGCCCAGCACCTCCTTCATGTGCTCCGTGACCGTGGCGTCCAGGACGCGGGGTCCGGACACGTAGTCGCCGTACTCCGCCGTGTCGGAGATCGACCAGCGCTGCTTGGCGATGCCCCCCTCCCACATGAGGTCGACGATGAGCTTGAGCTCGTGGAGAACCTCGAAGTACGCGATCTCGGGCTGGTAGCCGGCCTCGACGAGCGTCTCGAAGCCGTACTGGACGAGCTGCGACGTGCCGCCGCACAGCACCGCCTGCTCGCCGAACAGATCGGTCTCGGTCTCTTCCGTGAAGGTGGTCTTGATCACGCCGGCACGCGTGCCGCCGATCGCCTTCGCGTAAGACAGGGCGAGGTCCCACGCCTGACCCGACGCGTCACGCTCGACCGCGATGATGTCGGGGATGCCGCGGCCGGCGACGAACTCGCGGCGGACGGTGTGTCCGGGCGCCTTCGGGGCGACCAGGATCACGTCGACGCCCTCGGGCGCGTCGATGTAGCCGAAGCGGATGTTGAATCCGTGCGCGAACGCGAGCGTCTTGCCTTCGGTCAGCTTGTCCTTGATGCTGTCGGTGTAGATGCCGCGCTGGTGCTGGTCCGGAGCGAGGATCATGATGACGTCGGCCCACTCGGTCGCGTCGGCCACGCTCTTGACGGCGAAGCCGTCTTCCTCGGCCTTCGGAGCGGACTTCGAGCCCTCCTTCAGCGCGATGGCGACCTCGACGCCGGAGTCGCGGAGGTTCTGGGCGTGGGCGTGGCCCTGGGAGCCGTAACCGACGATCGCGACCTTCTTGCCCTGGATGAGCGAGAGGTCGGCGTCGGCGTCGTAGAAGATCTCGGCCATGGGGTGTGTTTCTCCTTGTTTTTCTGGTTCTGGGGTCAGCCGCGCAGGACGCGCTCGGTGATGCTCTTGCCGCCGCGGCCGAGGGCGAGCAGGCCCGACTGCGCGAGCTCCTTGATCCCGAAGGGCTCCAGCGCCTTCAGGAACGCCTCGACCTTGCCCTTGTCCCCGGTGACCTCGATCACGAGGGCGTCCGGCGCGTAGTCGACGATGGACGCGCGGAACAGGTTCACGACTTCGAGGACGTTCGATCGCGACGCGTTGTCCGCGCGCACCTTCACGAGCACGTGCTCGCGCTGGACGGATGCGGATGCGTCGAGCTCGACGATCTTGATCACGTTGATGAGCTTGTTCAGCTGCTTGGTCACCTGCTCGAGCGGCAGCTGATCGACATCGACGACCACCGTGATGCGCGACAGGCCCGGCACCTCGGTGACGCCCACGGCGAGGGATTCGATGTTGAAGCCGCGGCGGGCGAAGAGCCCGGCGACGCGGGTCAGCAGACCGGGCTTGTCCTCCACGAGGAGGCTCAGCACGTGCGTGGACATGGCTCAGGCCTCCTGATCGAACGCGGGCGAGTGGTCGCGGGCGTACTGGACGAAGCTGTTGCTGACACCCTGCGGGACCATCGGCCACACCATGGCATCCGCGCTCACGACGAAGTCGATCACGACGGGGCGGTCGTTCGTCTCGAGCGCGAGCTTGACCGCGGCATCCACATCCTCTTCGCGTTCCACACGGATCGCGAGGCAGCCGTACGCCTCGGCGAGCTTGACGAAGTCGGGGATGCGGACCGTGCCGTGTCCGG
>JASBUD010000180.1 GCA_030148105.1 Microbacterium sp. | reverse complement strand
AGGGCGACGGATGCCGCGGCATCCGTCGCCCTCCCGCATCGGGCCTGCCCCCTAGCCGGACGTCGACACGTACGACAGCAGCGCGTGCGACGGGCTCAGATGGGCGAGCGCCGCAGCGCCGTCGATACCCGAGCCGTGGCTCGGTTCCAGACGCACCGTCGGGAACGCCTCGCGCACGAGTTCGCCGAAGCGCTCGCGGATCACGTCCGCACGGAAGACCCCTCCGATCGCGCACACCGCGGGCGGGTCGACATCGTCGGCTTCGGCCACGCGTCGGAGGGCCGATGTCGCCGAGACCGACAGCTCGCGAGCGGCGCGGAGGCAGATCTGCGCGGCGACCGCGTCGGTCGCGGCGAGCTCCGCCACGCCGCGCGCAAGCGACGCCACGATGAAGACCCGGTCCTCCGCCGCCTGCAGTTCGATGTAGGCGCTCTCCAGGTCGGGCCATTGCTGCGCCACGAGTCCCGTCAGCGCCGTGCGCTCGCCGCGGCCGTCGTGCGCGCGCATGACGGCGTCCAGCGCCTCGCGGCCGATCCAGTACCCGCTGCCGGCATCGCCCATGATGTTCCCCCAGCCGTCGACGCGCGCCACCCGCGTGCGCCCGACGCCGAGCGTGACGACGCCGGTGCCCGCGGCGACGACGGCTCCCGTCCCCTCGCCGAGGGCCCCGAGGAACGACGTGACCGAGTCGTGCGCGAGGATGACCCGCCGCACGTCCGCAGGGAGTCCGAGCATGCGGTGCAGGCCAGAGGCGTCGGACTCGTGCCGCGTCAGCCCGGAGACGCCGGCCGTGACGACGTCGACGGTGAGGTGCTTCTCCGCGGCGACCGCCCGCGCGACGTCGGCGAGCTGCGGCAGCAGCGGCTCGTGCGTGCGGATGCCCGGGAACAGCCGGTCCACCGGCGCCGTCGCCGGCCGTTCGACCCGCACCTTGATCGCCGTCTGTCCGGCGTCGATCGCCAGGACGACCGGCTCGCTGGTGCTCATCGCTTCGTCTCCTCGGCCCACGCGGTGTACGCGCCGCGGAGATAGTCGCCTGCGGGCTTGCCGTACGGGCAGTAGTCGTCATTCTCCGCCGCATCGGCGGCGTCGTACAGATCCGCCGGCCAGTCCCAGAGCATCAGTCCGCCGACCCAGGGCCGGGCACGACACGCCTGCAGCATCGCCTCGTAGTAGCGCAGCTGCTCCGCGCCCGACGGCTCTCCGGGCAACGCCCAGTCGTTCGGCAGATCGGGCGATCCGGTCCGGCTGGGGCACCCGGCCTCCATGAAGAAGAACGGCTTCGCGGATGCCGTGACCACGTGCTCGATCCGGTCCAGCTGCTGCTTCCACTTCGTGATCGGGTAGTAGCCGCTCGAGGAGATCACGTCCACGGCGTCCCACCAGGTGACGTGATCCTCCTGGTACTTGTCGCAGTTGTAGGTCACGAGCCCGTCGTAGACCTCGCGCACGTCCGCGATGAGCCTGCGCCAGTGCGCCTCCTGGCTGTCGGCGCGCACCATCTCGCACCCGATGCAGAGCATTTCGCATCCTTCGGCCTGCGCGAGGCGTGCCGCGTGCAGGATGAACGTCCGATACGAGGCGAACCAGTCCGACCAGCTCGGCTCGTTCGGAACGTCCCAGTCGAAGAAGCCGATGTGCGCGCGCCACGTGCCGTCCGCGCAGTTCACGACGGGCTTGAGCACGACCTTCATGCCCAGGCTCTTGGCCTGGCGGATCGCCCAGACGATCTCGTCGTCGGTCACGGTCGGCTCCCGGTCGAACGGGATGTCGGTCGAGAACGCAGTCGCCTGTTCGGCCGCGTACGCGATCGCCGTCCACGTGACCGCGTGCTCGGCCATGCGGGCCATCGAGTCCGAAGCCGCCGGCGTCGCCCACGTCCCGCGCGTGCCGACCCAGCCCCACGTCATGCCGCAGACGGGCTCGCCGAGACGTTCGATCAGCGTCGTCATCGCACCACCAGCTGGTTGGCGGAGCGCAGGACGCTAGGGTGGGACACGGCGGGCGCCTGCTGAGGGTGCAGGCCCCGGACGAGGATCGTGGTCTGCTCGCCCGGGAGGAGCGTGACGAGTCCCTCTGCCGCGACGGCGTCCGGCGCGACCTTGTCGACCAGCAGCGTGAGGTCGCGCACCAGGTTGCCGGCGGTCAGGGTGATCTCCGCTCCCTCCGGATGCTCGCGGACCTCGACGGACACACGGGGAGCCTCGAGGGCGGAATCGCGCGGCTCGCCGAAGAACCACACCCCGCGAACGCCGTCGAGCTCGGCGGTGACCAGCTCGGACGACGTGTCGCCGGGGGCGGCGGTATCCGCCGGCACCGGGACCTCGACGCGTCCGCGCGCGGCCACGTCCACCGCGATCAGGCTCTCGGCGAGCACGTCCCCGGCGTAGGAGCGGCGGGCGATCCGCACCTCACCGGACCAGGCGTCGGGCCGTTCGTTCGTGACGATCACGGCGAGCCCGGCATCCCGCGGCTGGATCACGACGCTCCGCGGCGCGAACGCATTCCGCAGTGCGTAGAAGAGCGGCTTCGGCCGTTCTTCGCCGTCGATGGCGGCCCACGAGGTGACCGGCCAGCAGTCGTTCAGCTGCCAGACGATCGCCCCCATCGTGTGCGGGGCGTGGGTGCGGAAGTGCTCCAGCGCCGCCGATACGGCGTTCGCCTGATTCAGCTGCATCGCCCAGTGCCACGTCTCCATGTCGTCGGGGACGCGATAGTGGGGGAGGAGGCCGTTCGTGAGCTTGACGTTGCCCTCCATGGCCTTCTGATGCACGATCATGCCCGGCGACTCGGGGGTGAGCGGGTCGTCGTCCAGCGACGAGGTGAGCGTCGACCACGTGGGCGGACCCTGCCAGCCGAACTCCGCGACGAAGCGCGGGGTGTGGTCGCGATAGGTGATCCAGTCCTGCCGGTTCCACTGCTCCCACAGGTGCATCGACCCGTGCTGCTCATCGTTCGGATGCTCGCCGCCGGGGCTGAACGGGCTGCCCGGCGCGTACGGCACGTGCGGGGCGAGCTCGGTGATCAGCGCGGGGAAGAGCTCGTAGTAGTAGTACGCGCCCCACGTCCGCCCGTCCAGGCGCGCCTTCCATCCCCAGTCCTCGAAGCCCCACAGGTTCTCGTTGTTGCCCGTGAGGAGCACGAGGGAGGGGTGCGCGGCCAGCCGCACGATGTTCTCCCCGGCCTCCGCTGCGATCTCCGAGCGGAGGGGCTCCTCCTCGGGATAGGCCGCGCACGCGAACAGGAAGTCCTGCCACGCGAGCAGGCCGAGCTCGTCGCACAGCTCGTAGAAGTCGTCGGACTCGTAGATGCCGCCGCCCCACACCCGGATGAGGTTGAGGTTCGCATCGACCGCCTGACGCAGGCGCCGCTCGTAGCGCGCGCGGTCCACGCGCACCGGGAGGGCGTCGTCCGGGATCCAGTTCGCGCCCTTCACGAACACCGGGACGTCGTTGACGACGAGCGTGAAGGGCGTGCCCGTCTCGTCGGGCGTCGTGTCCCACCGGACGGTGCGGAAGCCGACCCGCTTGTCGCTGCGGTCGAGTTCGCCGTCGCCGCCGGACAGGGTCACCGTGATGTCGGTGAGCGGCTGCGCGCCGTATCCCACCGGCCACCAGCGCTCCACGTCCGCGAGGTCGAGCACGACCTGCACGCTGTCGCCGTCGACGGATGCCGCCGCCTCGGCGCCTGCGGCCGACACGGCGACCGAGAGGGCGGCATCCGCTGCGCGTTCGAGGCGGGCGTCGACGGTGACGCGTCCGCCGTCGCCCTCGGGTGCAGCGCTCACGCGCACCTCGGCGAGCCGCGCGACGGACCACGACTCGAGTCGCACTCCGCGCCACAGCCCGCTCGTGAACGTCGCGATGCCCCAGTCCCAGCCGAAGTTGCAGGCCGATTTGCGGATCGCCTCGTAGGGGAGGGCGTAGGGCCGCGGGCGAGCGCCCAGGCGCAGCGACTCGGCGTTGGCGTACGGGACGGGGGCGCAGAAGCGCACCTCGAGTTCGTTCGCGCCCTCGCGCAGGACCGTCCGCACGTCGTACCGGTAGGAGCGGTGCTGGTTCGCCACCTCGCCGAGCACCTGGCCGTTCAGGATGATCGTGGCCACGGTGTCGACGCCGTCGAAGACGAGGTCATGCCGCTGTTCGCCATCGGGCGCCCAGGCGAACGTCGCGCGGTAGGTCCAGTCCACGAGGCCGATCCACGCCAGGAGCGCCTCGTTCACGCCGTGGTACGGATCGGGGATCAGGCCGGCCGTCAGCAGGTCGGTGTGCACGCATCCCGGGACCTGCGCGGGAACCCCGTCGATCTCGAGGCCGGCGGGCACGGGGCCGCCGGCGGCGTGCAGGGTCCACCCGTCGTGCAGCGCACGTGCCCGGGTCACTTGACGGCTCCCGCGGTCAGGCCCCGGTAGATGAAGCGCTGCAGCGCGACGAACGCGACGAGCGTGGGGATGATCACCAGGATCGTGCCCGCCGCGATGATCTCCCAGTGCGCACCGAAGGGTCCCTTGAAGCGGAACAGCGATGTGGAGATCATCTCGTGCGAAGGCAGATAGAGGAAGGGCATGTAGAACTCGTTGTAGATGGCGATTCCCTTGATGATGACGACCGTCGCGATCGCGGGCTTGAGCAGCGGCAGGATGACCCGCCAGTAGATCGTCCACCGGTTCGCGCCGTCGATCATCGCGGCCTCGTCGAGGGAGACCGGGATGGACTGCATGAACTGGATGAAGATGTAGATCGAGATGATGTCGGTGCCCATGAACAGCAGCACGAGGGCCGCCATGTTGTCGTAGAGCCCCAGTCCGTTGATGATCTGGAACGTCGCCACCTGGCTCGTGACCCCGGGGATGAGCGTGGCGATCAGGAACAGCGCGACGATGAGCTTCTTGCCGCGGAACGAGAAGCGATCCAGCGCGTATGCGGCCATCGTGCCGATCGCGATCGTGCCGACGAGGGAGAACACCAGCACGATCGTGGTGTTGATGAATCCCTCGACCATGCCGCCCTTCTCGAAGGCGGTCACGTAGTTCTCGAGGTTGAACCAGTTCGACGGGGGCGCGAAGGGCCCGGTCTGCCCGAACTCCTGCGGCGTCTTGAAGCTCGCGATGAACACGACGCTCAGCGGGATGAGCGTGAACAGGACGCCGATCACGAGGGAGACGTACTTCGTCGTGGTCCCCGCAACGCGACGGGTCGCAATGACCGCATCGCTGGCATCGCGGCGGCGGCGCGGCGGTCCGAGGGTGAATCCGCTCCGGGTGTCGGGCGGCGTGTGCACGGCGGTCATGACAGGTCGACCTTCTCGTCGGGGAAGAGTTTGCGCTGGACCCAGGTGACCAGCAGGACGATGAGCAGGAGCACGACGGCCATCGCGGAAGCGAGCCCCACCTGGCGGAAGTTGAACGCGGTCTGCAGGGTCTGGATCACGAATGTGGAGGTGCCGTTGGCGCCGCCGGTCATGATGAAGGGGATCTCGAACACCGACAGACTGCCCGCGACGGCGAGGATGAACGTCAGTCCGATGATGCGGCGGATGCCGGGGAAGGTCAGCGCCCAGAACTGCTGCCACTTGCTCGCTCCGTCGATCTCGGCCGCTTCGTAGAACTCGGACGGGATGGACTGCATCGCGCCGAGGAACAGCACGAAGTTCATGCCGGTGTACCGCCACACGCTCGTTCCGGCGAGCGAGAAATTGGCGATGTTCGGATCGCCGAGCCACTGTGGCGGGTCAGTGAGACCGAACCAGCTCAGCACGGTGTCCAGCGACCCGCCGGGCTGGAAGAGGTAGAGGAAGACGAACCCGATCGCGACGCCGTTGATCAGGTACGGGAAGAACAGCACACCGCGGAAGAAGTTGGAGAAACGGGTCGAGCTGGACAACAGGGCGGCGAAGTACAGGGCGATCGCCATCTGCACGAAGGCGCCCGCGAAGTAGTACAGCGAGACGAAGAAGACCCCGAAGATCTGCGGGTTCGTGAAGACGTCCGTGTAGTTCTCGAGTCCGATGAAGTTCTTGTCGAGATCCAGTCCGTCCCAGTCGGTGACGGAATACCAGAGCATGTTCGCGGCCGGGAGGTACGTCAGCAGGAGCAGGAGCCCGACCGCGGCCGCGATGAAGAGGTATGGGGTCAGCTGGCCGAGGAATCCACGCCCGGCGGGGGCACCGGCGGCGCCCGCCGTGCGCTTGCGACGCCGGCGGCGACGGGGGCGATCGGAGTCGGCGATCTCGTCTAGGTCGAGTTCGTCGGGGGTGACGGTGACGAGGGGGCCGGGGGCCCCGGTGCCGGTGGGGCCGGCGGTGGAGAAAGACATGGTGCGTCCGTTCGACGGGCACCGGCCGGGACGCTGCGCGCCCCGGCCGGTGCGACGGTGTCGGGGGTCAGCCCACCTCGGCGCGGGCTTCGGCCCAGCGGGTGTTCAGCTCGTCGAAGTACGACTGCTTGTCGCCGTCGGCAGCGCCTCGGGCGATGTCGATGAGCTTCTGGCGGTAGAGGTTGCCCCACACGTCGATCTGCGCGGTGTCGGCGATGTTCGTGAACAGCGCCTCCTGGCCGGTCGGCGCGGCGTTCAGCTCGATGAGCTCGACGCCGGCATCCGAGAGACCGGTGAGGTTCTCCGGAAGCGGCTCGGCCAGCAGGGAGGAGACCATGCCCTGGTCCTGCGTGAAGCCGGAGTCCTCGATCAGGAAGTCGATCCAGGCCTTCGCGGCCGCCTTGACCGAGGAGTTCTTGTTGATGCCGAGGTTGTAGTCGCCGCCGACCATCGCGAACTGCGTGCCGTCCGCGACCGCGGGGAAGGTCATGTAGCCGACGACCGAGGGGTCCTCGCCGTTGTCGGACGCCGCGGCCTGCAGCTGCGAGATGGCCCACGAGCCGAGCGCCATCGTGGCGATCTTCCCGGTCGCGAAGTCGACCTTGGACTGCTCCCAGTTCGTGGTGAGCGGATCGGCCTCGGTGTAGCCGGCCTCGACGGTGTCGTAGATCAGGGAGTCGATCGCGAAGATGTCCTCGCCATCGGTCCACGGCGCGTCCTCCGTGGCCATCGCGTTCATGGCGTCGGGATCGCCCGTGACGGCGCCGATGTTGCCGGACCACTGGCTCAGCGGCCAGCCGTCCTTGTAGTTCGTGTAGAGCGGGATCGCGTCGGTGTTGTCCTGGACCTTCTTCATCGCCGCGAGCCACTCTTCCTCCGTGGTCGGGGGAGTGGTGACACCGGCCTCCTCGAAGACGGCGGTGTTGTAGACGATGCCGTTCGCGTTCCCGCCGAGGGCCAGGCCGTACTGCGTGTCCTCGTAGCTCTTCGCCGCGAGGAAGCGGTAGTCCGCCTGAAGGTCGGCCGTCTTGCCCAGCGGCTCGAAGAAATCGGCGAACTGGTCGGGCTGCACGCTGTTCGGGATGCCGAGCACATCGCCGTAGTTCTTCGTCGACAAGCGCGTCTTCAGCTCGCCCTCGTAGTCGGTGATGCCCTCGAACGTGACGTTCGCGTCGGGGTACTTCGCGTGGAACTCCTCGGCGTACTTGTCGAACGTGCCGTCCTGGACGAGATCGGTGCGCCAGGTCACGAAGACGACGTCGCCCTTGACCTCGCCGTCGATCGTGTTGTCGGCATCGCTCGCGCCGGATCCGCCCGCGCACGCGCTCACCGCGACGGCGGTGACGGCGAGCAGTGCGAAGCCCGCCAGTTTCTTGATGGCCATGTGATCTCTCCTTGTCAGGTTCAGCTGTGAACTGAAGGTGCGGGTGCCGCGGCGTCGTCGCGCGGAGTTGGTCGCGGGGCCACCCTAGGCACATCGTCACTTGCTTCACAAGCACCCAATGTCAGCGTTGTCTTTCCTTGTCCTTTCCGCATTGCTGGTCAATAAACAGCTTCTGATCAGGTATTAAACAATGGTCGGGCGATCAGCACTCGCATGAATGTCCGTGGAATGTCCATCGTGGTCATCGGCCACTGGAGGTGCTAGGCTGACGCTCATCCGACGGAGGGTCAGCAGGTGACGGTGCAGCAGCGGGCGACGCTCGAGGACGTCGCACGGCTCGCCGGCGTCAGCTCGAAGACCGTTTCGCGTGTCTTCGCGTCCCGCGAGCTCGTCGCTCCGGACACCGTCGAGCGCGTGCTCGCGGCGGCCAAGCGACTGCGCTTCCGACCCAATTCGCTCGCTCGCGGTCTGCGCCGCGGCGGCGGGACGAACACGATCGGGTTCATCATGGGCGAGCTCGGCAACCCGTTCTACTACAAGGTCGCCGCCGGCATCGAGAAGGAGCTGGCGGCCCACGGTCACGCGCTCGTCGTCGCGACGACCGACGACACCCCTGAGGGCGAGGAGCGTGTCGCCGATGCGCTCCTCGCGCAGCGGATCGGTGCGCTGCTGCTCATTCCGGTGGCCGAAGACCAGTCCTACCTCGAAGGGGAACGGCAGCTGGGTACGCCCGTGATCGCGATCGACCGTCCGGCCCGCAACCTCGTGGCCGACTCGATCGTGCTGGAGAACCACCGAGGCGTGTTCGAGGCCACGACCCGCCTCCTCGAGCGCGGGCACCGCCGGATCGGCTACGTCTGCAATCCGGCATCCGTCTACAGCCAGTCCGAGCGCCTGCGCGGTTATCGTGACGCGCTCGCCGTGTACGGAATCCATGACAGCTCGCCGTGGGAGCGCCTCGAAGACGACCTGTCGATTCCGCCCGAGCGGGTCGTCGGCGAACTGCTCGCGCGCAAGTCGGCGCCGACCGCGGTCATCACGGGAAACAACCGAATGACGATCGGCGCCCTGCGGGTGCTGCGCGATCAGGATCCCGGCGCCCGCATCGCCCTGATCGGCTTCGACGACTTCGACACCGCCGACGTCATCGGGGTGAGCGTCATCAGCTACGACCCTTACGAGCTCGGGCGTCAGGCGGCGCTGGCCGCGATCGATCGCATCGGAGATCCGTCCGGGTTCACCCGGCAGCTGCAGTTGCCCACCTGGATCATCGAACGCGGCAGCGGTGAGCGTCCACTGCCCGCACCGTCACCCTGAGGAGTCCCATGCCCCGCTTCGACCTTTCCCCGGCCGAGCTCGAGACCTACGCGCCCGAGATCTCCGAGCCCGCGGATTTCGACGACTTCTGGCGCGAGACGCTCGCCGAGGCGCGCGCGCACGACGAGCCGGTCCGGGTCGAGCCCGTTGCGACGCCGCTCACGAGCGCCGACGTCTTCGATGTCACCTTCCCGGGGTTCGGTGGAGACCCGATCAAGGCATGGCTGCTGCTTCCTGCGGGCTCTGCGGGACCCCTCCCGACGGTCGTCGAGTTCAACGGCTACGGCGGAGGCCGAGGGCTGCCGGTCGAGCGGCTCGGCTGGGTTTCGTCCGGCTATGCGCACCTCTTCATGGACACTCGCGGGCAGGGCTCCGCCTGGGGGACCGGTGGCGACACCGCCGACCCGCACGGCACCGGTCCGTCCTTCAGCGGCTTCATGACCCGCGGCATCGAGAGCCCCGCCGACTACTACTACCGCCGCGTCTACACCGACGCGGTGCGCGCGATCGACGCCGTCCGCACTCTCGAGCGGGTGGATGCCGACCGCGTGGCGGTCTGCGGAGGCAGCCAGGGCGGCGGCATCACCCTCGCGGCCGCCGGGCTCAGCGACGGCCTCGTCGCCGCGATGCCGGACGTGCCGTTCCTGTGCCACTTCGAGCGCGCCGTCGGACTGACCGATCGCGATCCGTACCAGGAGATCGTCCGGTACCTGTCCATCCACCGCGGCGCGGAGCGGCGCGTGTTCGAGACGCTTTCGTACTTCGACGGGGCGAACTTCGCCACGCGCGCGACGGCGCCCGGTCTGTTCTCGGTGGGACTCCTGGACCCGATCTGCCCGCCGTCGACCGTGTACGCGACCTACAACCGATATGCGGGCGAGAAGCAGATCCAGGTGTATCCGTTCAACGAGCACGAGGGCGGCACGACGTATCAGTGGCTCGCCCAGGCGGCGTTCCTCGGCGCACGCGTCTGATCGGCGCGGTGTCGTCCGCTCAGTAGTGGACGGAGACCTCGGTGCCCATCGGTGCCCACTCGAAGACGTAGGCGGCGGCATCCACCGGCATGTTGATGCAGCCGTGGCTCATCACATTGCCGAAATTGTTGTGCCAGTACGCGCCGTGCAGAGCCTCGTCGCCGTTGTAGTACATGACCCACGGCACGTCGGGCGTGAAGTAGTACGGGGCCTTCGTCAGATCGCGGTTGCCCATGTTCTGCGACTCGAGCTTCGCCCGGATGCGGAAGTTCCCGGTGCTGGAGCTGAAACCCTCGGCGCCGGAGGAGATGTACCAGGACTGCACGACCTGATTGTTCTCGTACAGGTAGGCCCGCTGCTCGCTGAGGTTGACGTCGATGCGGCGGGCGAGTGTCGTGATGACGGGCGCGACTTCGGTCACCGGCAGGGCGAAAGCGGCGTTGCCGTCCGCGAGCTGTGCGGCGAAGTCCGAGGCGACCGAGGATGTGTCGCCGAGCTCGCGGCCGGAGATGCCCGGGGCGATCTCGCGCAGCACGTCTCCCGAGGAGTCCGTGATCACTTTGCCGTCCTCCGCGCCGCGGTTCACCAGCGGCGCCAATTCGTCCACCACGGGCTGGATCGCCGCGGCGTCCGCAGTGATCTCGAATGTGCCGTCGTCGATCGGTTCGACCGACAGCCACGAGGCGGCCACGGCGCGATCCACCGGCACGGTCCGCTCGGCCCCGACGTAGAAGCCCGCCGCGTCCAGCATGCCGTTGAGCTTCGCGATGCTCTCGTCGGCGGTCGCGGTGGTGTGCAGGGCCGGAACCTCCACCGGGGTGGCGTCGATCTCGACACGCGTCTGCCCGTCGGCGAGAGCCTTCTGCAGAGCGAGGCGCACGCTATCCACGTCGACGCCGGTGCCCGGCACGGCGGGCGTCGCGACGAAGCTCGCCGTCGCCGCGTCGAAGGCGATCGTCGCGTCGGTCGGTTCGGTGAAAAGCTCGGGTGCCGCCGCGCTGAGGGCCGCGGTCGCCGCCACGGCGTCGATCGAGACGGCCGCGCTGTTCGGATCGCTGAACCAGGAGGTCACGTTCCACATCGGGTGCTCGCCGAACGCGCGGTCGGCGAGTGCCTTCGCGTCCAGGCTCGCACCCAGCTCGGCGCCGGTGACCTCGGGCTCACCGTCGGCGCCCGCGAGCACGACTGTCGTCTCCGCGAGTCGCTGCTGCAGAGCATCCGCCGCCGCACCCGGGGTCATGCCCCCGACCGGGACGCCGGCGACGGTGGTTCCGGGCGCGATCAGCACGAGCGACGACGCCACGAGAGCGACGGCGGCGATCGCCGCCGGGATGCCGATCCACAGGCCGAGACGCCGTTTGCGCGGCGCAGGCTCGGCGGGCGCCCATGCGAGCGGAGGAGTCTCTCCGCCGCCGTCCAGAGGAGCGGTCGACTGTGAATCGGACGCCTCGACAGGCGCCGTATCGGCGTCCGGTCTGGTCACCAGATCTGTCATGCCATCACCCCCCGGCTGTGAACACGTGTTCTCTCATGGTACGGGAGAGCGGAACCGTACCAGGCAACGGATGCATCACGCTCCATGCAGGCAGGGCGATTCTTCGCGACCTCGGCAGGTAACGGTTTTGTAAACACCCTGAGCAAATTCGCTCGACGGCTTGCGTCGAGAATGTTCGTAAGGTGTACTAACAAACATGTCCTCCACGGAAGCGCACCGCAGCTCGTCCCTTCTCGAGCAGCAGCCCGCCGCCAACGCGCGCGCCTTCGGCGCCGGGCGGGCTCTCCGGCACGGCGGCAAGGTCCTGCCCGAGCATGCGCGCGGGCACAACCGCTCGCTCCTGCTGCAGACGCTCTTCCATCAGGGAGCCATGAGCCGTGCCGACCTCAGCCGCGAGACCGGACTCACGCGCGTCACAATCTCGGACCTGATCGCCGAGCTCATCGCCGACGGCTTCGTCGCCGAGATGGGAGTGCGCGAAGCCTCGGGCCCCGGCAAGCCCGCGATCCTGGTCGACCTCGACCGCGCCGGCCACCGCATCGTCGGCATCGACCTGTCCGGCGCCGACTCGTTCATCGGGGCTGTCCTGACCTTCGACGGGGAGATCGTCGCGCGCCGCGAGGTCCCGATCGCGACCGACGGCGACGTCGTCGGCGCCGTCGTCCAGCTCGCCCGTGATCTCGTCGCCGACGCGGACGCCCCGGTGCTCGGGGTCGGCGTCGGCACCCCCGGAGTCATCGACGACCACGGCGTGATTCTCACCGCCCCCAATCTGCGGTGGGCCGGCTTCGACCTCCAGGGCGCGCTCGCCCGCGCCCTGGAACTGCCCGTCCTCGTCGCGAACGACGCGAACGCCGCCGTCCTCGCCGAGTACACCTTCGGCGGCGCCGGGGACGACGTCCTGCTGGTCAAGGTCGGCCGCGGTGTCGGCTCGGGTCTGCTCGCCTCCGGGCAGCCCATGCGCGGTGCGCACTTCGCCGCGGGCGAGATCGGCCATGTCACGGTCGGCACGGACGGTGGCCCGGTGTGCGTGTGCGGAAAAGTCGGATGCCTCGAGGCGTGGCTCGCCGTGCCGGCGCTGACCGAGCGACTCGGTGCGGCATCCGACGACGCCCGCGAGGGCATCCTGCGCGACGCGGGCGAGCGTCTCGGCATCGCCCTCGCGCCGATCGTCGGCGTGCTGGACGTCTCGGAGATCGTGCTCTCCGGCCCCCCTGAACTTCTCGATGGACCCCTCGCCCAG
>JASBUD010000172.1 GCA_030148105.1 Microbacterium sp. | reverse complement strand
GGCGAGGCCGCGGGTGCGGAAGTGCCGCACGTCG
This sequence comes from Microbacterium sp., assembly GCA_030148105.1. Classification (GTDB taxonomy): domain Bacteria; phylum Actinomycetota; class Actinomycetes; order Actinomycetales; family Microbacteriaceae; genus Microbacterium; species Microbacterium lacus. The sequence continues at coordinate 4,119 of JASBUD010000172.1, read as the reverse complement.
AGCAGCGGGTACGGCGTGCGCAACTCCCAGGCGACGAAGGCGACCGTGGCGGCGGCGGACACCAGGAGCGTCGTGAGGATGACGGGGTCGCCCCAGCCGGTCGAGGGCGCCTCGTGGAGCGCGAACGTGAAGCCGACGGCCGCGATCACCGATGTCGCGGTGCCGATCAGGTCGAAACGTCCCCGAGCGACGATGCGGGAGTTGGGTACCGCCGCGACGCCGATCGCGACCGCGACGACGGTGAGGACGATCGGGAGGGCGAACAACCACCGCCAGTTGCCGACATCCACGAGCAGAGCGGAAAGGTACATCCCGAGAATGCCACCGCCCCCGGCGACCGCCGCCCACACACCGATCGCCTTCGAGCGGTCTTTGTCGGGGAAGGATGCCGTGATCACCGAAAGCGTGACCGGCATCACCATCGCGGCTCCGGCACCGCTCAGCAGTCGCGCCGCCAGCATGACTTCGGCGTTGCGCGCCACGGAGGCCGCGACGTTCGCGACGCCGAACACGATGAGACCCGCGATCAGGACGGGTTTGCGCCCCACCCGGTCGCCGACGGCTCCGAGCGGCAGCAGCAGCGCCGCGAGGGTCAGCGTGTAGGTGTTGATGATCCAGAGCACCTCGCCCTGGGAAGCGCCGAAGGTGGTCGCCAGTTGGGGCTGCGCCACGTTGAGTCCGGAGACGGAAGCGACGACGGCCATGAGCGCGACGCAGACGGCCCAGAGCAGGATGCGTCGCCGCCGCGGATCGTCGATCACGGAGTCGGCGTCGGACACGTCGTCAGTCGTGGGAGAGGTCATGCGGAGGTGCTCCTTTCGGCGCGCACGATCACGTCGCGGAGCTGCACCGTCCGACCGGCCGCGAGCACGGTGCGGGCGCTCTCGTAGGCGGACGCGATGCGCCAGTCCGGGCTGGGGAGAATCCCCGTGATCTCGTCCAGGGAGATCGTCGATCCCTCCGGGTGGTTGTGCGCGTGGTCGTGGCCGCCGGCCGCGTGGTGATGCCCGACGATGAGGAGCGTCCCGCCGGGGGTGACCCAGTCCGAGACGCGCCGGTACAGCGCGAGCTGACCGGTCGTGGAGTGGGCGTAGCTGGTGACGACGAGGTCCCAGTCCCGTTCCGGCTCCCAGCGCGTGAGGTCGGTCTCGACCCATTCGACCCGATCGTCGACGCCCGCCGTATCGGCGCGCTCGGCTGCTGCCGACAGCGCCGAGGGGGAGATGTCGGCGCCGGTGACCCGCCAGCCTTGGGTTGCGAGCCAGACGGCTTCGGTGCCGGTTCCGCATCCGGCGTCGAGCGCATCTCCCACGGGGAGCTGCCGCGTCTCCGCGACCACGTGGGGATTCATCGGGAGCACGGGCGCGGTGCCGGATGCCGCGGCCCACCGGTCTTCCCAGAACGCCTTGTCGAAGGGTTGTGTCGTCATATAGGTCAGCGTCTGCTCCCGCGTGCTGTTGTGCAAGTTGCTTTGCCAAATGGCAAACTTGCGGGTGTGAACACCACCACGACCGGCACGCTCGACACCGTCGGGCCCCGCCTGAAGCACCTCCGGCTGCGCCGGGACATCACGCTGACACAGCTCGCCGCCGAGACCGGCATCTCAGCCAGCACCCTTTCGCGGCTCGAGGTCGGTCTCCGGCGACCCACGCTCGAGCAGCTGCTCCCCCTCGCCCGCTACTACGGCGTCACGCTCGACTCCCTCGTCGACGCGCCCCGCACCGCGAACCCCCGCGTCGACCTGCGGCCGGTGGCCTGCGGCGACGGCTCCGTCATCATCCCCCTCACGCGACGCCCGGGCGGCATCCGGGCGTTCAAGTTCGTCCTCCCCCGCGGCGACGACGACGCGACCCCGGAACTCCGCTCCCACGAGGGACACGACTGGGCGTACGTGCTCGACGGCACGCTGCGTCTCGTGCTCGGCGATCAGGACATCCGCCTCCGCGCCGGCGAGGCCGCCGAGTTCGACACCCGCACACCGCATTGGCTGGGGGCGACGAGTTCCGGCCCGGTCGAATACCTCAGCCTCGTCGGACGACAGGGTGAACGCGCCCACGTCCACGGCGTGGATACCGACCGGGAACTCGTGCCGCCGGGCAGCCCGTAGGGTGTTTGGCATGCGCCGACGCATCCTCATCATCGCCGTGGCCGTCGTGGGCGTTCTCGCCGTCGCGGCAGGCGGCCTCTACTGGGCGGGACGCTCGCTGTTCCACGAGCCGACGGCCCGGGGCGTCGACTCGGTGATCGGCGAACTCGGCGGCACCCGCGTGCTCGGGGTGTTCGCGCATCCCGACGATGAGCAGACCGTCAACGGTCTCTTCTGGCGGGCGTCGACCCACGACGGGGCCTACACCGCGATGATCACCGCGACGAAGGGGGAAGCCGGCGAGCAGTCCCCCACCGTCGGCCGACAGGAGGACCTCGGCACGATCCGCGAGGCCGAAGCCCTCATGAACAGCTTCAACCTCGGGGTCGACCGGCACGTCGTGTGGGGCTACCCCGACGGCGGGGTACCGCAGGTGGACGAGCAGGAGATCGTCGACCGCCTGATCGATGAGATGAGAATTGTCAAACCGGATGTCGTGGTCGCTTTCTGGCCGGAGTCCGGCGCGACTGGGCACAAGGATCACATGCAGATCGGCGCGCTCACCGAGCGTGCGATCGCCGAACTCGCGCAGGAGCAGAGCGGGTATCGAGGGCCGAAGTGGATCGTCTACACGATCAGCCCGACTGCGGCGCTCGCGGCTTTCGGCGGCGAACAGGGCGCGTTCGTCGTCGAGAACCAGCCGGACCCCGAGTACGCGATGTCGGCGGAGGTGTCGAAGAAGCACGAAGGCTGGGCCATCCACGCCTCGCAGGAGAACTACATGCAGGAGTCGTACATCCTGCCGACCTGGCTCATCTACCTGCTCTGGGACCAGGAGTTCTACCACGTGCGCGATCTCGAGGCCGATCCGCTGCGGTGATCGGTCGCCGCGGGCGGGACGCGCGGTGCATCACATCGCGATCATTCCGTCACCGCGCGAGAACCTCGTCGCCCTCGGCAGGGACGGGCACGGATGCCCATCGAACGCCGTTGTGTCAAGCGAAGACGACGCTGCGCGTATCGGCGGGGGCCGGGATGCCACGGCCGAGGGCGTGAAGCGTCCAGCCCGCGGCACGCCAGCCCTCCGCGTCGAGGCAGTTGCGTGCGTCGATCACCGTACGGCCGCGCGCGAGGGCGGCGATCGACGACGGGGATGCCGTCGTGAACTCGGGCCACTCGGTGAGCACCAGCACGACGTCGGCACCCGCGAGGGCGGCATCCATCGTCTCGGTGAACCGCAGCGTCGGGAAGGTGCGGCGTCCCGTCTCCCCCGCCGCGGGGTCGTAGACGGACACCTGAGCACCCCGCAGGTGCAGGGCGGCGGCGACCGACAGGGCGGGCGAGTCGCGCACGTCGTCGGTGTCGGGCTTGAACGCGGCGCCGAGCACGGCGATGCGGGCGTCGAGCACCGAGTCGCCGCACGCCGCGAGCGCGAGCTCCACCACCCGCTCGCGCTGCCGCATGTTGATCTCGTCCACCCGGCGCATGAGCGAGGCTATGCCCGGCGCCCCGAGCTCGCCGGCGCGATGGGTGAGCGCCCGGATGTCCTTCGGCAGGCAGCCTCCGCCGAAGCCGAGACCCGCGTTGAGGAAGCGGCGCCCGATGCGAGCGTCGTGCCCGAGCGCGTCGGCGAGCACCGTCACGTCGGCGCCGGCGACCTCGCACAGTTCGGCGATCGCGTTGATGAACGAGATCTTCGTGGCGAGGAACGCGTTGGCGCTCACCTTCACGAGCTCGGCGGTGGGAAGGTCGCACGCGATGACCGGCACTCCGTCGGCGATCGGCCGCGCGTAGAGCTCGCGCAGCATCCCCTCCGCCACGGCCGAGGCACCGCCGATCACGATGCGGTCGGGATGCAGCGTGTCCTCGACGGCGCGGCCTTCGCGCAGGAACTCGGGGTTCCACACGAGCTCGGCCGCGATCCCGTCCGGGACGAGCGCCGCGAGCAGCACACGAAGCCGCTCCCCCGTGCCCACCGGCACCGTGGACTTGCCCACGACGACACCGTCGTGCGTCATCGCCCGGGCGACGCC
>JASBUD010000167.1 GCA_030148105.1 Microbacterium sp. | reverse complement strand
CTGGGCTTCATCCTCGCCGAGATGCAGGTGCTCGCCCGTCAGCATCCGGGGGCGACGTGGTGATCACGCGCGACGAGGCCTGGGCGGTCGCGGCGACCGTGACCGACCCGGAGGTCCCGGTCCTCACGATCGAGGACCTCGGGGTGCTGCGTGCCGTCGAGGTGGACGGCGACCGGGTCGTCGTCACCCTCACGCCGACCTACAGCGGATGCCCCGCGATCGACACGATGCGCGACGACGTGGTCCTCGCGCTCACCGCCGCGGGGGTTGGGGACGTCCGTGTGCAGACCACGCTCGCCCCGGCGTGGACGACGGAGTGGATGACGGATGCCGGCAAGCAGAAGCTGACCGCGTACGGGATCGCGCCGCCGCACGGAGCGCCCCCGTCCGGCCCGATCCGGGTCCGCCTGGCCGTGAAGTGCCCGCGCTGCGGCTCGCTGCGCACGCGCGAGCTGTCCCGCTTCGGCTCGACGGCCTGCAAGGCGCTGTACGAGTGCCAGGACTGCCTCGAGCCCTTCGATCACTTCAAGGCGCTGTGATGACGACCGCCACCCGGCGCCGCGCGCGGTTCCACGAGCTCGAGATCCTCTCGGTCCGGCCGCTCACCGCGGACAGCATCGAGGTCACCTTCGGCGTCCCGCCGGAACTCGCGGACGACTACGCGTACCTCCCCGGTCAGTACGTCGCGCTCCGCGCCAACGTGGACGGCCACGAGGTGCGCCGCAGCTACTCGATCTGCCGCCCCCCGCAGCCGGGATCGATCAGCGTCGGGATCAAGCGCGACCTCGGCGGCCTGTTCTCCGTGTGGGCGCACGAGAACCTCCGTGCGGGCGTCCGCCTCGAGGTCATGAGTCCCGAGGGAGGGTTCACCTCGAAGCTGCCCGACCTCGCGCACGCCCACCTCGTCGGGATCGCCGCGGGCTCCGGCATCACGCCCCTCATGGCCCTCGCCGCGCACGTGCTCGCCTCGTCGGATACGGCACGGTTCTCGCTGATCTACACGAATCGCGCGACCCAGGACGTGATGTTCCTCGAAGAGCTCGCCGACCTCAAGGACCGCTACCCGGCGCGCCTCGCGCTGCACCACGTCCTCTCCCGCGAGCAGCGTGCGGCACCGCTGCTGTCGGGCCGCATCGACGCGACCAGGCTCGAGACGATCCTGGACACTCTCGTTCGGCCCGAGACCGTCACCGAGTGGTTCCTGTGCGGCCCGTTCGAACTCGTGGCGCTGTGCCGCGACACGCTGCAGGCGCGCGGGGTGCCGGCATCCGACATCCGCTTCGAGCTGTTCACGACGGATGCCGACTCCCCGCGCACCGACCGCGGACGTCCCGTGCAGACACGGGAGGGTGAGCCGACCGTGCTGATCGAGTTCACGCTCGACGGTCTGTCCTCGCGGGTGGAGTCACCGGTCGCGGCGAACGAGGCGATCCTGGATGCCGCCCTCCGCGTCCGCGGCGACGTGCCGTTCGCATGCGCCGGGGGTGTGTGCGGCACGTGTCGCGCCCGGCTCGTGTCGGGCAGCGTCCGAATGACCGAGAACTACGCTCTCGAACCCGATGAGCTCGAGCGCGGATACGTCCTGACGTGCCAGTCGCACCCGACGAGCGAGCGCATCGTCGTGGACTACGACGGATGAGTCGGCGGAGGAGGGCGTGAGCATGATCGACGTCGAGATCGACGGGGCCGTGGCGAGGATCACGCTCAACGCCCCCGCCAAGCGCAACGCCCTGGACGAACGCGCGCTCGCTGATCTCTCGGCGGCGTACGACGAGGCCGAAGCCGCGGGCGTGCGGGCGCTCGTGCTCAGCGGCGCCGGTCCGGCCTTCTGCGCCGGTCGCGACATCGCGGGCGTCGACCCTCGTGACGACGACGTGCAGGGCTACCTCGGCGGGCTGGTCACTCCGCTCCTGCGGAAGATGTCGGCGTTCCCCGCCCCGACGTTCGCGGCCGCCCACGGCGCATGTCTGGGGGTCGGCCTCGGCCTCCTCATCGCGACCGATGTCGTGTTCGTCGCCGATTCGGCTCGGATCGGCTCGGCGTTCGCCGTCCTCGGCGCGACGCTGGTTTCCGGCGGCCATGCCCTGTTCTTCGAGCGGCTCGGCGCCCACAAGACCCTCGACCTCATCTACACGGCGCGGCTCATGACCGGCACCGAGGCGGTGCAGTCCGGGCTGTTCTCCCAGGTCTTCCCCGCCGATGAGCTCCTCGCACAAACCGAGGAGGCCGCGACGCGAGCTGCCGCCGGTGCGACGCAGGCCTTCGTCGCGAGCAAGACGCTCATCAGTCGCCTTCGCGACGAGCGCCTGGGGCTGTGGGACGCGATGGCGCTCGAGAACAGCGCTCAAGTGGCGCTGTGCGACACCGAGGACTACCGCGAGGGCTTCGCGGCGTTCCAGCAGAAGCGCGCCCCGCGGTTCGGTGGAGGCCGCTGACGAGCGGATGCGGCAAGCTCGGAGCATGACCCGAACCGGTGTCCTCTCCCTCGGAATCGCCGCGGCGATCGGACCGCAGCGCGCCGCGGCGTTCGCCGCCGGCGCGGAGGCCGCGGGCTTCCACGCGCTGTGGGTCAACGACACCCCCGGCGCCGATGCGCTCACTCTGCTCGAGGCGGCAGCCGCGGCGACCTCCACCCTCACGCTCGCGACCGGCGTGCTGCCGCTGGACCGGTGGAGCGCCGCGACGATCAGCGAGCGGGTGCGTGCCCTGCCGCAGGAGCGCGTCGTGATCGGGGTCGGCGCGGGCGGCATCCGCACCGGCGCCCTCGATCTCGTGCGCACGACCGCCGCCGACCTCCGCGCCGGGACCGCCGTCCGTGTCATGGTGGGCGCGCTCGGTCCGCGCATGCGCCACCTGGCCGCAGCAGATGCAGACGGGCCGCTGCTCAGCTGGCTCGACCCGGCGACCGCGTACGTGCAGGCTGCACAGGCACATGCGGTCGACCCCGCCGCCCACGTCGCTCTGTACGTGCGCACGGCGCTCGACCCGGACGCGCGGGAGCGCCTGCGAGAAGAGACGGGCCGCTATGCGGGCTTCCCGTCGTATGCGGCGAACTTCGCTCGCCTGGGGCTGAATCCCGACCGGACGGTGCTGGATGCGGCCGACCTCGGCTTCGGGGAGCGCCTGGCGCAGTACCGCGCGGCGGTCGACGAGGTCGTCCTGCGCGCCATCACCGCGACCGACGACGCGGCCGCCGACCACGCGTTCCTCGAGAGCGCCGCGGCGCTCTAAGCGGGCGCGGCGCCGAGCTTCTTGCGGGCGCGCCGATCCCGCAACGCTTCGACCGCGCACCAGACGAGGGTTGCGACCGCGATCCCCTCCAGCATCCCGGCGACGACATCACTCAACCAGTGCGCGTGCAGGTACGTGCGACCCCACATCATCCAGACGACCCAGACCGCGCCGATCGTCCAGATCCACCACCTGCGGAACAGCAGCGCGAGGGTCACGACGAACGTCGTCGCGACGGCGGTGTGGCCCGACGGGAAGGAGGTCGCCACGCTCTCGGCGAGCGAATCCCCCGGCCGCGCCCGCGCGATGATCGCCGCCATCGGCGCACCGATCGCCACCACCAGCGCGATCGCGATCGCCAT
>JASBUD010000154.1 GCA_030148105.1 Microbacterium sp. | reverse complement strand
TCGGCACGTTCTCCGCCCCGGAGCCGCCGCCCTACCCCTGGTGGCTGTGGATCCTGCCGGCCCTCGCGCTCCTGTCCGGCATCGGGGGGCTTCTTTTCGTCCTGGTCATGAAGGTCGCGCTGCGCCGCAATCCGGACCGCTCGCCCGTCATCGTGCAGTACACCCCGCCACCCGACGAGTCGCCGACCCTGTCGGCCGGTGTCCTGGACGTGCCCGAGCGCGCGCTCGCCGCGCACGTCGTCGACCTCGCGGTCCGCGATGCGGTGGAAGTGCGCGCCTCCGGCGACCGCGATGATCCGGACGACTTCGAGGTCGTCCTCGTGAGCAAGGAGGGTCTGGACGCCGACGACCTGCGCGTCGTGTCCACTCTGTTCTCACGCAAGGCGGAGCCGGGCGCGGACGTCGATCTCGGCGCGTTCGCCTCTTCGCCGCCCGTGCGCGCGGTGACCTACGTCCGACGCATCGACGAGTCGACGGTGCAGCGCGGCTACCGTGCGAAGGTGCCCGGATGGGTCGCCGCCGTCCGGGGCCTGTTCCAGATCGGCGGGCTCGTGCTCGCCATCGGGATGATCTTCTTCGGAGACGGCGCGTTCGCCGTGCTCGCGCCGCTGGCGCCGCTCGGCAACGTCCTGTACATCGGGGCGATCGTGAGCGGGTTCTTCGCTTTCCTCGTGCTCCCGTTCTTCCGCCTGCCCAAATCCACGCTCACGCTCGCGGGCGGCATCCACAAGACATATCTGGACGGCATCCGCGAATACCTGCGCCTCGCGGAGGAAGATCGCCTACGCGCGGCGCAGTCGCCGCGCACGGCCGACCTGGTCTCGTCCGGACGCCGCGCCTACGGGGACGTGCCGAACGCTCCCGGGGCGGACATCGTGAACGTGTACGAGCGGCTGCTGCCGTACGCGGTCCTCTTCGGGATGGAACGGGAGTGGTCGCAGGTCATCCGCAGCGCCGTCCCCGTCGCAGCTCCCGCGACCCTCTCGCTCCTGGACGCGGTCTCGTCCCGATCGCTGTCCGAAGCGTCCTCGTCGATCGGACGGCTGGCGAGCACTCCGGTGAGCAGCTCCGGATCCTCCAGCAGCTCGTCCTCGAGCTCGAGCTGGTCCTCGTTCGGCGGTTCGTCCGGAGGCGGATTCTCCGGCGGCGGGGGCGGTGGCGGCGGTTTCGGGGGTCGCTGAAGCGGCGACTACGCTCGGCACGTGGCCAAACTGTACTTCCGCTACGGTGCGATGAACTCCGGCAAGTCGTCGTCCCTCCTGCAGGCGGCGTACAACTACGAGGAGCGCGGGCAGCACGTGCTGCTGGCGAAGCCCGCGATCGACACGAAGGAGTCCGACAAGATCTCCAGCCGGCTGGGGATGTCGCGGGCCGTCGATTTCCTGATCGCGCCGGATGCCGACCTGCGCGCCCTGTTCGCCGAGCACCGCGCGCGCGTACAGGCATCCGGCTCGGAGGCGCTGTTCGACGAGCAGACCTCTTTCGGCCGGCCGGTGGACGTGGCGTGCCTCCTGGTCGACGAAGCCCAGTTCCTCACCCCGGCACAGGTCGATGATCTCCTCCGGATCGTCGTCCTGGACGGGGTGCCGGTCCTGGCGTACGGCATCCGCACCGACTTCCGCACCGAGGCGTTCCCGGGATCCCGACGACTGCTCGAGCTCGCCCACAGCCTGGAGGAGCTCAAGACGATCTGTCGGTGCGGGCGCAAGGCGATCTTCAATGCGCGCCTCGTCGGTGGCCGGTTCGTCTTCGACGGCGATCAGGTCGCGATCGACGAGCTGTCCACCGACCGGGTGACCTACGAGTCGATGTGCGCCGAGTGCTACCTGCGCGAATCGGGCGGGCGGCTGGACGGCCGCTGACGACCGGGGCCCGTCGCTAGGCTGAAGCCGTGCGAGTTCTCCTTGCCGGCGGCGCCGGCTACATCGGCGCCCACACGGCGGTCTCCCTGCTGGATGCCGGTCACGATGTCGTCCTCCTCGACGACCTCTCGGGCACGAGCGCGATCGCCGCCGACCGCATCGAGACGATCACCGGCCGCACCGCCCCGCTCGTGGTCGGCGACGCGTCCGACGACGCCGTCGTGGAGGAGGTGTTCACCGCGTACGGTCCGATCGACGCGATCATCCACCTCGCCGCCTTCAAAGCCGTGGGGGAGTCCACGCAGAAGCCGCTGGAGTACTACTCCAACAACGTCGACACCACGTTCGCGCTCCTGCGCGTGGGCTTGGCGCACGGCATCCGCTCATTCGTGTTCTCCAGCACCGGCACCGTGTACTCCGACCCGGCGGACCTGCCGTTCACGGAGGAGTCGACGACGAGCATCGACCTGTCGAACGCGTACTCCAAGTCCAAGCGCATCAACGAAGTGGTCCTCGCCGACGTCGCGCGAGTGAACCCCGACCTCAACGTGATCGTGCTGCGGTACTTCAACCCGGTGGGCGCGCACCCGAGCGGCCTCATCGGGGAGGATCCGGCCGGCATCCCGAACAACCTCATGCCGTTCGTCGCCCGCGTCGCCGTCGGCAAGCTCGACCGCATCGGCGTGTTCGGGGACGACTACGACACCCCCGACGGCACGGGACTGCGCGACTACATCCACGTCGTCGACCTCGCGGAGGGTCACGTCACGGCGCTCGAGAAGGCCGAGCCGGGATACGCGGTCTACAACCTCGGCACCGGGCGTCCGGTGAGCGTGCTCGAGCTCATCGCGTCGTTCGAGAAGGCCGTCGGTCGTGAACTGCCCAAGCGGATCCTCGCCCGTCGATCCGGCGACGTCGCCGCGACCTACTGCGATCCGGCCAAAGCCGCGCGCGAGCTCGGATGGGTCTCCCGACTCACGATCGACGACTCGTGCCGCGACTACTGGAACTGGCAGTCGAAGAACCCGGACGGGTACGCGACCGTCTGACGGCTATGGCCTCCGCGGGGTGCGGCGAGGCGGCAACGGGATCAGCATCGACGTCGTGCGCCGGTAGTCGGCGTACGACGGATACTTCGCCGAAGTGATCGACTCGGTGAAGATCGTCGACCCGATGAACAGCACCGTCAGCAGCGCCGCCCCGATGATCGTCCAGTTCAGCGCACCGCCCCACACGCCCTCGCCCGCCGCGACCGCCGCGCTCGCGCCCAGCAGGTAGAAGACCCACCACTGGGCCTGTTCGAAGAAGAAGTTCGGGTGGCGGCTGAAGCGGAAGAGCCCGCCGGTGGCGAATCCCGGTTCGAGTCGGCCACCGGCGGCGGCCTTCGCCCGGTGGAAGTCCCACTGCTGCTGGTCGGCGGCGAACTCTCCGGCCAGGAAACCGAGGAACACCACCGCGAGCAGGACGTCTCCGATTCCGGGCGCACCGGGGTACTGCCAGGCCACGAGTGCGGGCATCGTGATCAGCACGAGGAGGGCGTTCTGGTACAGCACGATGAACAGCAGGTTGAAGATCTGGAACTGCCACGGCCTCATCCGTCCGCGCAGGATCGCCCAGCGGTAGTCCTCCATGCCGGTGTATCCGCCCTTGCGGGCGAAGTTGAAGGTGAGCCGGATCGCCCACGCGGAAACCAGCACGGCCATCAGGACGAGACGTCCGGATTCCTCGCCGGCGGCGATCGCGGCGCCCGCGAAGATCCAGACGTAGATCGCGGGGACGATCGACCACACGCGGTCCACCCACGATGTGTCTTTCGTGATCAGCGAGGCGATCCAGCAGAACAGACAGGAGAGCGACGCGACGACCAGCACGACGGCCAGCGGATCCATGGCCACAGCGTAGAACCGCCCGCGGGCTGGGTGTCCGCGGATCGCCGTACATGGTTGTGATGGGGATGTCTACCCATCGGAGGCGTTTCGGGGCGAGGTTAGGATGAAAAACCGTGCTGGTTGGGGCAGCACGGAACAGCAGAAGCGGCCAAGCCAGGGAGTGACCAGGGGATGAAGGCTTTGTCGTGGATGCGTGCGCGCCCCAAGGCGCTCGCGTCGGCGGCGGGCGTGACGATCGGCGCGGTGGCGATCACCACGATGGCGTTCGCCTACGAGGGATTCCCCACCACGAAAGTCGACCTCAACGACGGCGGGGTCTGGATCACCAAGACCTCCGCGATGCTCGTCGGGCATTTCAACCACGAGTCGACGGTGCTCGACGGCGGACTGCGGACGACCGGCGAGGACTACGACATCCTCCAGGATGCCGCCAACGTACTCGTGGTCGACTCGGGTGCCTCTACCCTCGCTGCGGTGGACCCTGCCCGGGTGTCGCTCGGCGATTCGGCGAAGATCCCCGGTTCGGCGAAGGTCGCCCTGGGAAATCAGACCGCCGCGGTCCTGGACCGCAAGTCCGGGACCCTGTGGGTCGTGCCGGTGCGCGGGATCGCCGCCTTCGAGATCGAGGCGGCCGACCCGGTCGCCGATATCGGGGCGGACGCGGATGTCACGGTCGCGAAGGACGGAACCGTCTTCGCCCTCTCCAGTGAGCGCAACGAGGTCGTCACGGTTCCGGTCGACAACGAGGGGCAGGCCGGCGAACCCTCGACGGCTTCGCTGGGCGAGCCGGCGTCGTCCGGCGGCGCGACCATCACGGCCGTCGGGACGACCCCCGTCGTGCTCGATCCGGTCGCCGGTGCGGTCATGTCACCCGGTGGGATGCGGACGGAGGTCCCGAACCTCGACGGCGCGGTTCTGCAGCAGGCCTCCGAGCAGACCGACGCCGTGGCCGTCGCGACCGGGTCCGAGCTCGTGCGGGTTCCGCTGGACGGCGCGGATCCGGTGATCGTCCCGGCGAAGGGACAGGGCGCTCCTGCGGCGCCGGTCTGGCTCCGCGGGTGCACGTACGGTGCCTGGGCGGGCTCAGGGGCGTTCCTGCGCGACTGCACCGGAACCGACAGCGACGTCTCGGCCGCGATCGAGGACGCACAGGACGTCGGAAGTCTCGTGTTCCGCGTCAACCGCGACGTGATCATCCTGAACGACGCGGTCGGCGGCGCGGCGTGGATGGCGAACGAGAGCCTCCAGCGCGTCGACAACTGGAACGATCTCACGCCGCCGGAAGGCGAGACGGAGAACGAGGAGGACTCCACCGAGGAGACCGTCGAGACCACCCTGCCCGAGCGCAGCGAAGTGAATACGCCTCCCGTCGCGGAAGACGACTCGTTCGGCGTGCGCCCCGGCGCGTCGGCGCTCCTCCCGGTGATCGACAACGACAACGATCCCGACGGCGACGTGCTCGTGGCCACCGTCGCCGAGCAGAAGACCTCGATCGGCACGGTGCAGCCGATCTACAACGGCGCATCCCTGCAGATCGCGGTCGATGAGAACGCCACCGGGTCGGCGACGTTCTCCTACGAGATCGACGACGGCCGGGGCGGCACCGACACCGCCACCGTGACGCTGTCCGTGCACGAAGACGACCAGAACGCCGCGCCCACGCCCAAGCGCAAGACCTCCCTCACGGTGGAGACCGGTGGCACGGTCTCCTACAACGTGCTTCCGGACTGGATCGACCCGGACGGTGACGACATCTACCTGAAGGAGGTCGTCGCCGCCCCCGGCGACGAGGTCGATTTCAGCACCGATGGACAGCTCACCTACAAGGCGACCGCGAGCCTGCAGGGGCGCAAGGACATCCCGGTCACGGTCGCGGACGGATTCGGCGAGGTCACGACGACGACGCTCACCCTGGACGTCCGCCCGCAGGGCTCGACGAAGCCGAAGACGAATGCGGATCACGTCGTGACGCACGTCGGCGAGCAGATCACGGTCGCCCCGCTCGCGAACGACACCAGTTCCGGACGTGAACAGCTCCGGCTCGGGCGCGTCGATGAGGTACCCGGCGCGACGGTGCTGCCGGACTTCACGAACAAGACCTTCACGTTCACTGCCCCGACGGTCGGCGTGTACTACGTGCAGTACCTGGCGACCGCCGGTCCCGAGAACGGCGAGGGCATCGTCCGCATCGACGTGATCGAAGCCGCCCAGGTCGATCTGCCCCCCGTCGCGGTCCGGGACGTGGCGCTTCTGCCGACCGGCGGCGATGTGCTGATCGGTGTGCTCAACAACGACACGGACCCGGCCGGCGGCATCCTGGTCGTGCAGTCGGTGTCGATCGAGCGCGGGACCGGTGTGTCCGTCTCGGTGCTCAACCACGAGACCCTGCGCATCACCGACCAGGGCACGCTCGAGGAGCAGGTGCGGATCTCGTACCGGATCTCGAACGGCACGCAGTCCGCGGACGGCGAAGTCGTGGTCGTGCCGATCCCCGCGCCGGAGAAGATCCTCCAGCCCGTCGCGAATCCGGACACCGCGACCGTGCGAGCGGGAGACGTCGTGACCATCCCCGTCCTGGCGAACGACACCCATCCGAGCGATGACGCCCTGCATGTCGCCCCCGAGCTCATCGAGCCGTTCGTCGACCCCGAGGACGGGGAGGCGTTCGTCTCGCAGGACACCGTGCGATTCAAGGCCGGGCCCGAGGCGAAGACCGTGTACCTCACATACGAGGCGGTCGATTCGCGCGAGCAGAAGGCCGCGGGCTATGTCACGGTGCAGATTCTGCCGGTCGTCGAGGAGACCAACGCCGCGCCGCGACCCCGGGACATCGTGGCGCGCGCGCTGTCGGGCACGTCGATCGACATCGCCGTGCCGCTGGACGGCATCGATGCGGACGGGGATTCCGTCGAGCTCCTGGACATCTCGTCGAGCCCGACGAAGGGTCGCATCGTCGAGGTCGCGCAGAACTACCTGACCTATGAGGCCTTTGACGGCTCGACCGGAGTGGATGTGTTCCGCTACCGCGTGCGCGACCGCCTCGGCAAAGAGGGCACCGCGACGATCCGCGTCGGCATCGCCCCGGCCGAGGAGGTCAACCAGGCCCCGTACGCGGTGAAGGATGCCGTCGTGGTGCGCCCCGGCCGCGAGATCGCGGTGCCCGTCTTGGTGAACGACTCCGACCCGGAAGGCGATGACCTCGCCCTCGTCAAGAACGGTCTCGAAGTGCCCGCGATCGACGGCTTGTCCGCCAGGGTCTCCGGTGATCGTGTGCTCGTCCAGGCGCCGGACCGGGCCGTGGAGACGTCGCTGCAGTACACCGTGAAGGACGCGCGCGGCGCGACGGCCACCGCGGTCCTGCAGATCACCGTGGACGAGAACGTGCCGCTGCAGGCGCCTGTCGCTCGCGACGATCGTCTGCGGCCGTCCGATCTCGACGCGGAGACCTTGTCCGCTGATCTGGACATCCTCGACAACGACGAAGACCCGGACGGCACCACCGACCGGCTCGACGTCGAAGTCGGTGCGGGAGCGCGCCTCCTTCAGGACGGCAAGGTGCGGGTCACCGTGACGGACGAGCTCCAGCTCATCCGCTACACGCTGACCGACCAGGACGGTCTGCAGTCCTCCGCCTTCATCTTCGTGCCCTCCGAAGCCGGGTTGCGACCCACTCTGACCTCCACCAAGCCCATCGAGGTGCTCAGCGGAGAGACGAAGGAAGTGCCGCTGTCGAAGTACGTCACGGTCGCCGGCGGCGGCGAGGTCGTCATCACCGAGCACGCGAAGGTGAGCGCGGTCAATTCGAACGGCGCGGACCTCGTCAAGGACGAGCGCACCTTGGTCTACACGTCGGCCGACGGCTACTTCGGTCAGGATGCGCTCACGTTCGAGGTCACCGACGGCTCCGGCCCGGACGACCCCGAGGGCCGCAAGGCGACGCTCAGCATCCCCATCAACGTCATCCCGCCGGACAACCAGCAGCCCTCTTTCGTCGGCGGCCAGGTGAACGTCGCTCCGGGTGAGGATGCGACCGTGCTGGATCTCGCCGCCCTGACGACGGACCCCGATCCGGAGGACAAGGGCAAGCACGAGTACACCCTGACCGGCGGTCAGGAGAAGGGCATCTCGGCGCGGGTGGACGGCGATCGTCTGCTGGTCGAGGCCTCCTCGAACGCCAAGAAGGGCGCCGCGACAACCCTCACGCTGCGCGTCTCGGACGGCGAGACGGAGCCGGTCGAGGGAACGGTTCTCGTCCAGGTCACGGCGTCCAACCGCGCGATGCCCGCGGCGAACACCGACACGCTGCCCGAGGCGGATCAGGGCAAGAGCGTCACGGTCCCGGTGCTGGCGAACGACTTCAACCCGTTCCCGGAGACGCCGCTCAAGGTCATCTCGGCCGCCGTAGAGACAGGTTCGGGCCAGGCGAGCGTGAACGGATCGGATGTCGTGGTCACCCCGTCGGCCGACTTCGTGGGAACCCTCGTCGTGCGCTACACGATCCAGGACGCGACGGAGGACCGTGATCGCGAGGCGACCGGACAGGTCGTGCTGACCGTCCAGGGCGTCCCCGAGGCGCCGGGTGCGCCGACGGTGACGAGCGTGCAGGACCGGACGGTCGTCGTCTCGTACGCCGCGGCATCCAACAACGGAGCCGAGATCACGAAGTACACCGTGCGCGCCGTCCAGGGCGGCGCGTACTCGAAGGAGTGCCAGTCGACGACCTGCACGCTGGACGGTCTCACGAACAACGTGGAATACGTGTTCCAGGTGACGGCCACGAATCGCGTCGGCGAGTCCAAGCCGTCCGGATCGTCTGCGGTCGCACGACCCGACGCGCGTCCGGACACCCCGAACCCGCCCACCCTCACGTTCGGCGACAAGTCGCTCAATGTGGCGTGGACGACGCCGACGACGCCGGGTTCGCCCGTGGAGCGCTACACGCTGGAGATCTCTCCGGCGCCGCCGTCGGGCATCACCCAGAAGGACGTGACGGGCAACTCCGTCACGTGGGAGGGGCTGGAGAACGGCGGCAACTACCAGGTCCGCGTGCAGGCCCACAACCGGGCACCCGAACCGTCGAGCTGGAGCAACTGGTCGGCGTCCGAAGTGCCCGCCGGGCCCCCGCTGGCGGGGTCCGCGCCGACGACGGCCGAACTCGCGCCCGTCGGAGACCAGGCCCAGATGCAGGTGAACTGGGCGACCCCGCCGAGCAACGGCGACGCGATCGACGGATACCAGCTCGAGGTGTGGCAGGGATCGACCCTGCAGCGGACGCTGACGCCCGGCGCCGGCGCGAACAGCCAGGCGGTCGTCGTACCGACGTCCGAGAGCGCATACACGTACCGCATCCGCGGGCACAACAAGGCGGGCTGGGGGGAGTGGAGCCCGATGTCCGCGCCGCGCCGCGGTGTCGTGGCGCCCTCCGCGCCGCGGATCGATTCCGTCACCGCCGGAGACCGCCAGCTCACCGTGGCCTTCACGCCCGGGTCGCGCGGTGGCGCGTCCACGAGCGAGGTCGCCTACCAGTACCGACTCAACGGTGGGGGTTGGGCGGGCTTCCCCGGCAACGGCGTGATCGGCGGGCTCGGAAACGGCACGGCGTACACGGTGGAGATGCGCGCCGTCGCCACGGTCGACGGCACGACGTACGCCGGAGCAGTGTCGAACGGTGTCCGCGAGACCCCGTACGGACAGCCGTTCGCGCCGGCAGCGAACGCCAGGAACCTGGGCCAGAGCGTCGAGGTCAGCTGGAACTCGGGCGGATCCGACAACGGCCGGCCGATCACGACGACGCAGATCCGGATCGACGGCGGCGGGTGGCAGGACGTCGGCGCGAACGGCTCGCGGACCGTCGGCAACGGCTACCAGCAGACGCATTCGATCGACGTGCGTGCACAGGACTCCACGGGCGCCTGGTCACCGGTCGCCTCCGCCTCGGCGCGGACGGACGACCCGCCGACGCCCCGCGCGTTCGTCACCCCGGGTGCCAGTGCGCAGGGTCAGCCGGGTTGCAGCAGCGCGTCGTGCGCCTACTTCGTCGTGAACACGCGCGACTTCAACGCCGGCACGTACAACATCGTGTGCCACTCGGACCGCGGCCAGATCAACAGCGGCTCCTCGTGGCGGCTCGACGCCAACGGCACGCAGCAGCTCGGGTGCTACTTCGGATACCCGGGAGTGAACGTCTGGGTGGAGATCAACGGCAAGGCCTACGAGAAACGCAGCTGGTAGCCGGCGCCTTTCTCCCCATCTGATTCTCGTCATCGCAGAGGAATGAACTGACATGAGCATGACCCCCGAACAGGCCGCCTGGTTCCACCAGACCTTCGACCGGCTGGTGCAGAACATCGACAAAGCGGTCCAGGGCAAGCACGAGGTCGTCTCGCTGGTGCTGTCCTCGATGCTCGCGGAGGGTCACGTGCTGCTCGAGGACGCGCCCGGGACCGGCAAGACGAGCCTCGCCAAAGCGCTCGCCGCAACCGTGCAGGGCACGAGCTCCCGTATCCAGTTCACCCCCGACCTCCTGCCCTCCGACGTCACCGGCGTGACGATCTACGATCAGCAGACGCACCGGTTCGAGTTCCACAAGGGCCCGATCTTCGCTTCGATCGTGCTGGCCGACGAGATCAACCGCGCATCGCCGAAGACGCAGTCGGCACTGCTGGAGGTCATGGAGGAGTCGCGGGTCACCGTGGACGGCGTGACCCACGAGACCGGACGCCCCTTCCTCGTGATCGCGACCCAGAACCCGATCGAGCAGGCGGGGACGTACAAGCTCCCCGAGGCGCAGCTCGACCGATTCCTCATCAAGACCTCGATCGGATACCCCGACCTCGCGGTCACGGAGAGCATCCTCGCCGGTGCCTCCAACCGCAACCCGTCCGCGGGGTTGAGCGCGATCATCACGATGGGCGCGGTCGCGGACATGGCCGATCTCGCGGCGACGGTGCACGTCGACCCCGCGGTGCTGCGGTACGTCGCCCAGCTCGCCGAGGCGACGCGCAACGATCCCGCGACGCGCCTGGGCGTGTCCGTTCGCGGCTCGATCGCGATGGTCCGCATCGCGAAGGTCTGGGCGGCCGCGCACGGGCGTCACTTCGTCCTGCCCGATGACATCAAGACGCTGGCACGTCCGACGTGGCAGCACCGTCTGATGCTGGATGCCGAGGCCGAGTTCGCCGGCACGACCAGCCAGACAGTGATCGATCGCGTGCTCGACTCGGTCGCGGCTCCCCAGGCGCGAACGGCGGCCTGATGGTAGCCGAGGCACCCTCGGCGCCCGATTCGACGCGCGAGGCCGGATGGCAGGACGTCGCCGCCCTGATCGGGGTGCGCGTCCTCGCGCGCCTGCGCCTGATCACCGCCGCCGTCCGGCCTTTGGCGTGGGTGCTCATCGCGGCGTCGGCCGGCTCGTGGATCGTCGGGCAGGTCGCGGGATGGTCCGAACTGACGATCGTCGCGATCGTGCTGGCCATCACGGTCGGGTTGTGCGCGCTCTTCCTGATCGGTCGCACGGCGTACGACGTGTCCCTCGACCTCGCGCGGACGCGCGTCGTCGTGGGTGAACGGGCCGTCGGCGCCCTGACCCTCGCCAACCGGGGTTCGCGGGCCATCCTGCCCTCCCGCATCGTGCTCCCCGTCGGCGCCGGTCGCGGCGAGTTCGGCATCCAGCGCCTCGCCCCCGGCGAAGAGGCGGAGGAGCTCTTCGCCATTCCGACGCAGAAGCGCGGTGTCGTGAAGGTCGGCCCCGTGAGCGTCGTGCGCGGCGATCCGCTCGGCCTCTTCGAACGCGCGCACCGCCGTGACGAGCCGGTCGACCTCTTCGTGCACCCGCGTACGGTGCTCTTCGACGGACAGTCGCTCGGTTACCTGCGCGACCTCGAGGGTCTTCCCGCCGCGGACCTGTCGCGCGACGACGTCTCGTTCCACGCCCTGCTCGAGTACCAGCCCGGCGACGACCTGCGCCACGTGCACTGGCGCTCGACGGCGCGCACCGGGACGATGATGGTCCGCCAATACGAGGAGACGCGTCGGTCGCATTTCGTGATCGGCCTCTCTCGCTCCAGCGGGGATTACTACACGGCGGAGGACTTCGAGCTCGGCATCTCCGCCGCGGGCTCCATCGGACTGCGGGCGCTGCGTGACTCGCAGCGCGTGGACGTGCGGGTGCAGGGGCGAGAGCTCCCCGCCGGGACCGGCAAGCAGCTCCTCGATTCGCTCGCGGCGCTCGAGGCCAGCAAGCCGCGCGAGGGCGGCCTGGCGAACCTTGCCGGCGTCGTGTCGGCCACGATGCCGCTCGCGAGCGTCGTGGTGCTCGTCTGCGGGTCGAAGGTGCGAACCGAGGACTTGCGCCTGGCCTGCTCGCGACTGCCGTTCGGTGCCCGCGCGCTCGCCGTCGTCACGGACACCACGGCCTCCGCTCCCACGCTGCGCCGCATCGGCGAGGCTGACGTGATCACGATCGGCGCGCTCGAGCAGATCCCCGCGGCCCTGTCGAGGGTGCTCGCATGACCGACACATCAGCTGCACGCTCCGTGATCGCGCCGCGCCGGTGGATCCTGGACCTGGGAGCGACGGCGGTGCTCACCGCGACCGCATTGGTCGGTTTCTGGCCGACCTTCGCCGGGGCCTCCTTCCTTCCCGCGGCGATCGGCGGGATCCTGCTCGGCCTCGGCATCGCCGCACTCGCCGCCTGGCGCCGGTGGGGCATCCTCGTCGTGACCGGCCTCGTGATCGCCGCCTATCTCGTCTTCGGCGGTGCCCTCGCCCTCCCGTCCACGACGATCCTCGGTGTCATCCCCTCATTGCAGACCCTGCAGAGCCTGGTGCTGGGCACGGTGACCGCGTGGAAGCAGATGCTCACCACGGTCGCACCGGTCGCCGCCGCCGACGGCCACCTGATCGTGCCTTTCCTCCTCGCGCTCGTGACCGCGACGGCGACGGCATCCCTCGCCCTGCGTCTGCGTCAGGTCGGGTGGGCGCTCATCCCTCCGGCGGTGCTCCTGATGCTCGTGATCGCGCTCGGGACCCCCGAGCCCGCCTTCCCGATCGTGCAGGGGATCGTGTTCGCCGTCGGCGCGACCGCCTGGCTCGCCCTGCGCCAGATCTGGGCCCCCCAGAACAGCGCCGTCTCGGTCGGTCAGGTCGATCCGGCCCGTGCGTCCCACATGCGCATGCGTCGCCTGCTCGCCGGCGCCGGCGTGCTCGCGGTCGCCGTCGGCGCGGGCGTGGCGACGAGTGCCGTCGCGGCGCCGGCGGAACCCCGCCATGTCTTCCGCGACGCGATCATCCCGCCCTTCAACGTCCGCGACTACCCCAGCCCGCTGCAGTCGTTCCGCAAGAACGTCCGCGACGACGCTTCCGACACGCTGTTCACGGTCGAGGGACTGCCGCGTGACGCGCGCATCCGCACCGCGGTCATGGACGACTACGACGGCATGGTCTACAACGTGGCCGACGGTGGCCCGACCTCGACCAGCGCCTTCACTCCGCTGCGCTCCGACATCTCACCCGATGCCGAGGGGATCCCGGTGACGCTGCGGATCGCGGTCGGCGAGTATCGCGAGGTGTGGCTCCCGGTGGCCGGAGAGCCCACCGAGATCCGCTACTCGGGCGACCGGGAAGACGAATTGCGCCGCGGCACGTACGTCAACCCGTCCACCGGAACCGCTGTGGTCACCCCGAAGCTCCGCCGCGGGGACGAGTACACCGTCGACGCGGTGATCCCCACGATCCCCGATGACGACCAGCTCGCCGAGGTGGACTTCGGGAAGGTCGCGCAGCCCAAGCAGAGCAACGTGCCCGAAGAGCTCGCCGCGCTCGCGGCGGAGACCGTGGCCAGTGCGGAGTCGCCCATCGAGCAGGTCCGGGCGCTGGAGGCCTTCCTCTCCGAAGGCGGATTCTTCAGCCACGGACTCGAGGGCGAGGTGCTCTCGCGCGCCGGGCATACGTCGGAGCGGATCACGACGCTCATCGGCGGCGACCAGATGATCGGCGACGACGAGCAGTACGCCGCGGCGATGGCGCTGCTGGCCGGCGAGGTCGGCATCCCCGCCCGCGTCGTGATGGGCTACTACCCCGAGGAAGAGGACTCCGGCCAGGCGGTCTTCACCGCGACCGGTGACGACGTGCACGCGTGGGTCGAGGTGAATTTCGACGGCGTCGGCTGGCTCCCGTTCGACCCCACCCCGCCGGAGGATCAGGTCCCGAACGACCAGAACACCAAGCCCCGCACGGATCCGCAGCCGCAGGTGCTGCAGCCGCCGCCCCCGCCGCAGGAACCGGTCGACCTGCCGCCCACGCTGCCTGAGGACCGCGAGTCCGAGGACGAGTCGATCAACCTCGCCGGCATCATCGGGACGATCCTGCTGATCGGGGCGATCTCGCTCGCGATCATCGCCCTCCTGCTGTCTCCCTTCATCCTGATCGGCGCGTGGAAGGCCGCCAAACGCCGTTCGCGACGCACCGCCGCCCGCCCGGCCGACCGCATCAGCGGCGGGTGGGAGGAACTGACCGATCGTGCAGTCGACTACGGGGCGCGCCTGGAGACGGGGGGAACGCGACCGGAGGAGGCCGCGGCCGTCGCCGTCAGCCTCGACGTCCCGCGGGTGACCGTCCTCGCCGAGCGCGCGGACGCCGAGGTGTTCGGGCCGTCGGATCCGACACCGGAGGACGTCGAGGCGTTCTGGACCGAGGTCGAGGAGATCGTCGGGTCGCTGGGCGAGCGGGCCGGGTTCTGGAAGCGTATGAAGGCCCGCCTGAGCCTGCGCTCGCTCCTGACCGGATCGGCGATCTCGTCCGGTCTGCGTGGACTCCGCGACGCCGCCACCGCGCGTGTCCGCGGCGGATCCGGCACGATCGAGGGGAAGGCCGCGAGCCAGTCGCCGTCCGAGGAGAGTGAAACGCCATGACGGAGGATCCGTCCGCACCCATCGCGCCGATCTCTCGGCGCGCAATCGCGTACGTCATCGACGCGTTCATCCAGACGGCGCTGGTTTTCGTCCTCATCGGCGCGGTCATCGTGACGGCGACGGTCGTGGGCCCGCAGGGCATGCTCACGGCGCTTCTGATCGGCGGGATCATCGCCGCGCTCCTGATCCTCGGCTGGCTCGTGATCTACACCCTGATGCAGGCGGGCCGGGGCTCGATCGGCATGCGGGCACAGGGACTCCGGCTCGCCACGGCGACGGGCGACGCCCGCCTGGGGTTCGGTCGGGCTCTCCTGCGCAACATCGTGTTCTGGGCGGCGTGCGCGATCGTCGTCGGGTACTTCACCCCGCTGTTCGACGGTTCCGGCCGCTTCCAGGGGTGGCACGACAAGGCGGCAGGTGCGCTCATGCTCAAGGCGAACGCGGACGTCGCCTCGGCGCAGACGGCGAAGACGGATGCTGCTCCCGCGATGACGAAGGCGGATGCCGCTGCACCGACATCCGCGGACATCGCTCCCGCGCCGCAGGCACCCGCGACCCGCCCGGCACCGGCGCCCGCGCCCGCGCCGAGCAGCGCACCTCCGGTCGCCTCGACGGACCAGGGGGCGCTCATCGCCTTCGTCCCCGGGGTCAGCCGGAGCTTCGCAGCCCGGGAAGACGCGCCCGTGGCGCAGACGGGCGTCGACGAACTCGACGCGACCGTCCAGGCGCCGCCCGCCGCGACCGCGGCGCCGCCCGCACCGTCCCGCCCGGACCCCGCGGCGCCGTCTCCGGCCCCGGTCGCGCCGGAGCCCGACGACATCGAGGACACGCGCATCAGCATCCCGGGTCACCGACTCGTCTTCACGTGGGACGACGGCACCCGCACCTCGGTGTCGCGACGCACGATCTTCGGCCGCAACCCGACGCCCGAGGACGGGGCGGTGATCGTGTCGGTCCGGGACGAGACGCTGTCGCTGTCCAAGACGCACTTCGAGGCCGCAGCCGAGGCGTCCGGGGGATGGGTGCGCGACCGCCAGTCCACGAACGGCATGACCCTGGTCCGCGACGGGCAGCGCATCGCGTGCCCGGCCGGCCAGCGCGTGACCGTCCGCCTCGGCGACGCGATCGAGATCGGCGACCGCATCGTGACGATCGGCGGTTACGCGTGAGGCCGGCGCTGGTCGTCTCGACCGGCTCCGCGACGCACGCGGGTCTGCGCCGCGCCCTGAACGAGGACGCGCACTTGGCGAGCGCGCCCGTGTTCGTGGTCGCCGACGGGATGGGCGGGCACGAGGCGGGCGAGCGCGCCAGTGCCGCGGTGATCGCGGAATTCGCGACGTCGGTGGGACGCACGTCGCTTCACCTCGACGACGTGCGTCTCGCCCTCGCGCGGGCCCGGGTCGTCGTCGAACGGCTCTCCCTCTCGGCGGACGGGCGGGCGGGCACCACCCTCAGCGGTGTGGTCATCGCAGCCGTGGACGGGATGGGGTACTGGCTCGCGGTCAACATCGGCGACTCCCGGACGTACCGGCTCGCCGACGGCGAGCTCGAGCAGATCAGCGTGGACCACTCGGTCGTCCAAGAGCTCATCGAGACCGGTGAGCTCACCCCGGAGGCAGCCCTCACCGACCGGCGCCGCAACATCATCACGCGTGCCATCGGCGCGAGCAGCACGGGGGACGCCGACTACTGGCTGTTTCCGGCGGAGCTCGGCGACCGGATCCTGGTGTGCTCGGACGGTCTGACCTCCGAGATCTCCGACGAGCGGATCCGCACGGTGCTGTCGAGCGTGCCGGACCCGCAGGAGGCCGCCGACGTCCTCGTCGGTGAGGCGGTCGAGGCCGGCGGGCGCGACAACATCACCGTGGTCGTCGTGGACGCCGTTTCGGTCGCCTCGCGCCCGGGCACGCTTCTCGAGACCGATTCGGACATGGACATGGACACGCGTCCGCGGGAAGCCGCAGGAGGAGTTCGCTGATGCACACGACCTACCGACCGGGCCCGTGGTACCTCATCGCCCTCCCCGGTGTCCTCGTCGCCCTGCCGCCCGAGACGCCGGCGGACGTCGTGCGCACACTCTGGGACCGGATGCCGGACCAGAGGTCGCTCGCGACGGTCCTCGACGTCCTCGCCTCCCACGCGGGCGGTGACTTCGCCGCGCTTCCCCCGTTCGTCGCGGCGGTCGCGGATGGGACCGATCTGCGCATCGCGCTGCGCGGCGACGTGTCCGCGCACGTGGGCACCGCCGGGGGAGTGCAGCACTTCTCCGGCGCCGAGCTGACCACGTGGAGCGAGAGGTTCGTCGGCGGTGCCACCCGCGTGGAGATCGCACTGGGCGGGGGTGGCGACGGCATCGAGCTCCCCCTCGGGAGTGGGGTCGTCCATGCCGCGGTGGCGAGCGCGGACCTCGAGGAGTCCCGGCCGGCCGCGGCGCCCGTGGTCGCGCGCGAACCCGAGGTCGAGCGCCCTGCCGCCCGGGAGCCGGAGCGCGCGCCCGAGCCGGAGCCCGCACGTGCACCGGAGCCGGAGACCGTGCCCGAGCCCGCACCCGTGTCGGAGCCGGAGTCGGCGCCTGAGCCGGTGCCCGTCGAACCCTCCGTCCCCGACGCCACGCTCCTGCCGAGCGAGGTCACGCTGGCTCCCACGAGCGAAGACTTCGACCAGCTGTGGGGTGCGACCGTCCACTCCGCGCCGGTCGCCGGCGTCGAGCGGGCCCCCGCAGCCCCGGCATCCGCTCAGGGCGACCACGACGGTGCGACGATCTCGGTGTCCGAGCTGCGGGCGCTGCGCGAGCAGGCGCCCCCGGCGAGCGACGCGCCGACGGCGATCCTCCCGGTCGTCCCGGCGGCGAGCGGGCGCGTGCGCGTCTCCACCGGGCAGGTCGTGACGCTCGACCGCACGGTGATCATCGGTCGCCGGCCCCGGTCCGCGCGCGCCGGGGGCGCGAACCTTCCCCACCTCATCGCGGTCGACAGCCCGCAGCAGGACATCTCGCGCAGTCACCTGGAGATCCGTCCCGAGGGCGACACCGTCGTCGTGATCGACCTGCACACGACGAACGGGTCGACACTGCTGCGCAGCGGCGCCGAGCCCGTTCGCCTCCACCCGGGCGAACAGACGATCGTGCTCTCCGGCGACGTCGTGGACCTCGGTGACGGTGTCGAAGTCGTCTTCGAGGACCTGCCGTGAGCCGGCCGCCGTCCACACCGCCGGAGCTGCCCGGCTTCCGCTATGTCGAGCCCCTGGGCACCGGCGGGTTCGCCGACGTCTTCCTGTACGAGCAGCAGATGCCACGCCGCGAAGTCGCGGTGAAGGTGCTTCTCGCCGACCGGATCTCCAGCGGCGCCGCGCAGGAGTTCGCCGACGAGGCCAACGTCATGGCGATGCTCTCCACGCACCCCGCGATCGTCACGATCTATCAGGCGGGCGTCGCGGGCGACGGCCGACCCTACCTCGTGATGGAGTACTGCCCCCGGCCGAACCTGCAGCAGCGTGCCCGCAAGGAGACGTTCTCGGTCGCCGAGGCGCTGCGCGTCGGCATCCAGGTCGCCGGGGCCGTGGAGACGGCGCATCGCGCGGGGGTGCTGCACCGCGACATCAAGCCCGCGAACATCCTCGTGACCGCGTACAACCGGCCGGCGCTCACCGACTTCGGCATCGCCTCCACGACGGGCGCGACCGGAGAGGCCGCGGGGATGTCCATTCCCTGGTCACCGCCGGAGTCCTTCGCCGAACCTCCGCAGAGCGGACCGCGCACCGATGTGTGGGCCCTCGGTGCGACGCTCTACACGCTCCTCGCCGGGCGCTCGCCCTTCGAACGGCCGGGGGAGCGCAACTCCAGCGCCGACCTGATCGAGCGGATCGAGAACGCGGCGCTGACCTCGACGGCGCGCCCCGACGTCCCGGAGAGCCTGGAACGGGTTCTCGACCGGGCGATGGCGAAGAGCCCGGACGATCGTTATCCGAGCGCCGTCGCGTTCGCGCGCGCTCTCCAGAAAGTGCAGATCGAGCTCTCCCACTCGGTGACCCCGATCGACATCGTCGACGACCACCCGCCCGCGGAAGACCTCGACGATGACGGCGACGGTCTCACGCGGGTCCGCGAGATCGTCAGCATCGACCCCGACGCGGGCTTCACCCGCCCGTCGGCGACCACGCAGCGCAAGGGCGGCCCCGCCGTCGCGGCGGATGTTCCGCGGTTCGATGCGCCGCCGGTCGCGGCGGCGGGCGACACGGGCGCGGTGGACGACGCCACGCAGATGCGGGCCCCCGCGACCCAGACGCCGGCGACCGATGACGAGCGCACTCTGCTGCGTCCGCCGCGAACCGTCGCGCCGTATCCCGCACCGCCGACCGAGAGTCCCGTGGCCGTTGCGTCCGCTCCGCCGCGCCCGACGCGGAAGGGTCTGTGGATCGCGCTGTCCGCAGCGGCCGCCGTACTGGTCGTGATCGGCGGCATCGTGGGACTGAACGTGCTGGCCTCGACGATTTCGACGCCCCCGGAGACGGTCGAGACGTCCGAGCCGCAGGATGTCGTCTCGGACTTCGTGCCGAAAGTGGCGGAGCTGACCGGATCGCGGCAGGGCGAGGTGATCGTCTTCACGTGGCTGAACCGCGACCCGCAGGAGGGTGACACGTTCATCTGGAGCCGGGTCCAGGTCTCCGGCGAGGTCGACCCGCAGCAGACGGAGGAGCCCGTGGCACAGCTCCCCGTCGCGGAAGGCACGGTCTGTGTCGACGTGATGCTCCGCCGGGACGACGGCCGCGTCTCCGAGCCCGTGCGTGGGTGCGTCGACGGATGATCTGGGACATCGCCGAGCAGAAGTCGACGATCGAGGGTCTCGATGCCGAAGGTCGACCGGATCCCGCGTACGCGCAGGCCCTTGGACTCCTGCGTGCGCCGTTCGGGCGCCGTGCACTGGCTTTCGCGGTGGATGTCGGGATCTGGGCGGTCCTTGCACTTCCCCTCCTGATCGGCGCCGTGCCGCTCGTGGCCAAGCTCGCGACCGGTGCGATCTCGCCCTACGGCTTCCTCAATCACCCGGACTTCCTCCTCGCCGCCGTGACCGCGGGCGTCTCGACGCTGCTCGGCGTGGTGTACCTCGTGGTGCAGCTGATCCTGCACGGCGTGAAGGGCGTGACGATCGGCAAGGCCGCGACCGGCATCCGCAGCGTCAACGTCCGCACCCTCGAGCGGCCCCGCGTCGGTGCGGTCTTCGTGCGCTTCGTGCTCCTGATCGCGAGCGGGATCATTCCCCTGCTGGGTCCGGCCTTCCTGCTGGTCTCGCCCACGTTCGATCCCGAGGGGCGCGGCCGGGGACTGCACGACAAGGCCACCGGAGTCTGGCTCGTCGATGTGCGACGCGGTCTGAACCCGTACGACCAGAAGCGGATGCGCGTGGCGCGCAAGGTCGTGAAGGCGGAGCCGACCCGGGGCCGCTCGGCACTGCCGTCGCTCGCGACGCCCGCGGATCCGGACGCGCAGCCCGAATACCGCCCGGCCGGTCGCGTCAGCGCCGGCGTCATCGGAATGGCCCGTCCGCACGACGCCCGCAATCGACCCGCGATCGGTCTGGCCACCGCGGCTCCGGCTGCGACACCGCTCGAGGTGCAGCCCGGCACCCCGGTGCTGGGCGGCTATCGCGAGATCGTGCAGGGACAGGAACCGACGGATGCCGCGGCACTGCCGACGGCACGGGATACGGAGTCCGCGCCGGCCGGTGCGCTCGGGTCGGACCCCGTGCCGAATCCCGTGCCCGCCTCTGTCCCCGAGCCGCAGCTCGCCCACGAGCCGGAGCCCGAGCGTGCACGTGAGCCCGAGCGTGCACCTGAGCCCGCCCGTGCAGCGGTCTTCGGGCTCGTGTTCGACTCGGGCGAGAGGATCGCGATCGACGGCGCCGTGCTGCTCGGGCGCAACCCCGACGCGGCGGATCACGCCGGCGCGCGCGCCGTCGCGCTGGCCGACGACAGCAGGTCTCTGTCCAAGACCCACCTGCTGGTGCGGTCGGTCGCGGACGGTGTGGAGATCACCGACTGCGGTTCGACGAACGGCTCGGGGTTGATCCGGGCCGGGACCGAATACGCGGTGGTCGCCGGGACACCGATCCTCACCACCGAGGGGGACTCGGTCAGACTCGGCGACCGTGTGGCCGCCGTGGTGCGGCTGTGAGCCGTCACGGACGAATGATGGACGCCGGCGCGGCCGGCAGGAGTGGGAGAGCGGCGTGAGGCTCAAACTGACGATGCGACGGTCGAGCGGAGACCCGGTCGACATCGTGATCACGGCGGACTCCACCGCGACCGCCGGTGACGTGGCGCGTCATGTCGCCGCGGCCGACCCGACACGCTCGACCCCGTTCTCGGACGAGGACGTGCTCACGCTCGCGGTCGCCCCGCCGACCGGGGACCGGCTCGTGCCGCTGCAGCCCGACGTGCCGATCGGCGAGGCCGCCATCGGATCCGGATTCGCGGCATCCATCGTCAACTACGGGCCGGACTACGCCGTCGCCGACCGGCGCGAGACCGTCGGGGTGCTCGTTGCCACCGCCGG
This sequence comes from Microbacterium sp., assembly GCA_030148105.1. Classification (GTDB taxonomy): domain Bacteria; phylum Actinomycetota; class Actinomycetes; order Actinomycetales; family Microbacteriaceae; genus Microbacterium; species Microbacterium lacus. The sequence goes on along the minus strand of JASBUD010000154.1, from coordinate 888 downwards.
TGCGCTCGCCGGTCAGGAGTTCCCGATCGCGGCCGGCCATGCGACGCTCGGACGTGACGCCGCGAACGAGGTGGTCCTCGCCGACCCCATGGTCTCCAAACGCCACGCGCGGCTCGAGATCGGCACGCACATCGAGATCGTCGACCTGAACTCCGCCAACGGCGTTCTCGTGGACGGCGTCGCCGTGCAGCGCGTCCGCGTCGAGGAAGGCGAGCCGTTCGTGATCGGCGGCACGACCCTGGTGCTGCGCCGGGCGCGATCCTTCGACGGTTCGGCGACGGAGGAGCCCATCATCGAACGCGGCGGCGGGCTGCTGTTCAACCGCAGCCCCCGCGTCGAGGTGCGGTATCCCGGCACGCTGTTCAAGGTGCCGCGCCTGCCTACCGAGAAGATCGGCCGACTGTTCCCCTGGCCCATCCTGATCGCCCCGATCCTCATGGGCATGGCGCTGTACGCGCTGAACGGCAACCCGCGCTCTCTCCTGCTGATCGTGATGACGCCGCTCATGGCGTTCGGCAACATCATCAACCAGTCCGCGCAGAGCAAGAAGGGCGAGAACCACGAGATCCTCCTGTTCGAACGGCAGTACGAGCAGCTCGAGGAGGACTTCTTCCGGGGTAAGCCGGAGGAGGAGCTCGCCCGCAACGCCGAGGCGCCCCCGGTGGCAGAAGTCTTCGATCATGCGATGCGACTGGGGCCGCTCTTGTGGACACGCCGCCCGGAGCACTGGAACTTCCTCGCGTTGCGCCTGGGCAGCTGTCGCCTGCCGGCTCGCAACAGCATCGACGACGTCGACACGCCCGAGGGGCTGCCCGACTTCATCGACCGCGTCGACCGGCTGCGGGAGCGCTACGCCTTCGTGGACGACGTCCCCGTCTTCGAGACGCT
>JASBUD010000143.1 GCA_030148105.1 Microbacterium sp. | reverse complement strand
TGGTGCCCGGGGCGGGGGGGCTCCGGCCTCACGGCGCGCGGGTACAAGCCGCCGCCGCTGCGCTGGATGCGAGGCGCTATGCCGCGCAGCGCCGGCAGGTGCCGCTCCAGCCCCTCCGCGGTGTCGGCAGCGGTCACGAGTCCCAGGGCAGCCCCGATGCCCCCGTCGCGCTGGAAGATCGGCACCGCGATCGAGGCGGAGCCCAGGCGCACCTCATCGGCGGTCAGGGCGTAGCCACGGGCGCGGATGACGTCCAGCTCGATCCGCAGGGCGTCGGGATCGACGTGCGTCTTCGGGGTGCGGCTCTCCAGCGGCTGGGCGAGGACCGCCTCGCGCAGCCAGGACTCCTCATGGGCCAGGAGCACCTTCCCCACCGCCGTGGCGTGCAGCGGCAGCCGCCCGCCCACGCGGGAGGCCTGCGGCACGCGCCGCGAGCCGTACACGCGGTCGATGTAGAGCGCCTCGGTGCGCTCGCGGACGGCGATGTGGACGGTCTCCTGCGTGAGGCTGTAGAGGTCCTGCAGGAGCGGACGGGCGATGTCGCGCACCTGCCGGCCCGCGTGCTGGCCGAGCTCCCACAGGCGCAGGCCGATCTGGTAGCGGCCGTTGTCGTCGCGCTGGAGCGCACCCCAGTCCTCGAGCTCGGCGAGCAGGCGGTGGGTCGTGCTGAGCGCGAGTCCCGTCTCCTGACTGATCTCGGTGAGGCTGCGCGGCGAGAGCGACTGCTCGAACACCGCCAGGATCGACAGCATCCGGCCCGCCACCGTCTGCCCCGGACTGCTCACTCCGCCGGCCATGTCGGTCTCCTCGCCTCGGAGCGCTCCTCGGCGAGCGCTCGCACTTCCGATGAGCGGAAGCGTACTTGCCTGCGGGCCGCTGCGGCTGGGAGTGTGACCCGCATGAGCTCGCCGACGTCGACGCGCCTGAACCGGGACATACGCGCGCACATCCCGCCGGCATCCGACGTGCCCGGCGTGATCTCCCTGCGAGAAGCGGATGCCGCCGTGTGGCGGCTCGCCGCCCCGCACCTCGCGGTCCGCAACAACGACAGCCACACGCTGTACGCGTACGGAATCGCGCGCGCCCTCCTCCCCCTCGTGCCGGATGCCGACCCCGACGACGTGCAGCCCGCGATCCATCTGCACGACACCGGCAGGACCACGGTGTCGGAGGCGCTGATCCTGGAGGCGATCGCGCCGGGCGGCGGACGGCCGGACCTCGTGCGCCGGCATGAGGTCGAGGGCGCTCGGATCGCGTCGTCCGTGTTGTCGGAGCTCGGCCGTCCCGCAGAGCTGGTCGCGCGCGTCGTTGAGATTATCGACGGACACGACTCCCGGTCGGTTGCGCTCTCCCCCTCGGATGCCGTCGTCAAGGATGCCGACAAGGTGTGGCGGGTCACACCCCACGGGGTCGACATCGTGTGCGGCTGGTTCGACCTGACGCGGGAGGAATCGCTGCGAATCACGTCGCTGCGCGTACAGGGGAGCTTGTTCACCGAGCCCGCCCGCGCGATGGCGCGCGGCTTCGCGGCGATCGGGTCGATCGACGTCGCGCCGGAGCGCCAGGGCCTGCGCTGAGCTGCCCGTCCCGCCCCGCGTCGTCGCCGATTGCACGAGCTCTTGCCGAGCGAACGGGACAGGAACGCACACACGCCGTGCACTCGCCGCGGAGCCGTGCACTCGGCGCGGAACGGGCGCCGCGCCCCCGGTCGGAGTAGCATCACTGCGTCCACGGTCGCAGTCTCGAGGGGAAGGTGCGCATGGCCCTGCCCATCCGCCCCGCCGGCCGCGGCACCGGCCGACCCAACCTCGAGCAGGTCGCGGCCGTCGCGGGCGTCTCCCGCGCCACTGTGTCACGAGTTGTGAACCGCGTCCCCTCCGTCGACCCGGACACCCGCGCTCGGGTCGAGAAGGCGATCGACGAGATGGGGTACGTCCCGAACCACGCCGCCCGGAGCCTGGTCACCCACCGCACCGACACGATCGCGCTCGTCGCCGCCGAACCGGACCCGCGGGTCTTCGGCGACCCGTTCTTCTCGGCGATCATCCGCGGGGTCAGTCAGGAGCTCATGGATGCCGGGCTGCAGACCACGCTCCTGATGGCGCAGTCCTACCCCGACCTCGACCGCATCCAGCGGTATCTGCGGACCGCTCCCCTCGACGGCGTCCTGCTGATCTCGGAGCACGCCGACCACGACCCGATCCCCGCCGCCATGGCCGCGGCCGGAGTCCCCCTCGTGATCGGCGGCAGGCCCGTGCAGACCGACATCGAGGTGCCGTACGTCGACAACGACAACGTCGGAGGAGCACGTCTGGCAGCCGAGCACCTGATCGCGCGCGGCTGCCGTCGCATCGCGACCGTCGCCGGCCCCGAGGACATGTCGGCGGCGACCGACCGCCTCGACGGCTTCCGCGCGGCGCTCGGCGACGCGTTCGATCCGGCGCTGGTCGAGCACGGCGACTTCACACAGACCGGAGGAGAATCGGCGACCGAGCAATTGCTCGAGCGCTCGGCTGACATCGACGGCCTGTTCGCGGCATCCGACCTGATGGCCTTCGGAGCCCTGCGCGCCCTCCGCCGGGCCGGCCGCCGCGTTCCCGACGACGTCGCCGTCGTCGGCTTCGATGACATTCCGCTTGCCGCCGCGGCGGAGCCGCCGCTCACAACGATCCGGCAGCAGACCGTTCGGCAGGGGCGCGCGATGGCGCGACTGCTCCTCTCGATCGCGCGCCCGGATCTGGCGGTCGCCACGGGCGACGGCATCCCCGATGTGAACGGCGTCGACCGGATCGTGCTGCCGGTCGAACTCGTGGTGCGCGAGTCCGCCTGAGCGGCTAGGCCCGGGCCCAGGCGATCTCGACCAGCCGACGGAGGACGTCGGGATCGGCGTCTTCGAGCTTCTTGAGGTAGACGCAGCCGGCGCCCTCGGTGAACGTGCCGAGCTCGGGCAGCAGCGCCTCGCCTTCGGGCGCGTCCTTCAGCCCGTAGATCGTCAGTTGCGCCTTGCGCGGCGAGAAGGCCACCTTCGGCCAGCTCGCCCCCGCGGCGGTATCGGAGCTGCCGAAGCCGACGATCGAGGGTCCCCACATGACCGGTTCCACGCCGGTGACCTGCCGGAAGAGCTCGGCGAGGTCGTGACCCTCACGGACGCGGCGGGCGGGGGTCGCCGCATTCAGGAAGTCCGGAACACTGGCGTCGGTCGGGACGGTCTTCGCTCCTGCCATGCGCCCAGTGTGCCACCGACGGCCGACGTCGGGAACCGACCTTGTCAGACGAAGTCCGCGAGCCCCTCCAGCAGCCGGTCGACGTCGCGATCGTCGTTGTAGGCCGCGAGTCCGACGCGCATCCCCGCGACGACCGGGACGCCCAGCGCGCGGAACGGCTCGTGGGCGTAGAAGCTGCCGGCCGGCGCGAGGATGTCTCGCGCGGCCAGGAATCGGGCGGCCTCGCCCGCATCGCGATCGGCGAACGTGAAGAACAGCGTCGGGGTTCGGCTCATCGCCCGGGAGTGCAGGGTCACCCGCTCGCCGAACCCGGCGAGCGCGTCCTCGATGCGCTCGCGCAGCACGGTCTCATGGGCGTGGAAGAGCGCGAACGCCCGGTTCAGGCGCTCGCGTCGGCCGCCGACTGTCGAGGCCGCGGCATCCGCGATGAACTCGATCGCCGCCGTGACGCCCGCCATCGTCTCGTAGGGCAGCGTGCCCAGCTCGAAGCGCTCGGGCACGGCATCCGTCGAGGGCAGCAGCTTGTCGGGGTGGAGCGACTCCAGGAGGGCGGGCGATGCCGCGAGCGCGGCGCAGTGGGGCCCGAAGAACTTGTAGGGCGAGCAGACGA
>JASBUD010000131.1 GCA_030148105.1 Microbacterium sp. | reverse complement strand
GTTTCCGGAGGGCATGTTGTCGGCGATGCACAGCCACGCGGTCGCGTGCACGGGCAGTCCCAGGGTCGCGACCGCCCGGACGACCGCCAACGCGGTCGCCGCGCCGCACATGTCGTACTTCATCCCGACCATCGAGGCCGGCGGTTTGAGCGAGAGTCCGCCGGTGTCGAACGTGATTCCCTTGCCGACGAGCGCCACGTGGCGCTGCGCGTCGTCCGGGGCGTAGTCCACGCGCACGAGGCGCGGTGGGCGGTCCGATCCCTGTCCGACGCCGAGGATGCCGCCGAATCCGCCGTCGCGGAGGTCTTCCTCGTCGTAGACGTCGACGGTCACGGGAAGATCGGCCACGGAGGCGACCGCGCGCTCGGCGAAATCGGCGGGGCCCAGCCATTCGGCGGGGATCGAAACGAGATCCTTCACGAGCGCGACGGCCGAGGCCTCGGCGACGACCGCGGCGACATCCTCGGCAGCGGGCTCGACGGAGGCGTGGACCTGCACGCGCCGGGCCCGCGGCTTGGGCTGCTCGCTCTTGTAGCCGTCGAAGCGATATCCGCCGAGCGTCGCGCCTTCGGCGGCGGGGCGCCAGTGCTCGGAGTCGGCCGTGAGCACGCCGACGGCGACGCTCTCGAAGCCGGTGAGAAGGCGGATGCCGGTGCCGACGGCCTCGCGGATCGCGGCGGGATCCGCCCCCGAGCCGGCGCCGACGACAGCGAGCGGGAGAGTCGTGCTCTGGGGCGCGTACACACGCTGGAAAGCATGGAGCGAGCCGCTGAAGCCCGTGGCCGAGAGGGCTTCGAACAGCCCTGGCCAGTCGTCGTCCACCGGAGGTTCGGCGGGATCGAAGGACGGCACGACCAGCAGCACTGCGGTGGCGTCCGTCTCTCGGAGGGGGGTGGTGTGCACGGAGAGGTCGGGAAACGACATGGGTTCCATCCTAGGAGCGCGACTGTTCGCTCTGAGCGGGATGCGCGCGACCTCGACGCGTGACGTCGGCTCGTAGCATGGGGGAATGGCTCTCTCCGGTCCGCTGTACGAGCGCGTCGCCTCGGCGCCGCCGATTCCGCGCGGACTGCCCCTCGTGATCGCGCTCACCGGGTTCACCGACGCCGGAAGCGCCGTGAGCCGAGTCGTGGACTACTTCCGGGATTCGCTCGAACCGACACCGGTCGCCGTCTTCTCCAACGACGTGCTGCTGGATTACCGAGCCCGGCGCCCCCTCATCTCCTTCGACCAGGATCACCTCTCGGACTATCGCCCGCCGCGATTGGAGCTGTCCTTCGCTCACGACTCGCTCGGGCAGCCGTTCCTGCTGCTCGCAGGATACGAGCCGGATTTCGCGTGGGACGCCTTCACGGATGCCGTCCTCGACTTCGCCGCCGCCTACGACGTCGAGTCCGTCACGTGGGTGCACGCGATCCCGATGCCCGTGCCGCACACCCGGCCGATCGGCACGACCGTGAGCGGCACGCGCGCCGAACTGACGGAAGCCCATTCCGTGTGGCAGCCGCACACCCAGGTTCCCGCGACCGCCGGGCATCTCCTGGAATACCGATTCGCCGAAGCCGGGGCTCTCGTGGCGGGGTTCGTGCTGCTCGTTCCGCACTATCTCGGGGACACCGAGTACCCCGCGGCGGCGCTGGCAGGGCTCGACAGTCTCACCGCCGCGACGGGACTCGTCTTCGCCGGCGACGAACTGCGCGAAGAGAACCGCGAGTACCTCGCCAAGGTGGACGAGCAGGTCGCCGGCAGCGACGATCTCTCGCGGATGGTGCAGGGGCTCGAAGAGCGTTACGACTCCTACATGGCGGGATCCACGCTCGGGAGCCCGATCATCCACACCGGCGATCTGCCGAGCGCGGACGAGCTCGCAGCCGAGCTGGAGCGGTTCCTGGCCAATCGGCCCACCGGAGACGACGAGAAGCGCGGCGCCTGAGGCGGGGAATTCCCGATGGTGCGATCGGGTTGCACCAGAAGAACAACGGCGCACGTCGGATGTGCGCGACGGATGTGCGATAATGGATGACCTGACCCGTTGTCAACCGGCTCTGCGAGGCTTCCTCGCCGGAGTGGGGACTTGACAAGGGTCTTACTAGTGTCCGAAATCTACCGAGGGGCGTCCCGACGCCCGACGGTGAAAGGCGAACCGTGACCTCAGGCACGAAGACCACGACCCGCGCGCGCAGCGCGAAGGACACCGCGGTGGAGGATTCCGCGGAGGAGACCGCGACGACCCCCGCGAAGAAGGCGCCCGCGAAGAAGGCGAC
>JASBUD010000127.1 GCA_030148105.1 Microbacterium sp. | reverse complement strand
CCGGCTAGGCCGGTCTCAGCGCTGCGCGCTCGACCCATAGCCACCGGCGGCAGGCCGCCGGCCTCTCGTGGTTGCTCTTCTCGTGGCGGTCCCGTCCCGCCCCCGCGGCCGGGTCGCTGCGCGCCCCGGTTGGCCGGGGCCATCGCTCCCCGGGCTCGGTGCCGGCCGCCCTCGCCGGGCTGGCCCGGCATCGGTCGATCGACCCCGGGGTGCTGCGCGCCTCCCCCCGGGCTCCCCGCCCCCGTCAGGGAGGGTGCAGCAGATCGCCCCGGTCTCTCGGTGGTGAGAGCCGGGGCGATCGGGGGGCGTGTGTTTCAGGCTTGGCCGGGCCGGAGGACGTGGCCGTTGTGGGCGTCCCTGAGCTCCTTGCATCCGGCGCATTCGATTCGGGGGTCATCGCCGTCCCAGATCCAAGGAGTGGGCGGGGCCGTCGACTCGGATCGGGTGAGGGCAGATCTCCGGATCCGGCTGCCGCGGTGGGTCTGCGGCCGCTGCGCGCCCGAAGGCATCGCCGATGAGGCGCCAGAGCTCGGCGCCGCCGGGTTCGTTGCCCCATCCGCCGGCGGACTCAGCCATGGTCGGCCGCCGGCGTGCTCGAGGCGGGTGCGCAGCTCGAGCAGAGATCCTCGGTCTCGCTGACCCACGTGCAGCCGAGGAAGCAGGCGCGGTCGTCCGTGCATCCGCAGCTGCGGCAGGTGCGGATTACGTCGAGCTCGACGCTGATGCCGGCGGCGGCGAGATCGTCGGCCATGGCGGTGACACGCTCGAGGAGATCCTGCGGGGCGATCGACGGGAGGGTGATGCCGACCGTGACCGGCTCTGATTCGGTGACGCTCATGGCTGCTCCTGCCGGTAGGGGTTCGATGGGAACTTGTAGCCCGCAGCGGGATCCGGGTGCATGGCCGCCTCGAGCTCCGCGTCGACGCCGCGGTCGAACGCCACGGCGCACCTCTCCTGGACATCGCCCAGCAGTGCCTCGTGGTCGGCGAGGAGCGCTGTGAGCGCCTCTGAGAGCTCGATTTCGTGGTCGGTGGGCCGGTGGGTCACGTTGCCGGCGAGGGCCGCTACAGCCGCCCTCGCGCGCTCGATGCTGCCCGTCTCGGGCTGAGGGTGTGTCTGAGGACTCATGTGCTCGGCTCCGTTGGTCAGTTCGCGGTGATCATGAGCTGCTGGCGCTCCTCGAGCTGCGCGATCGCCTTCTCGGGGACGTGGACGGTCTCGAGGCTCTCGATGAGCTTCTGCGCGCGGCGGTACGCGAGGCTGCGCTCAGTCGATGATGCGGCCGCGTTCTCTGCCATGTCGAGGAGTGTGCGGATCTCCTTGATGAGCTTGCGCTCGGCGTGGGGCACACCCTTCTGCCCGAGACGGCGTGCATTGCGCTCTGCTGCGTCCCAGGCGACCGCGAAGGCCTCGACAGCCCTGGGGTACGGGAGCGTGGTCAGATCGACGTCCAGGGGCAGATCCGCGGGCAGCTCGCCGGCCGTGTCGCGCTGCGTGCCGGCGGCCCGCATGGCCCGAAGCATCGCGTAGGTCTGCGGGACGTTCGGGTCGGTGAGCGCCGGCAGGAAGAACAGCGAGTCCCAATCGGTCTCGGAGTGCACGATCTTGCGCAGCAGCTCGTTGTGGCGATCGTGGAAGACCTGCCAGGCCGCGGCGGTCCGCTCCCGGCCGGCACGCTCCACCTCGGCTTCCTTGCGTGCGGCGCGGATGCTGCGGCGAGCGCGGCCCGTGGCGGCGATGAGGATCCAGATCAGCACGGCGGCGAGGATCAGGGCGCCGATGATGCCGAGGACGACGAGCAGCCAGGTGAGGTCGGCGGGTTCCTGCACGGTCTCGGGAGCGGTCGACGGCGCAGCGGTCGATGTGGGTTCTGGCGAGGTCGTCGACGAGGGCTTTGTGCTCGGGGTGGGATCCGTCTCCGCGACCTGGTCGAAGGAGCCGAGGATCCACGGCAGGAACGCGGCGGTGGCCATGACGACCACGCCGGCGCCGATGTGACCCCACCCCGAGCTGTACTCGGTGCCGGCGGTGCGCATCAGCCTGGTGACGCCCATGATGCAGAAGACCGCGCCGAAGAAGATCGCGGCGAAGGAAAAGATGGTGGTCATCGACGAGGCGATCCCGCTGATGGCGTCGAAGATGCGTGGTCCGTCGGTCTCTGTCGAGGCGAGGAGGGTGGTGAGGGAAGACATGTGCTCTACTCCCGTGGGTTAGGTGACTTGACGATCCCTATATTAGTCACACTCACGACGCAAAAACTAGTGTCTCCCGTGTGTTGAGCCGATTCTAGTGCGGGTGTCGGACGGATGCCCTATATTGGTGCATGTAAACCGCCTAAAACTAGGAGTGATGATGGCGAAGACAGAGATCGTCGGCTATGCGGAGATCGCCGACATGATGAAGATCTCCGTGCCCGGTGTGATGAAGGCGGCGCGCACGGACCCGAGCTTCCCGAAGCCGATCACGCCGCCTTCGATGCGCTCTCCCGGCTGGGACCGGCAGGTGATGCAGAAGTACGTCGACCAGCGCGGGGTGAAGTCCGCCGGCCGCAGCGGCCGCCCGCCGGCGGTGGGCAGCAAGCGGTACAAGTTGCCGGCCGAGGTGAACGAGGAGATCGAGCGGCGGATCCGCGCTGCCGGCACTTTCGCGGAGTTCGTGGCGCTGGCGGAGATCTCCGACAATGCGCTGCGTCAGCGCTTCTCCGGCAAGACGACGTGGCGTGAGGTCGAGCTCGAGCGGTTCGCAAAGCGGCTCGGCACCACGTTCGACGAGCTCACGGGGATCCGCCGCTGATGTCCCCGCTCATCCCGCTCGTGGCCATCGCCGTGTGCGTCATCGTCCTCGTGGCGATCGTCGGCATGCGCGGCTGGCCGATCCTCGCGATCATCCTGGTCGCGACGAGCGGTGTGGGCATCCTGGTCGTGGCGATCGTCACGATCGTCCGCATGTTCCGGCGCCGGCCTGCACGGGTCGTGGTGCGCCGATCGGAGGCCTCTCGTGACCGATGAGACGACCCCGGACCCCTGGGCGGACCGACAGCTCGCGAGCGTGCTCGCGAACGCTCTGGGTGCCTTCGGGCGCCGTACACGGCTGGATGCCAACGTGGCGGCGAAGGAGCTCGGCGTCAGCCCGTCAACGGTGCGCCGCTGGGTCCGCAACGGCATCCCAGAGCGGCGCCGCGACCAGGTCGCTGCTCTCGTGGCTCCCGAGACGGCGGTGCTCGAGCGTGAGCGGCGTGAGCTGCTGTTCGCCCGAGAGGCGCTGTGGGACATCGCCGGCCGCGGCGCACCGATCAGCGACGCCTGGAAGCGGGACGGCTGGCTGCGGCCGCACCTGCTCACCGTGGTGCAGCTACGCGACCGTGGTGTCCTCGTGGTGCGGCTGACCAACCCGGACAGCGGCGAGATGAGCCGGCGGCTGCGCGCCGACGGCGGCGAGGTCCTCGAAGAGGTCGAGTTCCGCAACAGGTTCCGCGCCCAGGTCGCCAAGGGTGAGCTGCTCGAGGCGGTCGGCCCCTACCGGGTGATGGTCCCTTCGGGGCGGATGAGCCGCGGCCGCACCCAGGCCTGGCTGGCGCCGGCGCCGCGGCCGACGCTCGAGTGGCTGCGAGATCACCCGCAGGTCAAGATCCCTGTGACCAAGCCCCGGAAGAAGAAAGAGCCCCGGCCGGAGTGAATCCGGACCGGGGCTCTCCCCTGTGAGCTGCAGCTCACGTGAGACGGGCTGCGAGCTCGTCGATCTTGTCGGGGCGGAAGCCCGCCCAGTGGTCCTCGTCCGTGATGACGACGGGCGCCTGCAGGTAGCCGAGGGCCTTGACCTTCTCGAGCGCTGCGGGATCCTCGGACAGGTCGTGGATCTCGTAGTCGATGCTCTTGGCATCCAGCGCGCGGTAGGTCGCGTTGCACTGGACGCAGGAAGGCTTGGTGTAGACAAGCGGGCGAAGTTGCATCGGATGAATCAATAGTGCCGTGATGTTGGCGTCTGAATCGGGCAGCACCGGGACTGTTCGACGCAGACTATCGCGGCTGACTGCAACCTTCTAGGGCAGCTGGTTGAGCGGCTAAATTGACGATCTCCTGATCAGGGGATGGATCGGTGAGCGGGGACGTCGCTAACAGCCAAGGCGACGACAATGCTCAATCGTGGATGCCTCGTTGCACTGGCAGACTCCGTGATACGTTCACAGCATGTTTGAGGCATCTGATGCAAGCGTGAGGATGGTTTGGTGACCCGCGAAGTCCGGTCTCTTGCGCCGGTGCTGCTGCTGGATCCGGCGCGGTCGACGTTCGACGAGATGTTGCGCGGGTACGCCGTGTCGATGCGTTCGCGTGGCCTGTCGGAAGGCACCATCCGGGGAAGTCAGTACGGCGTGAAGCGGTTCTTCCGTTTCGCGGGCACCTACCCGTGGGAGTGGCAGCCGCAGGACGTAGAGGACTTCACCTCGTCGTTGCTGGCAGGCCCCGAGCCGTTGGCGCATTCCACGATCCGCGGCTACCACCAGGTGTTGAAGGGCTTCTGCGGGTACATCTCGCATGCGGCCTACGACTGGGTGGACGTCTGCATGGAACGCTTCGGGTCGGCGCCGGCTCAGATCTGCCATCCGTGGAACACGTTCGCGCACCTGGCCGAGTTCGAGGCGAAGCCCGCTCGACGGCCATTCGGCTACGACGAGCTCGAGGCGTTCTTCGCACATGCCGATCAACGCGCGCACGACCTGCTCGAGGACCGCAAGAAGGGCGCATTGCCCGCACTGCGAGATGCGCAGTTCTTTAAGACGGTCTATGCATTCGGTCTGCGGCGACGCGAAGCGGTGATGCTCGACCTGAACGATCTCCGTTCGAATCCCTACGTTCCCGAGTGGGGCGCGTATGCGAAGGTGCAGGTTCGATACGGCAAGGCGATGAAGGGGTCACCGCCGCGCCGCCGCGCCGTGCTGGCATGCCCGGAGTTCGCGTGGGCATCCGAGGGGCTGCGCTACTGGGTCGAGGAGGTGCGGCCCCGGCTGGCCGGTGAGAGCGATGCGCTCTGGGTCAGTGAGAGGCGTGCCCGCATCACGACCCGCACGGTTGATCAGCGGTTCGCGGAGATCCGCGACGCGGTCGGCCTGGATCGCGCGTTGACGTTGCACAGCCTCCGCCACTCCTACGTGACCCACCTGATTGAGTTCGGCTACGCCGCCCAGTTCGTGCAGGAGCAGGTCGGACACAATCACTCGTCGACGACCGCGATTTACACGTCAGTTGGAGACGACTTCAAGAACCGGATCTTCCAGGAAGCGCTGCGGCGCGTGCTCGGAGAAGGAGCAACCGCATGACCCGACTGTTCGATTGGCACCTTCGCCGCAAGCTCGCCGAGCGCGGCCTCTACAAGACCACCGAGCTGGTGCCGCTGCTCGCCGAACAGGGCGTGCAGCTGTCACGTGAGCAGGTCTACCGGCTGGTCACCTCCCCTCCGCAACGCCTGAACATCGAGGTCCTCGACGCGCTCTGCGTCATCCTGGACTGCACCCCGAACGACCTGATCAGCTTCACCGTCGCGGCACGCGAGCAGCCGAAAGCCGTGGGCGGCGCCACCGTCACCGACATCGGCACGCTCAAGACCGTGCCCGCGCGGATCACCCGACCCGACAGGTCGTGACCTCGCGACTCTCCACCGCGCTTCCCGACAACATCGCCGCCCTGATTGACCATGGCGACCCGTGGGCGACGATCGGCGCGGAAGGAGTGCGTGAGCTGCTCGAGCAACTCGCCCCCACACCGGTGGGGCAGGGCCATCTTCGCCGGTTCCTCACCGACGCCGACGCGACCTGGATCACGGACGCGGACCCGCACCTTCCCCGTCAGGCGCAACGGCTGCTGCGGCTGCTCCGAGATCGCGGGATCCCGGTCGCTCTGCCTCTCTGCAGCGGTTGCGGGCGGGAACAGCTGCTCACGCAGACGCTCGAGGATGGGCGACGGGTCTGCGACAAGTGCCGGGACGCTCGATACACCCGCCGTTGTGACGGCTGTGACATGATCCGGAAGATCTCGCACCGCATCGACGGGAAGAGCTTCTGCGGCACCTGCCGTCGGCAAAGGCCAGAAGCGAAAGAGACGTGTATCCGCTGCGGCCACGACCGGCTCGTCCAGAACCGCACACCGGACGGCCCGGTCTGCCCGCAATGCGCACCGGGCAAGATTGAGCCTTGCGTGCACTGCGGCCACGAACGACGAGTCCGAGTCCGCTTCCTTGGCGGTGCGACCTGCGAGCCCTGCTTCAACGTTATCCGCGGCACACGTCGCCCCTGCCCTCGCTGCGGCGCGGTCGGGCTGGTCGCGTCCGTCACGGACGATGGCACCCTCGCGTGCTCCACCTGCACCGGGGTGCGATCGCGGTTCATCTGCGCCGACTGCGGCATCGAGGACATCCGCAACGGGAAACGCTGCTACCCATGCCTGGCGCGCATCGCTCTGGACGACCTGTTCGCCGCGGGAACGCCCGCCCGTCGCGAGGCCCTTGAGCCGCTCCGGCAACGCTTGCTGCGACACCCGGAACCCAAGAGCATGGCGCGCTGGCCCGGCCGCAGCGCATCCGCCGCGATCCTGCGCGAAATCCTCACCGAGGACATCGATCTCACCCACGAAGCGTTGGATCAGCATCCCACCGTTCAGGCAGTGAGCCTGCTGCGCCACGCGCTCGTCGACGTGGGCGTGCTCGAACCGCGGGACACGGCATGGGTGCAGTTCGTGGCCTGGATCGACAGGTTCCTCGACGGCCGCCCCGAGCAGATGATGCGCACCCTCGGGCCCTTCTGCCGGTGGCATGTTCCGGCCCGCACCCGCCTGCTCATCCAACGCAACGGAGTCACCGAGGGCACCTTCGTTCGCGCCCGCCGCATCTGCCGGATCGCCGCCCACTTCCTCGCCGACCTCGACGCTCATCAGCTCGAGCTGAAGACCGCATCACAGCAAGCCGTGGAGTCCTACCTCGACCGGCACCCGCGTCACTTCGAGCCACTCGCCGTGTTCCTGCGGTGGGCATCGCACAGCGGCGCCGCCGACCGCATCCACCCGATCCCTTCCCGCTACGCGGATCCCTACACCGCCTACCCGATCGACACCTACCGGGCATGGATGCGGCGGTTCGCGACCGACGAGACGATCCAGCTCCGCACCCGCATCTGCGGGCTGATCGCAGGGATCACCGGCAGACCAATCACAACCATCTCCGGACTGACCACCGCAAGCATCATCGACAACGGCGACGAGATGCAGCTCCGCCTCGGGGTCACGCCGGTCCAACTGCCACCGCCCTTGCCGGCGTTGATCCGGCGGCAGCTCGCCACGCCACGGCGCTGGGACACCGAATCGACATGGCTGTTCCCCTCAAAGCTGCGCGCCGGCGCACACGTTCACGCCAGTCGGTTCGCCGCGGACCTGCAGAATCTCACCTGCCGCATCGTCGGACTCCGCGGGGCCGCACTGCTCAACCTCGCCGCGACAATGCCCCTCGGCCCGCTCTGCGACCTCACCGGCATGTCATCGAACGTCGCCGCACGATGGCAGATCGTCGCCGCGTCCGCCTACGCGCAATACCCCGCGATCCGACTCTGATCTCAGGCGCTGCCAAGCAGCCCGGAGACCTGCTGCAGCGCGTCCGGGGACGAGCCGTGACAGGGACACGCCCGCTCCTGGGAACTGGTGAGGAACTCGTCCGCAAGGCGTCGACCGATCCTCTCGTGCAATAATCTGCGTATGCATGCAGATTCGAAATGTTCGTTGTCGACGGAGAGCGAGTATGTCGAGCTCGCGGTCGAGGTGTTCTCGATGCTGGCCGACGCGACCCGGATCCGGATCATCCTCGCGCTGCGGGACCAGGAGCTGTCGGTGAATCACCTGGCGGACATCGTGGACAAGTCGGCTCCGGCGGTGTCGCAACATCTGGCGAAGCTGCGTCTGGCGCGAATCGTGCTGACCCGACAGGAGGGCACGAAGGTCTTCTATCGGCTCGCGAACGAACACGCCCGGCAGTTGGTCGCCGACGCGATCTTCCAGGCCCAGCACACCCTCAGCAGCGATCCCGCCCACCACCGCGGCGCGCACCCCGCCCCGGAGGCGATCCGCTGATGCTGCGGGTGCTGCGCAACGGCACCTACGCGAAGCTGTTCTCCGCGCAGGTCGTCGCCCTCCTCGGCACGGGCCTGCTCACGGTCGCGCTGGGCTTGCTCGCGTTCGAGATCGCCGGTGACGCTGCGGGGTCAGTGCTGGGCACGGCGTTGACGATCAAGATGGTCGCCTACGTTGGCGTCGCGCCACTGGTCGCCGCGGTTGTCGATCGGCTCCCCAAGAAAGCGGTCCTGATCGCCGCCGACCTGGTCCGCCTCGCGATCGCGCTGATGCTCCCGTTCGTCACCGAGGCCTGGCAGATCTACATCCTCGTGTTCGTGCTGCAGTCGGCCTCCGCCACCTTCACCCCCGCGTTCCAGTCCCTGATTCCCTCGGTCCTCCCAGAACCCGACGACTACACCCGCGCCCTGTCGTTATCCCGACTTGCCTACGATCTCGAGGCCTTGCTGTCCCCGACGATCGCCGCGGCGCTACTGACGGTGATCAGCTACAACAACCTGTTCGTCGGCACCGCCGCGGGGTTCGCGGGCTCCGCCTTGCTCGTGCTGTTCTCGAAGCTGCCTGCTCACCCAGATGACGGGCCGGCGCTGCCGTTCTGGCAGCGACTGCCCCTGGGCGCGAAAGTATTCGCCCGCACCCCGACGCTGCGCTTTCTGATGCTCACCAACATCGTCGTCGCCGCCGGCACCGCAATCGTCCTCGTCAACTCGGTCGTCTATGCCCGCGGCGTGTTCGGCCTCGACGACCAGGCTCTCGCTCTGGCGCTGGCCTGCTACGGCATCGGATCGCTCGTGGTCGCGCTAAGCATCCCTTTGCTGGTCGGACGGCTCGGCGTTATCCGCACCATGACCACCGGCAGTGTCATCATCGTCACCGGGCTGGCCGCGGCCATCGTCGTCACCTCAGTCGCCACCTCGAACGGGACCGGCTGGTTCGTCCTTCTGGGCACCTGGGTGCTTCTCGGGATGGGAACCTCGCTGGTAAACACGCCCTCATCGAGGCTGCTCGCCGACGCCTCCACACCCGCGAACCGGAATCTCGTCTACACCGCCCAGTTCGCCCTCTCCCACGCCTGCTTCCTGATCACCTACCCCATCGCCGGATGGCTCGGCGCCGCAAACCTCACAGGCGCGGCGATCACCCTCACCGTTATCGCAGGGGCCTCTGCAACTGCCGCCATCGTGCTCGCTGCGATAGGCCGGCTGCGCACCGGCAGTGACCGGACGGTCGCGGCGACCAGCGGCCCGCAGTAATCGGTCAACGGCCCAAAGGCCGATTGAGCGTCATCGCCACGGCCAGCCACCAGCACTCGATTCGCTCCGCCATCGTGCTGTTCCCAAAGGACCGACAATTGTCCCGCAGCCCGCGGGACAACTGTCGGCGCCCCTCGGGCTGCCCACTCGTCTCGTCCGCCGCACCGCTCGGCCGGACGAGCAAAACTAGCGAAGTCTAGGGAAACGCTAGACATCCCTAGACTTCGCTAGATCCGCCAGGCGACCCGGTAGTCGGGATGATCTGCATGAGCGAACGCGAGCTCCCGCAGCACCGCCTCCAGAACCTCCGCCGTCGCAGCGGCGGGAGTGGCGGCGCGGAACATGTCGACAATCCGGCGCTTCGCGGCGCACTCCGCTAACACGCGCTGATAGTCGATCGCAACGATCATCCGCTCCGGATCGAACGCGAACTGCGTCGCCCACACGCAGAACCCGGTATCAGCCGTCGGCGACACCGCCGCGACATGACCCGCGATCCGCTCATCCTCCTCGATCCGCGCCAGCAGGAACGCCACCAGCCCCGTCGATCCCTCCGTCATGGCAACCTCCTCAAGAGCAACCTGCCAGGATCGCACATCTCAAGTTGTCCAACGACTCGTTGGAGAATTTGCGCGATCAACGCCGATGTCGGAGGGGTGCTGCACAATCAGGCATCACCACCGACCCGACTCGCACACGACAGGAGCACTCACCTCGCACCATCAGCCGTTCCTTGATGACACGCCGTCAGACCAATCGGCGAACATGCCCGGCAAACAATGCATTTCTTATGCTAGCCTGGTGGGCGGAGGTGAAGGATGGCGGATGCGGCGATCTCGATGATCACCCTGCTGCGTGAGGCGAAGGGCTGGAACCAGACCGAGCTGGCACGTGAGGCAGGGGTGTCGCAGGCGGTCATCTCCCGCCTGGAGACGGGGGCGCTGGAGCTCACCCCAGATCGCCGGGACGCGCTCGTGAAGGCGCTGGACTGCCCGCCGGAGATCCTCGAGGAGCAGCCCACCGTCCCGGGCCTGGCGATCAGCTGCCTGCACCACCGCCGCCGGGCGAGCACGATGACGGTCCGCACGATGCGGCGCATCGAAGCGCTCACCCACCTGACCCGGCTCACGATGGAGGGCCTGCTCACCGGGATCGCGCCGCGGCCGCAACGCACCCTGGTCCGCGACCCGATCGATCTGGATGGCGATCCGCGCGAAGTCGCTCGTCGTCTCCGGCAACGCTGGGACCTCGGCGACGGCCCGATCCACAACCTCGTCGGCGTCGTGGAGTCCGCCGGCATCATCGTGATCGAACGCCCCCTGGCCACCCCCGGGCAGGACGCCGTCTCCACCTGGCCTGGCGACCAGTCCCGGTTCCCGATGATGCTGGTCACCAAGGGCCTCGCCCCCGACCGGCTCCGGTTCACGGTCGCACACGAGCTCGGGCACCTGCTGATGCACGACATCCCCGGCCCCGAGCAGGAGGACCAGGCCAACAAGTTCGCCGGCGAGCTGCTCGCACCCGCCGACAGCATCCGCCCCGACCTGACAGGGCTGCGCACCGGAGAGTTCCGGCGTCTGCTGACCCTGAAGGAGAAGTGGGGCATGTCGATCGGCGCGCTGATCCGCCGCGCCTACGACCTGGAGATCATCACCGACCGGCAATACCGCGAGTTCAACATGCGCCTCGGCCAGATGGGCTGGCGCAACAGCGAACCCGGCGACGTGGCCGTCGAAACCCCGTCCACCCTGACCCAGATCATCAACGCCCACAAGAACATCCGCCACCAGAGCGTCGCCGACATCGCACGACTGGCGGGCATGACCGAAGACGGCTTCCGCCGTCACTACCTCGGGGAGACCCCGCAACCCGAGAACCTCGTTCCGATCACGTTGGGAGCCGCAACATGACCGACCTCGCACCGCCCTCCGGTCACCATCCCGCCCCGGTTCCCGCCGGGACGGGCATCGACAGCGCCATCCTCATCCACGCCCCACAGTCCAAGGTCGACCGCGTCGCCGCGTTCAGCCGCAACGCCGGCATCACCGCCCTCTACACCGTCGCCGGCGGCAACAAGACCGCGGGCGCCGACAAGCTGCTCACCACCCACCGCTCCATCGCCGGCCCCGACGCGCGGATCCTGTTCGACGCGAACCGCTACTCCGGCAAGAACCGCGCCACAGGCGACGCCCCGCTCAGCCTCGAATGGGTCACCTGGCAGCTCGACCACGGCGCCCCGGTCGCGCTCACCGACACTGGCTACATCAGCCTGGAGAACATCGCCCAGGTCGACCTCGCCCTCGGTCGCGGCGCCGACATCGCCGCCCAGGCTTCGGGGAGTGTGATGACGCTGCTGCCCATCGAGTCCCTCATCCTGAAGAACTCCGCCGAGCAACTGCGCACCGCGATCGACCGCGCCGGCGTCCCCGTCGCCCTCGCCCTGGGCCACAGCACCGACCCGTTCGGCGCCGTCGACACCGTCCGCGGCCTGCTGCACGTGCTCGGCTCACAGGTGAGCATCGCGCTGCTGCGCACCGACCTCTCCGCCGTCGCCGCGGTCGCTGCCGGCGCCCAGTTCGGCGCAGTCGGCACCAGCAGCACCCTCCGCCACATCTGGCCCTCCAAGGGCGGCGGCCGCAGCCCCGGCACCTCCGTGCTGGTCCCGCGACTGATGTCCTACCACCTGCTCGAGCGGCTCCCGCTGGTCGCGGCGCAGGTCCCCGCGGACTACTTCTGGTGCGACTGCAACATCTGCGAAGGCGGCGCGGTCTTCGACCACGTCACCGAGCACACCGCACCAGAACACAGCATCGGATCGATCGCCACGTTCGCGGCGAACCTGCTCTCCGGGACCCGTGAGGAGAACCTCAAGTCGTTCCGCGAGAAGGCGATGAACGCCCAGACTCTGCACTCCGAGATCCAGGTCGAGATGGAAGACGTCCGCTGGGCGCCGGCCCGCTCACTGGACTCCTGGGTGAGGGCCCTCGACGGCCGGTAACGCGCACGGCAGCGCGTCCGACCGGATCGCCCACTCGAACAAACGCTCCTCATACACCCGACGCCACAACGGGCTCAACGCCGAGCCCGCACGCACGCCGGCATCGCCGCCCACATGCACCTCGGTGCTCGACGCGTCGCACACCACCAGCGCCGTCCCCTGCGCGTCGAACTCCTCCGCGACCATCGGAGACCGGCGCGGGAACGCGGGGAACATCCCGATCGTCCTGGCCAGCGACCGCAGCGGCCGCAACGCCCGCCTCGTCGGCGTCGGCGCGCCCACACCGATCATCGCCGCGACCCGCAGCACCGTCGGGCATCCCGCATCCAGCAGGTCGCGCACGGCTTCCGTCGACACCGCCGGACCCTCCATCCGGGTCAGCCGCGCCGACAGCGCGCGCCGGTCCCAGACGACCACCGGATACACGTTCGCGTCCAGGAACGTCGTCAACGGGATCACCGCCGCGCCGGGCAGCAGCGTCGTGGTCGCGTGAGCGGCCGCGGCATCCCGCAGCCCGAGCTCACCCCATGCGCGATCGGCGACGTTCCGGCGGGGAGCCTGAAGCACGTTGGAGATGCTCATGCTGCCCTCTCCGGCTCAAATTGCAGACGAGACCCGGCTAGGACCTCCACGACGGCGTCATTCCGCGGCCGAGCATAGATCGCGCCGCCCACGCCAACCCCGAGAGTCTGCATCACCCACGGCGGAGTCACAAGCTGGCCCACCTTTGACACCATTTGAGCACCCTCCTCACCCTCCTCTGCGCGACGCACACACACCACCCCCTCGGTCACCTCGAACCGCACCCGTCCCGGCACATCGATCCCCGCGGACACCAGCACGCGCCGCGGGATCGACAACTGCCGCCGCGCGCCGATGATCCGCGGCCCATGCACCAACAGCGCACTCATGCCTTAACTTTAAGACGATTGAGAAATAGGGTCCACCGGCGCGCCGATTCGCCTGCCACGCTGGGACGATGAGTACCCCGAGCCAGCCTCCAACCAATGCCGACAGCGTCGCGGGCTTCGACCGCACCATCCCACTCGCCGTCGAAGCTCTCGAGCACCGGGCGCGAGACGTCGAGAGCGTTGCCGGCGCCGGCGACGAGGCGGCCGTGGTGAAGGCATACGCAGCTGCGCGGTTCTTCATCGTCCAGGTCGACGTCGACATGCGCGTGCTGTTGCGCGCCATGGCCGCAGACCCTGCTGCGCGGGTCACGACCGAGAAGCTCCTCGCCCTCGTCCTCCGAGAGAGCATCGAAGGCGTCTACCGAGTCCTAGGAGACCTCCAACGCACCGCACGCACACAGACCGGACGCTTCGCCAACTTCATCGACATCCTGGGGCTCACAGCCGCACAGAACACCTACAAGGCAAGCGTCCGGGATATCGCCGACGACCGACCCTTCAAGGAGACGCTCGTGCAGATCCGCAACGAGGTCGCCGCACACATGTTCAGCGACGATGTCGGTATCGAATCAGCCGCCGCGTGGGTCGTCTCTCGCTCCGTCATGCCCAAGACGGACGATGCCATGTTCAACAGCTTGATCTTCAGCCGCTCCATCCAAGTCCTCCGCGCTCTCCACTCTCTCGACGAGGCACTCGCGACCATCCGCCGAATGTGATCCCGGAGCGGCCACCTCGACCCGCGATGGGTCACATCCACAACTGAGAAGTCATCCGGCAATGCTCACTGCGATTGAGCACTTGCACCAGACGGTGACGGTCATGCGATTCACCTCCTCTCTCGGAGCGTGATGATCGAGCCCAGGAGGGCGTTGAAGGTCTCGTGGTGGAGCTTGCGCAGATCGGCGATCGCGAGGGACGGGCCTGCGGCGGTCGCCGGCGTATGCGGCAGCTGCAGCTCGCCGAAGAGCAGCTCGCGCACGGCGGTGTCGTCGTGGACGTCGATCTCACGACCGATCGCCGCGAACAGCTCGTGCGCCGCGTCTGCGGTGGCAGTGGTCATCGGTGGATCCTCTCTACTCTGTAAGTTCGGAAGTTCGGGGGTCAGCGGGAGGCGCGGGGGTCGCTGCGGTCGTCGCCGGCGTCGATGCCGTTCATGCTCATCCCGGAGATCTTGCCGATCTTCCAGTCGTCGACGTACTTCTCGCTGAGGACGGCCTCAAGGTACTCGCGGGCGGCGACGTCGCCGCCCATCGCCCAGGCGCTGCGGAAGTTCTCGTACTCCTCCGGCGTGAGCTTCTGCTGGATGGTGCGATCGCGTGAGTAGTCGCGCGGTCCCTGCGTGCCGGTGACGGAGACCTTCACGCCGCCCATCGGGATGCGCTGGTTCGCGCGAGCTCGGCGCACCATCTGCTGGCGGCCGCGCTTGGTGGTGACGGCCTGGCGGGCCTTCTTCTTGAGGGTATTCATCACGGTCTGCTTGGGGTTGTGGACGCCCTTCAGCCACCGCTGCACCGTGCGCTGACTGACGCCGAGCGCCTTCGCGGCCTCGGCGGTGGAAATCTTCGTGACCGACTTCTTGACGCCACCCGGCGTAGTGATCGTGCGGGTCGTCGAGTAGAGCGTGCGCAGGTGCTTCGCGACATCGGATGCCTCAGCTCCCCCGGTCCCCGGGGTCGACGGCTCGGACTCAGAGCCGAGCCAGCTGATCGCCTGGAACAGCGTGTTGCGCTGCTTCAGCGCGTCGTCGTCGGTTGCCATGGTCTACTCCCTTCGTGGATCAGATGAGCTCGATGAGGTGGGACTTGCCCTCGTAGCGGCCCTTGCCGGTGAGGAACGGCAGGTGCTCCTGCAGGTCGGCCGAACCCTCGTACTTGAACTGGCCCAGGCCCCGGCCGTAGTTGCGCTCGTCGCCCGGCCAGGCCTTGTCCGGGTCGGTCAGCGGCGACGTGTACAGGACGGTGTCACGGGTGATCGCGACGGGCCAACGGCCGGTCTCGTCGCCGATCTTCTTGACACGGCGGAGGATGTTCGCCCGGGCGCGGGCCTGGATCGCGTGGTAGCGCTCAGGGGCGAAGCCGGGCTTGCCCTCGTGGTGCTCGAAGCTGGCCATCAGCCCGAGGCTGCGGACGTAAACCTCCTTGAGGAGATCGCGGGCCGCCTGCGCATCCGGGTCAGCTGTGTCGAGCTCGGTGCGGGCGTTGCGGATCCGCTCATACCAGGTGTCCAGCAGGCGGGTGTGGTTCTCCCACGTCCACGCCTCGAGGATCTCGAACTCGTAGCCCCACTCGATCGCGAGCTCGAGCGTCGGGGTCGAGACCCAGGACTCGAGACCGGCGAGGCTCTTGTCGCGGTTGATCGGGTCGAGCGGGTTGGGCACGAGCCACTCGGCACGCTCGGGCAGGTTGACCTTCCAGTAGCCGGGCAGCTTGCGATCGAAGGCGACGCCGTTCGGGTGATAGGACGGCTCCCCGATGCCGAGCTCGCAACCGCTCACGCCGGCGAGGTAGCTGCCGCCGCGGTCGTAGGCGTGCAGCCAGCGGTGCTGCAGCTCTTCCTCGGTCGGCTGACGGTGCCAGTTGATGTCCATCTCGAGCGTCGGGATCGTCGCGGGCTCGACGGGCTTGTGCGGCGTGAACCGGGCGATACGCTCCTCCTTCGAGGGCGCCAGGTGGAACATGAGGTCCTGGCCGGTCGTGGAGGCGTTCACCGCATACGGGGTCTGCAGCGCGCTGGCGAACAGGTCGAGGCGGTGCGCGAGGACGGCCGGCGCCGGGTTGTCGCCGATGAGGTGCTGGAAGTCGTCGCGCAGCGCGGGGATGATCACGAACCGGGCCTGCAGCCGGCTCTCGCCCGGCTTCCAGATACGGGTGGTCGCGCTGAGCGCGTTGTCCTGCCCGCCGACCTCGTAGCCGGCCTCACGCGCACCCAGGACGAGGGGGTGGTCGACGGTGAGGTCGTGGAGGATCGAGCCGAGACGCCGCTCGGGCGAGGGCAGCTCGTCGACGGGGATCCCGAGCGCACGGGCGGCATCCGCCGTGGCGTAGATCTGGCCAGCCTCGTTCTTCCACTGGTTCTTCGTGCCCAGGCGCAGCTGCGCGACGAGCTCGGCGATGTTGCCGAGGTGCTCGATCGGCCGCTCAAGCGGGACCAGCGTCCCGTCCGGCAGCCACAGTCCATCGGTGTCCAGCACCGCGGCGGCCGCGGCGAACTCGCCCGCCGCGGTGCGGCGCGCTGCAGGCTTCTGAGCGGCCGGAGCCGCCGCCGTGGGCGCCTCGGCCGCGGGAGCACCTTCCGGAGCCGGAGCGGGCTGCTCAGCTGCCGGAGGGGACGGTGGGGCCGGCCGTGTCGGCGGAACGTCGAACAGGGTAGCGCTGGGGCCGCCGATGGGCGTCTGCGGGGTGTGGTCGCCGGTCTCGTCGTCGTCCTCACCGTCGCCGTCGTCGCCGAGCAGCACGCTGAGCGGGATGTCCCAGACACGAGTGAAACGGCCCTCGACACGGCGTCCGAGAGTCTGGTTGCCCTCGCCGTCTGCCTTCGTCCAGCCGTGGGCGATGAAGCTTCCACCGATGGAGTGGACGGAGTCGGTGATCGGCTCCCCGGTGCCGGCGGCGATGCGCGTGATGACGTCGATCATCACCTTCGGGTGCAGGTAGAGGCGCGACTCGCCGTCACGGTTGTACTTGATCGCACCGACGCGGACACCGTTCGGAGACCAGGTGTCCTGCGGCGGGATGCCGCGGCGCGTCCAGCCCAGCTGCTCCGCCTCTTCGGGGATCTCTCCGGTCGTGGTGACTAGGTGCGCGGCGCCGGAGGCGAGGGCCTCGCGAAGCAGCTCGATCGCCATGACGCCGGGGTTGCTCTGACCGCCCTCCTGGCGCACGAGAGCGTCCCAGATACCCTGATCGGCCCACTTGTGGAAGTCGGTGGCCTCCTCCGTCGAGATCGCGCCGACCTCGACGAGCATGCGCAGCATGAGCCGGATGCCGTGATCGGCGTTGACCGCCGCGTCCTTCATGCGCCCCTTGGCGCCGGGATCGTGCGGGAGCGGGGCAGTGCGCTCTCGCCACAGCTTCGCGAGCTGCGCCTTCGTGTGGATGGCGTCCTCCGAGCCGCTGAAGTAGTGCTCGCGGAGAGCTTCCCGGTGCTTGGCGAGCCAGCGGATCAGCGACGCGCCGAGCAGCGCCCGGCTGTTGCGGCGACCGCTCTGCTCGAGGAGCCCGAACGTGAGGTCGGGATCTTCGATCTCACCCGGGTTCAGGCCGATTGAGAACGTGCGCTGCAGCGCGGATCCGTTGAGGCCGATCTGTCCAGTGGCGATGACCGAGGCGTCGATCGCGGGTGCTTCCTTGACCCCGCCGCGCTGTCCGCCGACCTTGCGGCCCTCACGGTCGAACACGGCGCGCACGAGGAACTCGAACCTGGCGACGGCCTTGCGGATGTCGGTGTCGACGAAGTCGTCGGCGAGGACGGCCATGTGCCGAGCGTTGGCGAGGATGCGGGTCATGGCGATCGCGGAGTCACCGGCGCTCGTGGCCGACAGGATCGTCTTCGGCGCCTCGCTGTTCTCCTGGGTGAGCTCCGGAGCGAGGAAGTGCATCGCGCAGCGAGCGCTCGAGCTCTTACCGGCGCCGGGAGGGCCGTAAACGTAGGTGATCAGCGGGACAGGGCTGAACGGAGCCTGCCAGACCAGGCCCAGCAGCGGAGCGATCACGCGCGCCGGAATCCGCCCACGGAAGATCTCGGTCGACTCGAGCCAAGCCTCACGCAGCAGCTGCGCATCCGCGGTCGGGTCGGGCAGGTGCAGTCGCTGCAGACCGCCGGTGAGGCGGGTGGAG
The DNA here is from genome assembly GCA_030148105.1 of Microbacterium sp. Taxonomy (GTDB): domain Bacteria; phylum Actinomycetota; class Actinomycetes; order Actinomycetales; family Microbacteriaceae; genus Microbacterium; species Microbacterium lacus. The sequence goes on along the minus strand of JASBUD010000127.1, from coordinate 51,288 downwards.
ACGGGGATAGACCCCTCGGCGGTGATCGCCCCGCCGGCGTGCACGAAGTACGGGCCGAAGGCGCTGTCCTCGCGCCATCCGGTGCCGGTGTAGACCTTGGAGCGCTGCGACGGGGTCGGGCGGGCGCCGTAGAGGGCATCCCAGAACAGGTCCTTGCCGCGGCGGGAGGTGGACTCGAGCATGCCGAGCCACGGCAGCGAGTTCGCCCAGGAGCCGTCGCGGATCTGCTCGTCATCCCAGACGACCGTGGCGTCCTCGATCAGGATGTCGCCGTTGTCGTCGCGCATCGGCTTACCGGTCTCGGGATCGCGCACCCAACGGTGGAAGGCGACGGTGATCTCGGTGGTCGGCGGGGTTGAGTGGGTCTCGTGGCCGGAGTCCTCGTAGCTGGCGGCGAGTACCTCGCCCCAACCGTCGAAGACGCGGATGTACCGGTTGCGGAAATCGTCGCCGTCGCGCTCGACCTTGATCTGCACGGTCTGACCGAGGCGCACACCGAACCGGGTTCCCTCGTTCGCGGATCCGTCGTCGCCGGGGAAGAACTGGTTGCCGTCGAACCGGGGCGGCTCGCTGTCGTCGCCACTGCCGGATCCGCCCGGCTGCAGCGGGGTGACCGGGGCGGCGAGGGCATCAGGGATCGGCAGATCCGCGATTTCGTGCGCGTCACGAGCGATCACGACGGCGTCCTGGATCACGTGACGGGCATCGTGAACGGCCGCGCGCTCGAGCGGCGTCGACGCCGGCACCATGGCGACGGTGTGCTCGAGGTGATCCCGCATCTTCGCGACACGGCGGACGGACTCCCCCGCCCACAGCTCGACGTTGCGCTGCACCTCGTGGAAGTCAGCGCCGGATGCCAGCTGCGCGTCGATCTCGTCACGGCAGACCTGGACGGTGTCGCTGCGGCCCTCACCGGTGAGCATCTTGCGGAGCTCGCCGAGCATGGCGAGCAGCTGCGCCGCGTTCGGGGTGAGCTGCTCGAGCTGGTCGACGGTGTAGCCGGCCTCGAGGTGGTCGGTCAGGTCGGCCTTGTCGTCGTCGACGGCCGGCCTGTACAGGGTGACGGTGGCGCCGACACCGCCGAGCAGCTTGTGCAGCTCGGCGGCCCGGGAGTAGCCGGCGACATCGCGGTCAGCGACCACGGCGACGTCGGCTCCCTGGAAGATCTCGGCGAGCTCGCGGGGGAAGGATCCGGAGCCCTGCGCGTTCGTGGTAGCGACGAGGCCTGCGGCCTCGGCGTTCTCGACGTCCTTCTCCCCCTCGAGCAGCCAGACGCGGGTGCCGGCCTCGATCGCCTGCAGCACCTCGGGGTGCCTGTACAGGACCGACACGAAGTCATCGGGCTTCTTCGCGACCATGCGGCCGTTCGGGCCGAGGAACCGCTGCTTGAACCGCTTGCGGGTCTCGCCGTCGACGGTGGCCGTCTCGCGGATGACCTCCTCGACGAGGGTGCCCTCGGCGTTGAAGTACGGGTAGGTCGTGACCCGCTCCCACTTCGCGCCCTTGAACTTGTCGACGTTGGCGGTCGACTTGTTGGTCAGGCGAGGCGGGAGCTTCGGTGCTGCGGTGAACCGCACCTTCGGCTTGCGGCGGGGTTGGCCCTCAGTGCGCTCCGGCAGCGGGGAGTCGAACAGATCCTTGACGCCGAGGCCGATCGCCGCGGTGATCTCGCGGACGTCGGCGTGGCAGGTGAAGCAGTTCAGCAGCACCTTCTCGTTGGCGCGGTCGTTCTTCACCGACAGGGAGCGGTGGCTGTCGCCGTGCACGGGGCACAGCGCCATGAACTGGTCGCCGCGGCGAGACTCCGGCTTGTAGCCGTTGACGTCGAGAGCGTCCCAGACGCGGTCGAACGCGCTGCGTGCGGATTCAGGGGTCGAGATCAGGGTCATGAGCATCCACCCGCGCGAGGTGCGCGACGGCGGATGCTGGGAAATTCAGTATCAGAGACCGAAAAAAGACGAAGTTGGGCTACCATAGACATGCGCACCTCCTTTCAGGTACGTGAAACGCCCCTCGCGGGTCGCTAACTCAAAACCTCGAACCGGACGCCTGGACAGCAAGGTTCGAACCACACTCTTCGAAAGTCTCTCGGTTTGCCGACCGGGAGACTTTCCTCGTTCTAGGCGCTGCGTGCCAAAGGCCGGCCTCCTTCAAGAGAGTCGAAACCTGCGATCTGGTCGCGGGAAGCCTTGGCTGCTGCAGCTGCTCGTCGATCGGCAGCTGCGCGGATCTCCTCGAGGATGTAGTCCGGCACGGGGAGGTTGTGGATCTCTGCCAGACGCATCGTGCTGTACGAGCCGATCGGGATGCCGAGGCGCTCAGCTGCGGCTTCGTAGACGGCGTACTGATCGTCAGGCACGCGCGAGAGGAGGTTCTTCCTCGCGCCCCGGTCGCGACGACCGGGCTTCCTTTCATCGACCATGCGTCATGTATAGCACCCCGGACCTGAAACAGAAACAGATTTACCCCGGCGCGTCGCGCAGTCATCCAAGTGCCCATGACCTCCATAGGTGCGCCCGCAGCCTCAGATCGGACATCGGGGTCAGAAGTTTTTCGAGGGCGCAGCACCGATGGTGCGATTTTTCTCATATGAAGAGCTGTTTCGCCAGACCCGGATCACCGTATCAGCGGAGGAAAACCCCAGGTCAGAGTGATTTTGACTGATCCGACCTGACTGTTTCAGCCGTTGCAGATAAATGTAACGTTGACTCGTTGCGGCTCGGCGATATAGCCTCTGATCAGGAGTATTCAACTTGCCTCGATGTGGGGCAGATGCAGTGGGGCGGGCTGCCAGACCGCCGTATCAGGCTGGCGGGAAGCGCCCCATCCGAAGGATTCGAGGCTCAGATGGACCTGGTGACGGCGTCGACGGTCGAGGTTTACGACCGTGCTCTCGGTGTTGCGAGTCGGATCGCCGAGTGGCGCCCGATGCTGGACGCCGCGGTGTTCTCGTGGTTGCAGCCGTTCCCCATGCCGATCTACCTGTTCCACGACGCCATCGACCCCACTCTGCCGTCGGCACCGGGGACGCTCGCTCGAGCGGCCACGGAGCTGGCGGGGCGCAACGGGGACTTCGATGGAGACTGGATCGACTTCGAAGGCCGCCCGGCGGCGTATGAAGGGCCCGATCCGCTGCTGTTCCCCTACATCGTCCCGCCGTACCTCGAGAGAACGACGCACCGTGAGTGGCGACGCTGGTTGCCTCACATCCTGACGGCGATGGAGCTGTCGCAGTTGCCGCGCTACGTGCCGAACCCGGATCAGCGGATCCGGCTCTCCGTCATCACAGGCGCGCAGCCGCTCCCGCAGAAGTACCTCGAGCGTGCTCTGCCGATCGAGCTGAAGACGAACGAGTGGCCTCGTGAGCTGAAGGTGGCTACACCGTCGGCTGCAGCTGCGCGTCGAGAGCTCGGCAGGCGGATCGGTCGATGGATCTGGGTGGAGCGCGAATCGGTGTACTTCCAGAGCCTCGACGCGTTGACGCTCACCCCGGTCGATGCGCTCTCAGTCGGCCGGGAGATCCTCGCGAGGTTCCTCTCGGCCGAGCACGTCCAGACGGAGATCCCCTGGCCTGCGCGCTCGGTGCACATGGTGCCCGCGAGCGAGGCGACAAGCACCAAGTCCACCAAGTCACGCCGGCGGCCGCCAGCAGCGGTCGATGCCTCCCTCGGCACATTCACCCGAGATCTGATTATCGACGCGATCGCCACGGGGCGGGTGCGCCTCAGTCACCAGAGCGGTCCTGAGCTCGCCCACCTCCCCGTTCTGGGTCGTGTTCACGACGATGCGTTCTACGTCGTGCCCAAGGTCGCTCACGAGCTCGTCGAGAGCTCGGGCCTGATGAGCGGATCCACGCTGCAGATCGCACGCTCCTTGAACGCGGCAGGGTGGCTCCACCAGCCAGCCGACGGCACGTGGACGATCCCCCGCCGCGTCGACGACCATCTGACCCGGGTGTGGAGCCTGCCCATCGAGATCCTCGGCAGCGTGCACGAGAACGAGTTCGCGCCGACGCGCTACCCCGTGCGGGAGTACCGGATGGACGTGCAAGTGATCTCCGACATCCAAAGCGTGATCCGAGCGGCGCTCATTTCTGGCGAGGCGGTGCTCGAGGCCCCCTCCGTCGAGGGGCAGGATGCCGTCGAGCTTGGGAGGGTGAAGGGTGACCGCGTGCTCATCATCCCGTCTGCGGCGAGACAACTCCTGCAGCGGCACCAGGTGCGAAATGTGGGCCCGAAGACGATCGGGAGAGCCCTGGGACAAGCAGGGTGGATCGAGCGGCCGATAGACGGAGCGTGGACGGTCTTCCGCCGCCTCGACGGCAAAGGCATGCGGGTCTGGAACCTCCCGCTCTCGTTCCTCGAGGGCACTGGCGTGAAGCCTTCTGACAGCGCGCGGTAGCTCAGAGAGGGTCGATCAGCGAAGCGTCCGACGGGTCGACGCGGGTGGTGTAGTTCACCTTCCGGTCGACCTCGTAGGTGGCGATGCTGCCGGCGACACGGTCGGACTCGGCGGTGAGCAGCTCGAGCATGTGCTCCTGGCCCGCCTGGTTGAGCTTGCCCGGTTGCAGGTACTCCTCCCAGACGTCGCGCTCGAGGAACACCGGCATCCTGTCGTGGATCTCGCCGCTCGCGTCGCGCGCCGGCCTGGTGATGATCGCGGCCGAGAGCATCCAGTCGTCGCCGACGCGACGGGCGGTGTAGATCCCCGCGGCCGTGAGCAGCTCGCCGTCCTCGGCGTGCAGGAAGTGCGGCTGCCGGTCCACCTTCGGCCCGGTCCACTCGTAGTAGCCGCGCATCGGCACGAGCGCCCGTGAGGACGCGAACGCGCCGCGCCAGAGTCCGCTGGTGGTGAGCCGCTCGATCCTCGCGTTGAAGTTGGGCTTGGTCTTCTTCTCGATGAACGACGGCCAGAAGTCCCACCGCACGACATCGAGGGTGCGGTGCAGCTCACCGCTGCTCGAGTCGACCCGTTCCCGCACGATCGGCATCGCGTTCGTCGGGGCGATGCTGTACGACCCGCGCCACTCCTGGGCGTCGTCGGCCGCGGTCGCGGCGTAGTCCTGCAGCAGCTGCTGACCTGGCCGGTCGCTGGCGAATCGTCCGCACATGCGACGATCCTCTCACCGGCCACAGACGGCCGCTCAGCGGCGTCGACGCACCACCCGCGGGTTGAACGCCACCGAGGCGTGCGCGGCGCGCACGTGCGGCCGCCGGGAGCCTTCCGGGAGGGTGTACCGGCCGTAGGCGATCACGTGCCGGCCGACGAGGGTGCCGGCGTCGGTGATCTGCAGGCGGGCGAGGTTCTTCTTGTCGACGAGGATCGCGACCTGGTCGGCCGCGTCGACAAGGCGCAGCATGAGCCCGTCCCACTGCGTGCGCGTGTAGCCGGCGACCTTCCCCCAGATGATGAGATCCGTGTCGAGCCGGGTGGTGATCGCGGCATCCCGGGCATGCACGATGACCTGGTCGGCAGGCACCGGATCCTGGGTGCCGATGACGAGCTCGAGGCCGGCCGGCATCGTGTCGGCGAGCAGGTTCACCAGCATCGTCGAGAACGAGCGCTGGTCGGCGCTGTCCGCCTCCTGCTGGCTCGGCTCGGTGCGGTATCGGCGGGTCAGCTGCCCGGGCCGCTTCGAGTCGGGACGTCGACGACCGTCCGGGCCAGTGGAGGGCTCAGCGATGCCGAGGCGCATCCGCCACCGGACCGGCCGGGTGCCCTGCGGGTGCTCGTGGCCGGCATCGCCCGGGCGGTCCTTCGACCGCTCCGATCCCTCGTCGCACCCTTCGCCATGGTGAGCGGCGAACGCCGCGGCGCGCTTCGTGCTCTGCAGCGACGTCGCCCACACCTTGGCGCCGCACTCGGAGCCGTCGCGCAGCTCACCCGGGCACCAGAGATCCGGAAGCACGGCGAGACCGCGGACCTGGTCGATCGTGACCGGGTTCCCCTCAGCATCCAGCGCTGCGTCCATGGCCCTCCTCTGGTCAATAGTCCAACGGATCGTTGGACGAGATCATTTGCGCAACGAGCCGTTGCGCAAATGCCGATCGGCAATCGTCCAGCCGGCTGCTGGACCAATTCGTCAGCCGCCGTTGATCCCGGGGATCCCCGTGTCGTCCGGTTTCGGCCTCGTCGACGGCGGGAGCTCGACGCGGCGGCCGCACTCGGGGCAGACCCATCCGCCACCAGGTGCATCGCGCATCACGACCAGGTCGTCGGGGCATGTCGCGACCGTCGACGGGAGGATCGTGAGCGCGTCCATCGCGGCGCGCAGCGCCTCGGCCGGCACCTCGAACGCCGGGTCCCACGCGATGAACGACCCGCCCTGCCGCGAGGTGAGTACTCGGATGCCGGCGGCGCGCGCTGCACGGCGCAGGCCGCGGCGGAACTCGTCGACGGGCGCCGGCAGTTCCTGCTGCAGCAGCGCGATGCTCCCGGTGCTCCGCAGCCGCTCGAGGTACGTGTCGAAGTCGATCTCGCTCATGCGCGATCGCTCGCCGGCTGCGCGATCGCCTCGGCCTCGACGCCGGTGGCGAGCATCCGCAGCGCCCGCGCCTGCGCAGCTGGCGTCCACGGCGATTCGACGCCGGTCACGTTCGCGATGCGCATCGTGATCTCCCCGTCCGCTGCGCGCAGGAACGTCGCCACGGCGAGCAGCTCGCTGCCCTCGGGGACGTCGACGGGGATCTCCGCGATCATGAGCTCACGCCGCGTCGCTGTAGTAGCCGGGGACCTCGCGCGTGACCGTCGCGACCATCTTGGCGACATCGACGTCGGGGAACTCGTTCTCATTCACCGAGAGAGGCAGGCCCGAGGAGACCTTCTTGAGACCGGGCCGCGACACCTCGAGGCGATCGCACTCGTTGTTCAGCGCCACCATGTACGCGGCGAGCGCGAGGCCGGCGTCGTCGGGTCGGATGGTCCAGACGCGGCAGAGGAGGCGGCCGATGTTGTCGCTGGGGTGGTAGGCGCCGAGGTGTGCGGTGTGGCGGGCGTCGAGCTGGCCGAAGTGGGCGGCGGAGTTCTCGAAGAACGAGCGGTATTGGGTGTACGGGATCGTGACGTTGTCGGTCATGGCGGGGTGCTCCGTTCAGCTGGTGGTGAGGATCTGCCAGAGGGCGACGGCGACGGTGCCGGCGACCATGTAGGGGCCGAAGGGGATCTGGCGGCCGGGGCGGCCGGCGGCGTGGATCGCGGCGTGCGGGAGGGCGAGGACGTAGGCGGCCGCGGCGCCGAGGAGGGCGGGGATGATGCCCCACCAGCCGAGGGCGAGGGCGAGGGCGCCGGCGAGCTTGACGTCACCGTAGGCGACGGCGCCGAGGAGGCCGAGGACGAAGTAGATCGCCCAGAGGGCGGCGCCGGCGAGGACGGCGATGCCCACGTGACCGAGGTCGCCGGTGACGAGGCCGCAGGAGGCCACCAGGACGCCTGTGACGGCGTAGAGGGGCCAGACGAGCCGGTTGGGAAGGCGGCGCTCTCGGAAGTCGTAGACGGCCAGCCAGGCGCCAATGGTGGCCACTGCGGCGATGAGCAGCCACTCGAGGATCGGGAGGGGGTTGGCGGCGATGGTGGTGATCGCGGTGGCGATGAGAGCGGTTGCCCCGCCGGCGGCTCCGGTGAGCGCCCAGATGGCCGGGTTCGGGTTCCGGGTCTGGGGCACGTCGGCGGGGCTGGTCGCTGTCATCGGCTGGTCAGAATCGGCCGCGGATCTGGTCGATGAGCTCGACGGTCTCGGGCTCGGGCTCGTAGCCGTCTTCGAAGCTGTCGAGCTCGTCTTCGTGCTGGCTGACGATGCGCTCGAAGCCGTCCTTGTCGCCGGCGAGGGACTCGGCGAGCATCGCGTCGCGCCACAGGGTCTCGTTGACCGGGTCGATCTGGCGGCCGACTGTGGCGGCGAGGCGGGCATCCGCGATGCGGCTGGTGCGCAGCGAGCGGGTGACGAGCTCGTGTGCGGCGTCGCCGATCGCCTGGATGATCTCGGTGCGCAGGACCTCGGCCCAGCGGTAGTACTTGTCGCGGACGCCGCTGAACGGCTGTCCCTGCACCAGGCGCAGTGCGGCGATCAGGTTCTCCGTCGAGGTCTTGGAGAGGTCGTCACCGATGAGCTCCTTCCAGACGTCCCAGTCGGTGCGGACGAGCTCGTGGAGGCGGTAGCCCTGGGCGCCGACCTTCGGGAACCACTCCTCCTCGTCGGCCGAGACGCCGATCCACTTGCGGGCTTTGGAGGCCAGGCCGTTGCGGTTCTGCTGGGCCTGCTTGCCGGTGGCGAGCTTGCCTGGCCAGAGCGCGTCGTGCACGCTGATCGCTGAGGCGCCCGGGTTGAGCGCGAGGAAGGCGAGCAGCTCGGTCGAGCGGACGACGGCGGAGCGGTTGATCTCCGAGGTCTGCGGGGTGCGCGGCTCGGGTCCCTGCGCGTTGTGCAGCGTCACCGGGCCGAGGATCTGCAGCCACGGCACGTCGGCCGGGAAGATCTCGTCGACGGCGGGAGCGGCAGGCTCCTCGTCGACGGGCTCCTCGTCGACGTCGACGACGGTCTCGGCGGCCGCCTCGGCGTGCTCGGCGGTCTCGGCCTCGGCGGCGGGTGCCTCGTCGGCCGTCTCGGCGGGCTCCTCGTCGACGTCGACCATGTCGGTCTGCGCCGGGAGCTCGTCGAGCCCGAGCGAGGCCCGCCAGTCCGTCGACGCGGCCGGGGTCTCGGCGACGAGCGTGGCTACGGCCGCGGCCGCGGGGATGTCCTCGAGCGAGATCTCCGCCTCGGTGTACGTGGAGGTTTGGGTGGGTGCCTCCTCCGTGGTGGCGAACAGCTCCATGATCCGGCGCAGCTCGTCCTCGTTCACGATCTGCGGGGTCAGCGGGAGGCTCGCGCCTGCGGCGGGGATGTTGAGGTTGGCGGTCTTGTCGTCGGTGAGGTGCAGCGTCCACTCCCCTGCGAGCTCACCGGCGGCGATGGCCGCGACGCCCACGCGCGGGACCCGCGTGACCAGGTCAGCGATCTCCGCCTTCGTGGCCTCGTCGGGCATCTCGCCGAGGATGACGATCTCGGGGGTCCACGCCTCGGCGAACATCCCGAGCGAGCGGGCCTCCTCGATCGAGTTCACGCCGAGCTCGTCGAGCGTGGCCTTCGTCGACGCGGCCTGAGCGCGCAGTACGCGCATCAGCTCGTCGACGTCGTCGATGTGCCGGATCCGGCCGGTGTCGAGCGCTGCCGGCAGGCCCGGGGCGATCCCGACGAGCGTGACCGACAGGTCGTCCGCCCACTGGCTCGTCGCGAGCTCGACGGCCAGGCCCGTGAGTGCACCGGAGATCGTCGACGGGTTGCCGGTGAGGTTCAGAGCGCCGATGTGCTCGAGGTCGACCATGAGGTGCGCGTCGCCCTGGTCCTGGCCGATGGTGACCAGCGCCGGCCACGGCGAGCTGGGGATGCGCTCGAGCTCGGGCAGCTGCTCCGGGTCGACCGTCCACGCGGTCTTGTCGTCGGTGACCGGAGCGAACGGCGCCGGCAGGTCGAACGGCTCCTCGAGGTAGAGGGCGATCTCCGCATCGGACAGGCGCAGCGCGTACAGCTGCGGCAGCTGGTTGTTCGTGTCCTGCGCCCAGATGGCCAGGTGGCGTAGCGCGTGGTCGACGTGCTCCATGCCCATCGGGTTCTCCACGGCGCGCAGCTCGAGCTCCATCGTCCCGGCCTCGCCCTGCGGCATCGCGATCCGCTGGCCCGGACGGCGACGGCGGCGCTGCTTCATCCGCTTGATGCCGAGAAGCGAGAGCAGACCCGCCGCGGCGATCGCGCCGAGCCCGCCGATCGTGCGCACGTTGAACAGCTCGTCGATCCAGTCGTCGCCCTCGTCGACCGATGCCTGCTCGGCCGCGGCCGGCGCCGACTTCTCCTCCGCCGGCGTCTGCGTCTCGGTAGAGGGTGTGCCCAGGCCCAGACCCGACAGGTCCGGGACCGCCGCCTGCTCGCTCTCGGGCGCGGCAGCATCCGCGGCCGGCGCGTCAGCTGCAGGAGCGCCCTCAGCGGACGGCGCAGCCTGCTCGGCCGGCGCTTCGACGGGCGCCTCGGCCGGCGCCTGCTCGACCGGGGCGGGAGCGGCCGTCGGCGCGGGCGCGACGGATGCCGCGGCGCCTGGGATGGTGACGACGTCGCCGGGGTAGATCAGGTTCGGGTCGGTGATCTTGTGGCCCGTGGGCTGGACGGTGTCCTTCGAAGCCTCGAAGATCTCGTGGTAGTTCGCGCCGTCACCGGTGGCGTCCTCCGCGATGTCCCAGAGGGTGTCGCCGGCCACCACGGTGTGCTGCTCGGCCGCGGCCGCCGGCGCCGACTCTGCAGCCGGTGACGCGGCATCCGCGGGGAGCTTGAGCACCCACCCGGCGTTGAGCCAGTGCTGGCCGTCCAGCGCCCACCCGTCGGCCTGCTCGACGCCGTAGTTGAGATCCGCGATCTCCTGCCACCGCTCACCCTGACCGAGCTGCTTCTCCGCGATCTGCCAGAGCGAATCGCCGTCCTGCACGGTGTACGTCGGCCCCGCCTCCTGCACAGCGGCAGGCGCCGCTTCGTCGACGTGCGAGCTCGCGTCGGTTGCGACGGTCGACGTCTGCACGAACGACTGCGACATGACCGTCGTCGGAGCTGCAGGGAGCTCGGCCGCCGTCGCTGCGGTGGCGCCGCCGCCGATCGTTACCATGGCGACGATCGCGCCGACGAGGACGGATGCGCCCTTCTGCTGCAGACCGAGGCCCGGGATCCTCGGCGCGGGCATCCGGCGGATCTGTGCCGGGATCTCGACCAGGATCGCGATCGCCATCGACAGCCACGCGAGCCAGCCGATCAGCGGGAGCACGGTGCCGACGAAGAACACTCCGCCGACATCCGGGCCGGACAGGACGCGGGCGAGCTCGTCCCCGGTGGGGAACGGGTTGCCGGCGAAGAACACGAGCGCGGCGGGGATCCCCACCAGCAGCCCGATCAGGACGACCAGAGAGGCAAGGCCTCCGAGTACGCGCTTCATGGTGTTCCTCCTCAGCCGTTCGGCGTGGTGGGCTTGACGTTCACCGACTGGATCTCGTTGATTTCCAGCTGGGTCGAGCTCGAGGTCGTGAGGTTGACGGTGCCGCTGGCGCCGGAGAGCGACGTCCAGGTGACGGACCACTGGCTTGTCGCGGTCACGGTGTAGCGATCGCCAGGCTGGTTCTGCGAGGTGCGGTCGTACCGGTGCCCGCACGTCGGGCTGTCGCTGAGCCCGTACCCGACCGAGTAGGCGGTGCCGGTACTGCCGCAGACGACCTCGCGGCCGTCGCCCATGTTCCAGCGGATGCCGGTCACCTGGGCGGTCGCGGTGATCGTCTGTCCGCCCAGCGTCGCAGTCTCGGTGTAGGGGCCCCAGGTCAGAGGCTGGGGGTTCTCGACCCACAGCCAGACCGGGATGCCGACGTAGCTGCGGCGGTGGCCCCAGGCGGGGTTCACCTGCGGCGCCATGCCGATGTCGACGCCGCGCAGCTGGAAGGTCGCGATGAGCTGCGCAGCTGCGCGGCCAGGGGTGAGCACCTTCAGGCCCGGAGGAACGGTCTCGCTCCAAAACTGGGTCTCCTGGCCCAGCCCAGGCGACCCGCCCGGCGACGGGTTGAACATGATGCAGCCGTAGTAGCCGGCCTCGGGTGAGTACCCCGGAGGGCGTGCCGGCCAGACGCCGTCCTTCATGAAGACGTAGCACTGGCGAACGTTCGACCAGTAGTTGGTCGACCCGCCGCAGTCGATGATCGCGTAGAAGCGCTGGTAGGTGCCGCCGTCGAAGACGCGGATGTCGTCGGCCGTCCACCCGAGCTGCAGAAGACCCGACTCGGAGTTCTCGTAGTAGCAAGTCGGCGCGCCAGGGGTCCACCCGTTGCTGTCGGGGTTCGGCGCCGGATCCGAAGGCACAGAGATCGTGAGATAGCAGACACTGAGGTCATTGCAGTACACGCCACCAGCTGCCTGAGCAGGCGCGGTGGCTACGAGAGATCCTGCCGCGAGGGCGAGGATCGCGGCGAATGCAGCGAGTGCTCGTCTCAGCATGTCGTCCCCAGACTGATGCGATCGTTGACGAGCCACGTCTTGGTCTCTGCGTTGTAGATGACGTGGAACTCGACCTCGTTACGAGGCTTCGGGTTCTCCATGGCGGGCTTGCCGTCAGCGGTCGTGATCTTGCGCTGCGAGCCGTCCAGGCAGCCGGGGACAATCACGAGGCCGTTCTCGACACCCTCGTACTCCTGGCCGTAAGCCGTCTTGGGCTCGAACACGAGCGACCCTTCAACCTTCGACTGACCCTCGATACTGTCGCCGTCCGCGTTGAGGATCGGGCCCTTGGAGATCCGGAGAGCATCCTCCTGGAACTCCTTGAGCGTCTTGCCCGTGGCGACGGCCTCGTATGCGCTGGCGTCGGTGCCGCCCGCCGCACTGATCTGAGCCTGAGTGGCGAGCAGCAGGTCGATCGTGGCCTTGGCCTTGTCGATCGCCTCATCTTCGTCCTTGGGTGCCTCGCCGGTGATCGACGTCGGCGCGGTGGCGGTGGGGGTCGGCGATGCCGTCGACGGGGTCGGGGTCGGTCCGTTGGTCGTCGTGCATCCGGCGAGGAGCATGCTGCTGAGTGCAACGGCCGTGAGTGCGGTGATGATGCGCTTGCTGGTCATGGGGAGCTCCTACTGTGTGATGATCCGGGCCGAGCTCGTCGCGCCGACCGGAAGGCTGTTGATCCCGATGATTGAGAGGAATCGGGTGGTGTACGTGTCTTCGACGCTAACTGTGATGGTGTCGCCGACGACAGAAACCGTGCCTTCGAGTCCGGCAGCGGTGAGGTAGTTCTGCGCCGCGACCTGGGCTGCGCTGCCGTTGAGCTGCAGCGTCCCGTCGACGACGGCCTGGCCGGCGACGGAGTTGGTGCCGGCGCGGGAAGCCGACGCAGCGGTCATCTGCGCGTTTTGACTCGCTTGGTACTTGCCTGAGCTGTCGACAACGAGGCCTACGACCAGGACGAGGAACACGACGCAACCGATCACGATGACCGAGATCGAGCCTCGTTCGTCACTGTGCAGTCGGGCGATGGTCCGGCGGAGTTTGGTGATGCTCATGGCCGCTCCCGGTATGCGTCGACGGGCGAAGATGCGTCCCTCTCCATCGTCCAGGAGCCGGGGAGACCGGGAAGGGCGATGTCGGAGAGATTGAGAGTGCAGGTGATGGTGCTCGAGACGGTGCCCACCTGTCCCAGGGGGACGTTGAGGCCGCTGTCGTCGATGTTCACGGTCAGCGTGTTGCATGAGTAGCCGCTCTGGGCCATCGACGCCTGAGCGGCTGCGTTCGCATCCTGCTGGGCTTCTGCCGTGGTCCGCGAGAGTGAAGCCTCCCGTGCTGCAGCGTTTGCCGCGGCTTGAGCTGCGTCACCGGCGAGCGCGATGCGGCCGACGGCGATGAGGAACAGGATGAGCAGCGCGAATACGGGGGCGAGCGCGACGAGCTCAATGCTCATGCTGCCGTCTTCGCGGGTGCGGAGAAGGCGTCGGAGGGCGACACGGATCTTGGTCATCATCCGACCCACTTCTCGGTTGGGCCGATGACGGTGCGGGAGATCGGGATCGGGACTCCGGGGAGCAGGGAGGGTGCGGTGCCGGTGACGGTGACGGTCACTGTTTCCGCGGTGCGCTGCACGGTCACTTCCGTTCCGCTCAGTGTGGTCCCTGCCTGGGACAGGGTCGCGTTGCCCTGTGCGATCCCGTCCTCGGTCGTTGCGTCGTAGAGGCGAGCAGTCTCGTAGGCGCTGGATGCCGCGACCTGCGCGAGGTTGTTTGCCTGCAGCACGACGACGCCTTGGATGATTCCGAAGATGATCAGGAGCACCACGGGGATGGCTACGATCGCCTCCACTGAGGCCGAGCCGCGCTCGCTTTCACCGCACGCCGGTGACGTGCGGTGAAAGCGGAGCAGGGGGCGGCCGGACATGATCAGCCGGGGATCTGGGCGATCTGGGAGTTCACGTATGCGGTCACCGCGACCGCGACGAGACCGACGAGACCGAGGACGAGGACGACCAAGCCGATCCACTCGATCGTCTGAAGCCCCCGATCATCGGTCGCCTTCAGTGCGGTGTACCGGTCGCGGATGCCGGAGAGGAATTGACGGCTGAGAGTGCTCATGGGAGCTCCAATCTGTGTGTGCTGTTGACCATAGGTACGAGAATCATCGGAAATCGGACATCAGGCGGTGAAGAGATTCATCAGAAGCGGGGTGAGGATGATCAGCACGAAGACGCCTGCCGATCCCACCACGGGGAGAACCATGCGCTCGGATGCCTCATTCGCTTTCGTGTGTTCGTTGTTGAGCAGCTGCACGCGGAGCGACTTCCCCCGCGCCCTCAGTGTCTCATATGTGCTAGCACCCTCCTCCCCTGCGAGTCTTACGATCTTGCCGACGTCAGCGAGCTCGGGGACGCCGATCTCGGCGCTGAACGTGGTGAGCGCATCCCAGGGTGCGACGCCGGCGTAGTTGGCGCGGTTGAGTTCCTGACGGAGTCGGGTGAACACCCAGGTGCTACCGACCTCGGCGGCGCTGGTCAGCGCGCGGCCGGCTGGGGCGCCTCGTCGACGCTCGGCCGCGACGAGCTCGAGGTAGACAGCGACCGAGCGGGAGAACTCCTCGCGTGCGTCGCGTGCCTTGCTCTTGATCTCCTGGTCGGGTGCGAACCAGAGCGCGATCGCCAAGGGGATGCCCAGGATCCCAGGTAGCCAGAGCGGGAGGATGCCGGCGGCTTGCATCACCAGTCCGAAGAGGAGCGGGGCGACGAGTCCGACGCAGGAGAGAAGAACCTTGTCGTACAGGTACTTCGTGACAGGCGTGCCGATGAGAGCGAGATCCGTGGTGGGGATCGTGAGGAACCGGACGTCCGAGGGCAGCTGACGGTGCACCCAGGTGCCGACGCGCACCTCGAGCGGCTGACCCGTAGTCTTCTCGGCGGGGGTGGTGTTCCCGAGGCGGTCGAGTGCGGCGCTCAGCGCGGGGCGCTGAGGCAGCATCCCAGCGATCGCCAGGGCGAAGCCAACACCGACGATAACGCCGGGGATGAGGAACAGGAGCGGGTTCACATTGCCCCCTTGGTTTCGGTGAGTTCGGCGAGGATCCGCGGTGTCGGCTTGCCCGCGGTGATCTTCTTCAGCCAGAGGAGCATGACGACGTCCAGTGCGATCAGGACCGCCAGGATCAACTGCCCGAGGGGTGTCTTGTACGGGGCCATGAACTGGCTGATGAAGGGCATGAGTCCGATCAGCACGACGGTGGCGATCGTGGTGATGCGGATGGCCTGGCGGGGCTTGGCGCGGTCGGCTTCGATCTTGCGGCGCACGCCGACTTCCTCGGCGATGCTCTGCGCGAGGTCCTCGAGGGCGTTGGCGAGGCCGGCACCGCGGACCCGCTCGGCGAGGAGCAGGTGCGCGACGATGAGGTCGCCTGTGGGGTCGGCGAGGTCGTCGGCGAACTTCCGCAGCGCGGAGCGGGTCGGCCAGCGGGCGTTGAGTCGGGCGGCGAGCAGGGCGACCTCGTCGCGGATGGAGTCGGGCGAGCTGTTCACGGACGCGATGATCGTCTGCTCGAGGCTGGATCCGGCGACGGTGAGGCCGGCGAGGCCGCGGGTCCAGGTCTCGAGCCCTTCGAGGCGGTCGAGCTTGCGCTGCTCTCCCCCGCTGCTGAGCAGCCAGGGCACGCCCACCGCGGCGAGGGGAACGATCACGATCCAGACGATCCACCCGGTGAACAGCCACAGGATGACGCCGCCGATGAAGCCGGCGCCGGCGAGCATCATGCGCTGCTTGCCGAAGCGGCCACGCGCGTCGAGGAACGCGAGCTGCAGCCGGCTTGGCGGTTTCGGGCCCTGCGGCACCGGGGCGGGGAGGAGCCCGAGCACGAGGACGAGCAGACCGAGGATCCCGATCGCGGTGGCGAGAGCCGCCATGACGCCGTTCATGCCGCGTCCTCCCTCAGCAGGATCCGCGGGTCGAACCCGGCGTGCTTGAGGTCCTCGAGCAGCTCCGGTGTGGGGCGCCCGTCGCCGCGGCCGAGCTCGTAGGTGCGCGGGTGCGCCTGGAAGATCGGTGCGGCGATCGGCCGTGCACCTTCCACGGACTCGCCGGCCTGCACCTCGCTGATGTCGGTGACCACGCGGCGGATGCGGCGGGCCCCGGTCTCGGGGTCCTTGTAGACGACGCGCTTGATCATCACGATCAGGTCGATGTGGCGGGCGATCTGCCGGTACGCGTATGTGTCGGTGGTGCCGAGGTTCTTCTGCGTCAGCGTGGCCATACGCTCGATCGCGTCGGTCGTCCCGTTGGCGTGCAGGGTGCTGAGCGAGCCGACACCGGCCTGCATCGCCTGGAACATGGCGTCGATCTCACCACCGCGGACCTCGCCGACGAAGATGCGCTGCGCGTCGAGGCGGAGAGCTTCCTCGAGGCAGTCGATCAGGGTGATCTCGCCGGGCCGGCTGCCGTCGGGGAGCCGCTCGCCCTGGCCCGGTCGGTACTGCAGCGACGTGACGATGAGGTGGCGATCGCCCATCCGGTCGAGGTAGAGCTCGCGCTCCTTCTCGATGGTGACGATCTTCTCGAGCGGGTCCATCACGTTCGCCAGCGCGCGCAGCAGGGTCGTCTTGCCGGCGCCGGGGTTGCCGACCACGACGAGGGAGCGGCCGGCTGCGATCGCGGCGGAGAGGAAGTCGGCGGCGTCCTGGGTGAGCGTGCCCTGTTCCACCAGGTGCTCGAGGAGGATGTCGACGAAGCGGTGCAGACGGATCACGGCCTTGGGTCGCGGGCTGATCGGCGTGTGCACCGCGGCGAGACGGGCCCCTCCCGGGAGGTCCATGTCGAGGATCGGGCTGGTCGTGGTGAACGAGCGGCCGTCCTCTCCCCCTCGGGCGGCGAGGAACTGGATCTCGCGGACGAGATCCGCGTCGCTGGTCGCGACCGGGTCGTGGCGGATCATGCGACCGTCGGCGTAGCTGACCCACACGTTGTCGTACCCGTAGATGTCGATGTTCTCGACCTCGGGGAGATCCACGAGCGGCTGCAGCCGACCGAGACGGAACAGGCTGTCGAAGACGGCGCGCTGCGCGGCGCCGATCGTCTCCTCGTCCCACGCGCCCTTCTCGCCGGCGTGCGTGACCATGTCGTCGACGTGGCGGGAGGTCACCTCGGCGATGTGTGCGCGAGCGACCTCATGCCGGTCCGCGTCGGACATCCCGCCACGGGCCTGCTCCGATGCGGTCAGCATGTCGGAGACCTCGCCGCGCAGCCGGGTGATCACGTCCCAGTCGAGACGGCGGGACAGCTCGTAGGCGCGGGTCGCGTCCACCTTCTGCACCGCGCGGCGCTTGAACGTCGCCGGCACCTCCGGCTCGGGTGCAGGCGATGCTTCCGCGGCGGGCGTGGGCTGGCCGCCGGCGGCGGCGAGCAGGTGCTGCGCGGGGCCGGTCGCCGGCGGTGCGTCGGGGATCTCGATCGCGTCAGGGGCGGCGTCGTTGAAGAACGGCAGCCGGGTGATGTCGAAGTCGTTGCTCATGCGTTCACTTCCTCGAAGGGAATCGCGCCGAGCTTGTTGCGGCGCTCACGGATGGCCTGCTCGAGCACGTTGGGCAGGAGGGTGAGATCCCGCGACAGCGCGCTCTTCTTGGTCTTGGGGGTCGGCTCGGCGCCGACGGAGAACACCGCGGCGGTACGCGGGTCGTTGGCCAGGCGGCCCAGCACGGGCAGCTGCACAGCCTTGGAGACCTCACCGTCGCGGAATGCCTCGTCGTGCGCGTCGACGAGCAGCAGGCCCAGCCAGTCGTCGTGCCCGACGTGCGCCAGCGCCTCGCTGAGTTCGCGTCGACGAGCACGCACCGTGGCGATGTCAGGCATCACCGGGTGTGCCACCAGGGCGACCATGTCGGCCAGCTGCATCAGAGCGGTGCGATCGTCGCGGATGCCGAACCGGCCGCCGTCGATCAGGACGTCGGCGCCCTGCGCGGCGATCGCGGAGAGGGTGCTGCCGAGCGTGTTCCAGAACGACGCTCCGGCGCCAGCTGCGGCGACGATGTTGGAGAACCCGGGGACGAGGAACCGGTCCTCGCCCAGCTGCACGCTCTGCTCCCAGACGGCGCGCGGGGTCAGCTGACCACGCTGGTGCTGGACCGACAGAGGGGTCAGCCCGCGCGAGTGGTCCATCTGGCCACGAAGGTAGCCGGGCAGGATCCCCGAAGGCTTGGAGATGTCAGCCTCGACGAGCATCACGGGCCGCGGCCACGACAGTGCCAGCCCGACGCTCGCCGTTGTGACGCCGGGCGACCCGGCGACGCTGGTCAGGTAGATGACAGCCACGGTCACTCCCCCGAATCGAGTACGAGCGCGACGCGACCCGTCGCGGCACGGGCGGCGATGTCGGGCGCCTTCTCCGGCGAGACGAGCAGGTCCACGATCCACCGGCTGTTCTGCGCGTCCTCGCGGACCGAGAACACCGTCGCGGTGAACGTCTGCGGCGTGGTCGCCGGCGGCTCACCCTGCGAGATCGGAGTGTCGACGATCCGGACCTTGTCGCCGGCGACGAGCGCCTGGCTGGGCATCTGCGCCGACGTCAGCGCAACGCCTACGAGGCTCTTCCCGTCTGCGAGCACCAGGCTCTCACCGACGTTCGTGGACGTCACGAGCGATCCCGCCGGTAGGTCGACCAGGGCGACATCCCCGATGGCATCCTGCGTCTCCGTCGCCTTCAGCGCGTTCGTCGCCTGGTCCCCCGAGATCTGCAGGGTCCCGAGATCCTGCGCGGTGATCTGCTGGCCGCGAGGGACGTCCTTGTTCACCGTCAGCACCGTGGTGGTGTTCCCGACCGTGGTGAAGAAGTACCAGGATCCGAGGCCACCCACGACGGCCAGGGCGATACCCGCCGCGATCAGCATCGGCCGACGGCGGCTCTTCGTCGGCGGCAGCACCGCCGGCGAAGACGCCTCCGGCGTCGGCTTCTCCCCCCGGCGCCGCCCCCGCTTCTCCTTGACTGCTGTGTCGCTCATCGCTGCTCTCCTCCGGTTGCTTCGTTGGTCTACTTGGAGCGTTTCCGCTCGGTGTCGTCGGTCTTGGTCATCGCGGTCAGATAGTGCTTGTACGCGGCCGCGAGCATTGCGGTGCGGCTAGGCGCCTCGAGCTGCTTCCACATGTCTTCGATGACGTCCTTGTTGGCCTGCGTCATGCGCACCACGAAGGTCTCCGTCTCGACGTCCTCGTGCTTGGCCGGCGACGACGGACGCTCGAAGAGCTTCTTCCGATCGGGCTCGAGCCGCGTCGCTCGGTCCTTGATGAGGTTCGGGAGCTCGTCGTAGCTGTACTCGAGTGCGTCGAACAGGATGTTCGGGTGCGACATCTCGGTGCGCGCCTTGTACTCGGTGAGCATGTCCATGACGGGCTGTTCCAGCGTCACCTGCACGCCCTTGTCGGCACGCCCAGTCTTCGCTGCCCGATCGTCCTTCGAGGTGTCAGCTGCGCCGACGTCGTCCGTCGCCATCACCGCGCCACCTCGCATCCATTCACTACTTGCCCAGTTGATTGCTGCATGACGGCATGATAACACCAATCACGCGCGAGTACCATAGCAAACGGATATGCATACGACGCGAACAGTACGCCAACCCGACGCCAACATGACGCCAACCAGACGCGCGAACAAGTATGTTTGGCCGCAGAACGCGCCCATAACACCGCTGTAGGCGGCTGGAAGGGCGCAGTACATGCCAACCAGACATCAGCACCTATCGAACTCCCGAACTCCCGAACTCCCGAACTCCCGATGATCCGAAGTCTGGAACTGCCGAACATACAGAGTTCGGAAGTCTGTTAGTTCCGAACTCTGTAGTTGCCGAAGTTCGGAAGTCTGTTACTCTGCAACTACCGAACATCCGAAGTCTGGAACTTACGCACTCTGTAGGTCTGGAAGGTCGGAAGTTCGGAAGTCTGTAAGTAGGGCGGCAACCCGAAGCTTGCAGACTCCGGAAGTTCCGGACTTACAGAGTTGGTTCGACCTGAGAGGGAACAGACATGGCAGCTACGGAGCCCACGATCGACCGGGACTCGTTCGGACGAGTCATCGCCGTCGAGAGTCTCAAGGGAGGTGTTGGGAAGACGACGATCACCGCGAACATCGGTGGCTACCTCGCCCTGTCGGGAGCTCGAGTGCTGCTGGTCGACCTCGACCCGCAGGGCAACCTCGAGGACGACCTCGGCTATGCCGACGACGAGCGCAACGACCAGGGCGAGTCGCTGGCCAAGGCGCTGATGTTCGGCGGCAAGGTCGACGGGATCACGAACGTCCGCGAGAACCTCGACGTGTGGACCGGAGGCAGCGCCCTCCACAACGTCACCGCGGTGCTGAGCTCGAAGATGGGCAGCGACGCGAAGAACGCCAAGCTGGCGCTCGCGAAGATCCTCGCGCCCGTCGTCGACGACTACGACTTCATCTTCCTGGACTGCCCTCCCGGTGACGGCGTCCTGCAGCTCGCGGCCCTTGCTGCAGCGCGCTGGGTCCTGGTGCCGACGAGGACCGGAGCCAAGGACATCAAGGGCGTCGCGAAGGTCGCCGAGCGCATCGACCAGGTCCTCGACGTCAACCGCGCGATCGACCTCCTCGGCGTCGTCCTCTTCGCGGTCGGCACGGCCTCCGAGCGCAAGGACGGCACGGTCGTGATGAAGAACGCCGAGCGTGACGCACGCGCCGACCTGGACGCGATGTTCGGGGTGGGGGAGGAGGGTGGCATCGGCCGCGAGATCGTCTTCACCCAGTCCATCCGCCACAGCGAGGCCGTGGCCAGCCAGTCCGGCCGCGCCGGACTGCTCGTGCACGAGCTCGACGAGCGCGCGAAGCAGGAGGCGAAGGCCGGCATCGCCTGGTGGAAGATCCGCAGCGGCGAGCTGAAGAACAAGCAGCTGACCAGCGCGACCGCCGGATCCGTCGCCGACGACCTGCAGACGATCGCACAGGAGATCAACGACCGCCTCCTCGAGGCGGAGAGCGTCGAGCTGGAAGGAGCAAGCGCATGAGCGACACCACATCCCGCGGCATCGCGAACCTCGCGACCCGCCGCGTCGACCCGAAGCGGATGCTCGCCCGCAACCGTCAGACCGAGGAGACTCCCGTCGACGAGCCGGCCGAGGTCGAGCCGGCAGGCGTCGAGCCCACCCAGGTCGCGGAGGTCGCCGCGCCGCCGGCGCCGGCGCCCAGCCAGCCGAAGGCCCCGCGTCGATCGGCCGCGGCATCCGTCGACGAGGACGAGGCCGGCTACCTCGCCCTCGAGCGCAAGGAGACGCGACTGCGCGAGGGGCAGATCGGCGAGCTGACCGCCCACGCCCGACGGCTGAACAAGGCCAAGACCGGGCCGGCGCCCAGGATCACGGAGAACACGCTGATCCGTGTCGCCATCGACCTGCTGCTCTCGCGCGTCGACGAGCTGCAGGGCACCACGGAAGCCGACCTGCGCCGTTCGGTCGGCCTCTGACTGTTCCTGTCCTCCCCACGACGAAGGGCCCTCCACCAGATCAGGTGGAGGGCCCTTCGTCGTCTATGCATCGGGGGAGGGGCGCTGCGGGGCCGTGGAGCGCCTAGAAGGGGCGTCTGGCTGTCATTGGCCGTCCAGGGGCTTTGAGGCTCTCAGGGCGCCGTCTGCGGCCTTCTACTCCCAGGTGCCGTTCTCGCGGATGTGGGCCTGCACGGCTTCCATGAGCTTGACGCGGATCCGGTAGACCCGGCGGGTCAGGCTCGCCCGGCCGATGCCGAGGTCCTCGGCCAGCTCGTCGCGCTCGTGCAGCTCGCCGAGGTCGAACCGGGCGAGGAGGCGGACGTCGTCGGGGGTGAGCGCCTCGGTGTCGATCGCCCAGGTGAGGACCGTGACGAGGTCGTGGAACGTGTCGTCGCCCCACTCGGGCTCGATCGTCGCGGACTTGCCCTGCTCCTGCAGAGCCTGCTCGAGGTAGACGTCCTCGGTGACGTGCTCGCTGGGGTCGCCGGGGCTCATCGACTTGTTCACGATGAGCAGCGCGTCCATGCCGATGTTCGCCTTGACCTTCTCGACCCGGTTGAGCGGGTAGCGGCGGATCGACTCCCACATCGCTCCGATCGCCGTCGAGACCGCGTCGACGGGGGTGTGGTCGCTGAGGGTGAGAGCGCGGAGGCCGCGGCAGGTGCGAGCGAGGTGCACGGCCTTGGGGAGCATGTGCTGCAGCACCACTCGTTCGGCGAGGGCGTCGCCGTCGTGGCCGGCGGTCAGCAGTGCGTGCAGCAGACGGTCCTGCTCGCGGCCGGCGGCGGCCTTCAGCTCGAGCTCGAGCTCGCTGCAGGTGCGGATGCCGATGCCGGCGAAGTCGTGTTCGCGGTCGGTGAGAGATCCCGACCATTCGGTGCGGAGTGCTTCCAGCAGACCGGTCTGCGTGGGGGTGGTGGTGGACATGAGCGGAGCTCCCTGTGTCGATGCATGGACACAGGGCACGCTCCTCACGGGCTCTGGTGTGAATCCTTGAACGATTTCGCGGCGGTCTCGTTCGAGGGCCTGGAAACGCCTCTCGAACACGCTGGAAAACACCTGATGCGAGTCGGTTTCCAGGTGCGCCCCAAAAAAGACGGAAGAAAAATCTCTGAGCCCTTGTCCGATCTGGGCTGATTTCCGCACCCATGGTCTGTGAGCGTGCCGACCGGCCCGCCGATCAGACCTTTGGGACCGAGGAGATAGCCATGGCACAGGCAGCGGAGGAGCAGTTTCCGGAGAGCTTCGTCCGGGACACCGCGAGGGTGATCCGCGCGATCGAGGACATCCCGCATGCCGCAGCCGTCCTCGCCGACCGACCGCTCGACCAGGCCGCGCAGGAGCGGATGCGTCGGGCGCTGGACCCGTCCTCGATGGACGAGGTCAACGCGGCCGCGGGCCGGATCGTGAGCCTTCGGGTGGGCGCGGACGAGGGGGTCTGACTCATGGGCTTCTGGACGAACAACCCGAGCAGCGCACCCAAGGCGAAGAAGCCCAAGGGTGAGCCGAAGCCGGCCAAGACCGAGGTCGCACCGCAAGGGTCGACGTGGACTCAGGGTCGTCAGACCGGCGCGCACGTGATCTCGATCCTGATGCTCGCCGCGATCGTCTGCGCCCCGTTCAGCCTGTTCATGTCGTGGCAGGCGATGTCCCGTCCGGTCGCCGCGGCCCCGGTCGTCTCGTCCGATGGGCTCACCGTCTCGCAGCAGGAGGCCGGCGCCTACGCCGCCGGGTTCGTGTCGGAGTGGCTCGGAGCGTGGAAGGACCACCCCGGCCAGCTCGGCGACTACGTCGACGTGAACACCCTGCGGACCCTTTCCGAGGTGCCCGCCGAGTACCGCGACCTGACCGTCGCGACCATCGAGCCGAACAAGGACAGCGACATCGTCACCGTCGTCGTGTCGGCGAGTGTGAAGGAGCTCGGCCCCGACCCCAAGAAGGAGGGCGCGGCGATCGAGATCTGGCCGCGCCGGTACTTCCAGGTGCCGATCGTCGTCACCGACGCCGGCATGCGCCCGGTGGGCCTGCCCGTCCCGGTCTCGGCGCCGACGTCGACCGGCACCGTGCAGCTGGCCTACGCCAAGCCGCTGCCGTCCGCTGACCCTGCCGCGCAGACCGTGATGGCGTTCCTCGGCGCCTACACGACCGGCAAGGGCGACCTGAGCGTGTACGTCTCCCCGGGATCCGAGATCTCGGCGATCACACCGGCCCCGTACCTGGCTGTCGAGGCCGTCGACCTCCGCGTCGACGCCGACGCCCCGAAGACGCCGAAGGACGGCACGCAGCTGAAGGTGCTCGCCACCGTGACGCTCACCTCGCCGACGGACCAGACCGTCACATCGACCTACGCCCTCACGTTGACCGCCCGCGCCACGCGCTGGGAGGTCTCCGCGATCGACCCGGCCCCGGCGGAGATCCCGAAGTCCGACTCCGCCGCTGCTCCCGCACCGACCCCGTCGCCGTCCCGGTGACGTCACCTGAAAGGAACACTGCAATGAACATCTTCGACACCATCAACAACCTGGTCAGCCAGGCCGGCGTCGCCTTCCGCGGCGTCGTTGGTCTGGGCGCGGCGATCGTCTTCTTCGTCGTCGCCTCCAAGGTCCGCTGGGCCGTCGGCACCACCCTCCTCACGGGGATCATGGCCGCCGCCGTGATCTTCTTCGTCGCCGGCGGTCTCGACTGGGTCTCCGGGATGCTCGGCAACACCGTCCAGACCGCGAACTAGCCGACAGACAGCTACGACGACGGGAGGACGGCCATGAGCGATGAGAAGCAGCAGCAGACCGAGGTCGCGCGGTTCTACACGCGCAGCCGCAAGTTTCCGCGCCTCATCGGCCGCCTGCACGACGGCACGAAGATCCCCGGCGGGCCCTACACGGTCACGCAGGGCATCGTCGCGGCCGTTTTGCTCGCTCTCGGGCTGGTGACCCGAGGGCTGTGGGGGACGGGGACGATCCTCGTCGACATCCCCATCGTGCTGCTGGTGGCCTGGGGAGGTGCCTGGGGCGCCGGGCGCCTTCCCGCCACCCGCCGCAACGTCGCCAGCATCCTGCTCGGCGCGTTCGGGGCCGTGTTCAGCCCCGCTGCCGGCAAGTACCAGGAGCAGACCGTCCGGCTGCGCCCGCCGCACTTCGCCGGCGGCACCACGACGATCAGCGGCGCCGCCGCGACGTCGACCACCACCCGCCCCCAGACCACCGGCACGCCGGCACCGGTCGTCCCCGCCCCGGCGATCGCCGCCGTTGAGGAGACACCCGGCGCGGCTGCCGAGCTCGTGTCCGCCGGCACCGCATCGGCACGCACGCCGGTCACCGGCGTCGAGCGCCTGCTCGCCCAGGCCCGCGGATCGAAGAAGGAGTAGAGATCGTGCGCATCCCCACTACCGCCATGGCGGATCACCTGATGTGGACCCGGTCCGGGATCACCTGGGCAACGTGGCGCCTGAAGCCCCTCTCCGGCGGCTTCGGCACCCACCAGATGAAGACGATGACCAAGCTGCACCACCAGGCCCTGTTCCAGGAGCTGCGCGGCGAGGCGCTGCTCCTCGGCCTGTGCGCGGACCTCGACCCGGTCACGATCGTCGAGCGGATGCTCGAGGGCGTCAAGATCGGCGAAGACACCAAGGACTGGGTCGACGAGGTCGAGCGCACCCTCGACGCGCTCGAGCAGGTCCCAATGGGGGAGCGGGCCTTCTGGCTGTCCGTGCCGATGTCCTCCGTCAACATCAAGGACCGCGCCTGGTCGATGATCCGCGCCGCCGACAACAAGGTCCGCGACATCGGCGCCCTCCCGCGCGTCCTGCCCCGCGAGACCGAGGTCGCCGCGGCCCGCCGGATGGCGAACGAGATCGCCGAGCGCATCCCCGCGATCTTCGAGGCCACGCCCGCCACCCCGGCCGAGAACATCTGGATCGCGCTGCACAACCAACAGCGCGGCCTCGCCGTCGACGGCTCCGTCCCGCTGCCCTCCGCAGCGAAGGAAGACGCCAGCCTGTTCGAGACCGACCTCACCCAGTTCCAGCTGCCCGCCGGCATGCCCAACCCGTGGCTCGACGAGGGCGGACAGAGCGACCTGGCCAAGGGGCAGCAGTTCCTCCCGTTCAAGCGGAAGTACCTCAAGGTGCAGAGCCCCTACGCCGACGAGGCCAGCTACCAGGTGCTGCAGGCGATCGTCACCGGCCCGAAGGCCGGATGGCGCACACCCGGCGTCGAGTGGATCAGCGCCGTCGACAACCTCCCGATGGATGTCGACTTCGCTCTGCGCCTGCAGATCTCGCCGGCCGCCGAGGTCCGCAAGCGCAACAAGCGCGCCGAGGACGCCCTGAAGGACCAGTACTCGCAGCAGGAGGGCACCAACAGCATCACCGGCACCGGCAACGACCTGGCCGAGGTCGCCGAGGCCCTGAAGGCGTACCACGAGAGCCTCAACCACTCCGACAAGGAGGTCGAGGCCCAGGTGACGGTGATCTTCGCCGTCGCCGGCACCACGCCCGAGGAAGCCAAGCTGCGCGCCCGGGTGCTCGCCGACCAGTACAAGGCCCACGACTTCCTCCTCGAGGCGCCCCTCGGCGGCCAGGAAGAGCTCTGGTGGGCGATGCAGCCCGGCGTGCCCACCACCCGCCTCGTGCGCGAGCTCGCACAGATCACCACCGGCCGCGAGCTCGCCTCCGGCACCCCGATCGTCTCGAGCGAGCTCGGCGACATCCGCGGCGCCCGGTTCGCCGTGAACATCACCAACGGCCGCCGCGGCCAGATCTTCCGCGACATCGAGGGCAACAACAAGGCCGACATCTCCGGATCGTTCGGCGTCGTGGCCGAGAAGGGCGCCGGCAAGTCGGTGCTCCTCAAGTGCGAGTTCGGCACGACCGTCGACCGCGGCGGCCGCGGCTACGCGATCGACCGCACCGTCGCCCACGAGTACGGCACCTTCGCGCGGGCGCTGCGCCCCGATCACACCGTCATCGCGAACCTGCTCGAGTTCGAAGACGAGGACGGCACCGTGGTCCGCCCGGAGTGGAACATCGACCCGCTGCTCATGTTCGGACCCCGCCAGGGCGCCCGCATCCTGCAGAGCCTGTTCGCGGCCATGCTCGGCATCCCCGTGCTCAGCGAGCAGGGCGTGTTCCTGTCCAGCCTCCTCGAGGGCGAGTACCTCGCCAGCCACGGCATCACCAGCACCCGCAAGCTGCTGCAGCACCTCGAGCGCGACCTGTCGGGCTCGCCCGAGGCCAACGACCTGCGGATGCTCATCAAGGTCATCGCCAGCAAGGACATCGGCGAGGTGCTCTTCAATGACGCCCTGCCCCCGGTCGACACCCGCGCCACCGGCATCGTGTTCCTCACCGCCGGCCTGACGCTCCCGAAGAAGATGGAGCTCGAGCAGAAGCACCTGTTCAACGAGATGCCGATCGAGAAGCGGTTCGGCCGCGCGATCTACGCGATGCTGACCGCGACCGTGAAGCAGCTGTGCTTCCGCGACAAGACGACCCTCACCGGCGCGTTCTTCGACGAGTGCCACGCCATCACCGCCAGCCCCGAGGGCGCCGCCGAGCTCACCGACTTCTACCGCGACGACCGCAAGCACAACGCCTTCGCCGCCGTCGGCTCCCACGACCCCGAGGACTTCGGAGACGAGCGGGCCCGCGGCCTGATCGCCACCCGCTATCTGATGCGCCAGCGCGACCGGAACCTCGCCCGCCGCGCCCTGCACTGGTTCTCGGACGGGCTCGAGAATGACGAGGCCATGCTCGACCTGGTCACCAAGAACCTGAGCCCGCTGGACCCGTCGACCGGCAAGGTGCCCCCGCACCGCCGCGGCGAGGGTCTCATGCTCGACGTCGCCGGCCGGATGGGCATCTTCCAGAAGACGCTCCCCGAGAACCCCGAGCGCCGCGCAGCCGTCCTCTCGACCCCGAGCGAGGCGGTAGCAGCATGATCCGGTACGCGCTGTCCTCGCTCGATCTCGTCTCCCGACTGCTGTGGTCGTCGCGGGTCTGGTTCGCCGAGCACAAGTGGTGGCGGCGCATCCTGACCGTGCTCACCCTCGACCTGCTGCTGATGATCTTCGGCAACGTCGCCGCGCACGCCGCCGACGGCGGCAGCGGCATCGTCGCCCCGTTCCTGCCCGGCGGATCCATCCACGACAGCGCCGGCATCCCGCTCGCGAACTACATCGTGCTGCCCCTGGACCGCGGGGGAGTGTTCGACTTCGGGAAGGCGATCGTCACCGCCCCGCTGGACTTCATCTGGACCGGCCACATCGGCGCCTTCGCGTGGATGATCTGGCTCTGCAACTGGGTGATCAGCTTCGAGTGGCTGCAGCTGCTCACCGTCCCGTTCAACGCCCTCGCCGAGCTGCTGCAGAGCGCCCTCGGCCGTCTGAACTGGATTCCGTTCGCTCTGTCGATCACCGCCGGCATCGCGGGCCTCGCGATCCTCACCGGCAAGAAGGCCGCCTCCGGGTGGGTCGAGATGCTCGTCTCCGCCTTCCTCGCCTTCCTCGCGGTCGGGATGCTCGCCAACCCGGTCGCGACCCTCACCGGCGCCGGCGGCGCACTCGACACCGCCCGCAGCTGGGGCAACACCCTCGCCGCGGCCGTCGCCACCGACGACCTCGACACGGTCGACTTCAACACCGAGGACGTGCTCTCCGAGACCGTCAGCATGCAGCTCGTCGACGTGTTCGTGAAGATCCCCGCGCAGGCGCTCACCTTCGGTCACACGCTGCAGGGCGAGTGCGCCGCGAAGTTCGACGAGACCATGCTCACCAAGGCCCCGGTCATCAGCAACGGCAACGACGTCCGCGACGCTGTCAGCAGTTGCGACGAGTCCGCGAAGAACTTCGTCGAGCACCCGAACTTCGGACAGGTGATCTCCGCGCTCATGATCGCCCCCGGCGGCATGGTCATCTTCGGCTTCCCGATCGCGCTGCTGGTCCTGTTCTTCAGCACCGCGATCAAGACGCTCTTCGACGCCCTGAAGACGATGTGGAACGTCTACTGGGGCATCCTCCCGGTGAACCGGCACGCCCTGTGGAGCTCGATGGGCGGGATGTTCGTCGGCGCCGGGACGATCGTCTTCCTGATCGTGCTGATGGCCGCCTCGCTGCGGCTCATGGTCGCGTTCCTCACCGGCCTCAACGCCATGGGCGTCCAGATCACCGCCGTGATGATGCTCGCCAGCATCTTCCTGCTCGTGCTGATCGTGATGCTCATCCGCGCGAAGATCCGCGCGAAGAAGGCCGGGCAGAGCCTCGCCGACCACCTCTCCCGCGTCGGCCTGTCCAGCGGAAGCAGCGGCAGCCAGCGCGACGGCACCAAGGCCCTCGCGATCATGTCGATGGGCGCAACGGTCGCCGCGGCCGCGCTGCGCCGCCCCGACAACTCGACCGCCATCGACGGCCGCTCGATCAACTTCTTCGGCCCCGGCGGCGCGAACACCGGCGGACCCGTCACGCCCATGGCCCCGATGACCCCGCCGCCCACCAGCGGCGGCCCCGCCCCGACCCCGCTGCCCGCAGGCAGCTCCGGCGGTGCACCCCGCGCCCTGGGCGCCGGGAAGGTCAGCAAGACCGCGGATGTCGCGTTCACGGCCACCAGGCTCGCGAAGGGCGCCGCCGGCGGCGTCCCCGGCCTGGTCGGCGCCGCAGCGCTCGAGGTCGGCGGCCGTGTCGCGTCGAAGGCCGGCGGCCGGGCCCTGAGCTCGATCGCCGGCCCCAAGCCGCACCCGCAGAGCCAGCCCGCCCAGCCGGCCAGCTTCGTCGTCCCGTCCCGCCGGATCGTCGTCGACGAGTCCGGCAACGGCCACATCCTGCGCCCCGCCCCGGAGGTGAACGGTGTGTACGACGTGAGCGGGATG
The DNA here is from genome assembly GCA_030148105.1 of Microbacterium sp. GTDB lineage: Bacteria > Actinomycetota > Actinomycetes > Actinomycetales > Microbacteriaceae > Microbacterium > Microbacterium lacus. The sequence continues at coordinate 21,884 of JASBUD010000127.1, read as the reverse complement.
GCACCGGACGCCGCCCGCAGCGCCCGCAGTGAGGCCTTCCGCGCCCGGCTCGCCGACGCGAGGGCCGCCTGATGAACCCCCGCATCCTCACGATCATCGCGGCCGCTGTCCTGATCCCCGCGGTCCTGATCGGCGGAGTCGCATTCGGCCTGCTCGCCATCATCGGCGGGCAGGCCGCCTCCGCGAATGCCGGCGGCGGAGCCTGCACGGTCGGGGACGCCGGCACCGCGCTGACCGTCACCACCAGCGGCGGCGACTCTCTCGCCCTCGACGAGAAGCAGCTCGCCAACGCCGCGAAGATCATCACCGTCGGCACGCAGGCCGGCGTCTCCGCAGCCGGTCTCAAGGTCGCCCTGATGACCGCCCTGCAGGAGTCGAAGCTGCGGATGCTCGCCAACTCCACCGTCCCCGCCTCGCTCGACTACCCGCACGAGGGCGTCGGCAGCGACCACGACTCGGTCAACCTGTTCCAGCAGCGCGCCGGCTGGGGGAGCGTCGAAGAGCGCATGGATGCCGACTACGCGATCCGCGCGTTCTTCGGCGGCCCCAAGGGCCCCAACCACGGATCTCCTCGTGGCCTGCTCGACATCAAGGGCTGGGACACGATGCGCCCCGGGGAGGCCGCCCAGGAGGTCCAGGTGAGCGCGTTCCCCGACGCCTACGACCAGTGGGAGGGCGCAGCCGAGACGATCATCAACAGCATGTCCGGCTCGATCGTCTGCGACGGCGCCGGCATCGGCGGCGACGCCAGGCAGCTCGCCCAGGGACTCGTCACCGCGATCGACAGCGGCCGTCTTAGCGTCTACGGAGCACACGAGCAGCAGATCCGCGACATGGCCGCCGGCACCGCCTCCCAGGACTGCCGCATCGACGTCGGCGTGCTGCAGATCATCACCTTCACCCTGCAGCACTTCGACACCGTCACCGTGAGCTCGCTCAACCGCCGCTGCACCGGAGAGACCCCCGGCGCCGGCACCCGCTCGTACCACTGGAAGGGGCAGGCCGTGGACTTCAGCGTCCTGAACGGGCGGGCCGTGACCGGGTGGGACTCGAACTCCCTCAAGCTCGCCCAGCTGCTCAACCCGTACATGCCGGCGGGCCTGGCCGGCCTCGGACAGTCCGACTGCCGAGCCGATCACGGCGTCAGCCTGATGCTGTCTAACTTCATCCAGTTCGCCGACGGTTGCAACCACTTCCACGTCGAGATCCGGCAGCCCGACACCCCCTTGAATTTCCCCTCCTCGTAGAGGTTCGAGGGTCTCGAATTATCGAGGCGACAGCCCCCACCGGCCGCGGATTCGTAGGGATCCGCGGCCGGCTCGGTATCCTGGACATCCCCCACGGAAAAAAGACGAAACCCGATCCGTCCGATCCGAAAATTCCAGACTCCCTGCAAGGAGGCCGTGCGCGGATGCCCGCCAATGGCTCCCCCCAAACCGCTGCCAAAGCCGGCAAGACCTACTACCTGCCCAAGGGCCTACACGCGCGCCTGAAGGCCGCATGGTGGGCGACTCGCGAACACCCGACGCTGAGCGCCGTGGTGGCATCCGTGTTCGAGACGGAGAGTGCCCGACGCGAGCGAGAGTTCAACGACGGGCAGCCGTTCCCGATCGCGGCCGCGCCCCTCGGCCCGCGCGCTCGAGGTGTCGACGGCGAGAGCCACACGTACTACATCCCCCTCACCGTGCACGAGCGATTCGTCTCCTCATGGGTGGGAACCCGCACCGAGCAGCCGGCTGCCGCATCGGTGTCGGCGCTGGCCGCCGAGCTCCTCGAGGCAGAAGCCGACCGGCTCGAGCGGCAGTTCAACGACGGGCAGCCGTTCCCGCCGGCACCGCCCCGCGCTCGAGGCGTCGACCCGACCGCCGCCCGTCGACAGGGCGAGATCATGTCGGAGATCTGGCAGCAGCGCCGCTCCGAGAAGTAGCGGCGAGGCCCCGGCTCAGAGGAGCCCGGGAGAGACCTTGCGTCTGGCGGATGCGAGGTATGCAGCGAGTTGGCGTGAACCTGGCGACCCTTGAACGTCTGGGAGGCGTCTCGCTTCTATCTCTCTTGCTGCTGGGATTCGCTCGCTCCGCTTATCTTCGAACGCAGGCGAGCGTAACACAGTTGTCAAGTAGGTGCCAAGTAGGCAAGCCCTGATTTCTCATTGGCGTGTCCGATCTAGAGGGGTTGGCGATACCTATGCATCTATGAGGCGCCATGTTGGCGTCGGGATGCGAGGAGACGATGTTGCGCACCGAGATCCGGCCCGAAGTGGTCGAGGAGATCGCCGTCCGAGCGCTGCCTCGGCGCCCGTGGATCTGGCCCGGGAGGCTCGCCCTGATCCTCGGCGCCGCGGTCATCGTGATCGGGATCTACGGCGTCACCGGCAACGACAAGATGATCCCCATCACCATCACCGCCACGGTGATCGCCGCCGCACTGGTGGTCGTCTTCGGCGTGCGCCGCTGGATGCGCGGACGCTCCATCGACAAGATGATCGAGGCCGTCAACGCCGTCGTCCGCGCGGCCGCCCCGACCCGCGACCTGGTCCGACCGTCCCGATGGAAGGGCGGATGGATCGGATACCCGACCCGGATCAAAGTGACCTATCCCGCCGACGTCGTCGACGCCGACCCGAAGTTCCTCGAGTCGCTGGTCGGCCAGGTCACGAACCGGATGGGCATCCCGTACCGGATCAAGAAGAACAACTCGAAGACGTGCGTCGTCACCCTCGAGCTCGACACCACAGAGGAGGCCGCCGCCCCGGACCGCGACCACTCGAAGATGGAGAGCATCGTCCAGTCGATCGTGCCGGGCATGACCGTCCGGGAGATCACGCGCAGCGAGACCGACGAGATCTCCGCGATCCAGCTGCGCTGGCCTTCGTCGCAGACCTCCCGCGTCAGCACGAGGTTCATCCAGAAGAAGCTGACCGACGCGATTCAGATCGCCGTCGGCGAGCCCTTCGACACCGAGTTCGACTTCACCCAGGAGCGCGCCGTGTCCGCTCCGCTCGTCCCCTTCCCGGATGTCATCCCGCACCCGGCCCGCGATGACGCCGAGCCGATGAAGGTCGCGTTCGGGCAGTTCCGCGACGGCACCCCCTGCATCTGGAACCTCGACGACCCGCTCCCGCACGTGCTCATCGTCGGCGGCACCGGAGGTGGAAAGACCGTCCTGCTGCTGTCGATCCTCACCGCCCTCCCGAACGGGCTCCGCCGCGACGCCTTCGGGCAGTGGGTCCGCGACGAGGACGCGATCGCCGCCGAGGTCTGGCCGATCGACCCGAAGAGGCTCGGCCTGTTCAACCTCGACCTGATCCCCGGCGCCAAGCGCGCCGCCACCCGAGAGTCCGCGATCGTCGACTACATCCTCGGCGTCAAGCAGAAGATGGACGACCGGTACGAGTACCTCGAGAAGAACGGGCCGCACCTGCGCGCCGAGCTCAACCCGCTCATCCTCGTCGTCGACGAGGGCGAGGAGATGGTCGACATGCTCAACGACTGGTGGCGATCCGGCGACGGCAAGCTCGACTGGATGATGCGGTTCGGCCTCGAGAAGGCACCCACCGGCAGCACCCACCCGGTGATGACCGCGTTCGGATCCATCCTCCGCCTCGGCCGAGAGGGCCGGGTGCACGTCATCCTCGCGTCGCAGCAGGCCGCCTCGTCATGGCTGAGCACCTCGAGCCGATCCCAGTTCGCGGTCCGCATCGCGCTGCGCAACCTCGAGCAGTCCACGTCGATGATGACCTTCGGCAGCCTCGCCGCCGTCTCCGGCCTCGAGAACCGGCCCGGCCGCGCCTGGGTCAGCGTCGGCATGGGCATGCAGCCCGAGCACGCGCAGATCTACTGGACACCGAAGCTCGCACCTGGCATCAACGACGCCGACCGCGAGATCCTCCACGGCCTCGGCATCCTGCTCCCCGACGACCCCGGGTTCGTGGATCCCCGCGCGCGCGTGGTCGTCGACGACGAACTCGACGACGATGACGAGCTCGACGACATCGACGAGTCCGACGACCAGGCCGACGACGTCGACCAGGAGGCCGACGACCAGGAGAGCGCCGAACCGGTCGCGACCGGCGAAGACCTCGAGCTGCTGCTCGCTGCGGCCGAGCTCATCATCACCTCGCAGTTCGGATCCACCGCCATGCTGCAGCGCAAGCTCCGCGTCGGATTCGCCAAGGCCACCCGGATCACGGAGCTGCTCGAGGAGCAGAAAGTCCTCGGCCGCGCCCGTGGGTCGAAGGGGCGCGAGGTCCTCGTCGGACCTGACGAGCTCCCCACCGTTCTCGCCCAGCTGCGCGGCGAAGCGCCGCAGTCAGCCGCCGAGCCGCCGGCGCCGACCGAAACGCCGGCGCCCGTCGAGACCCCTGCGAAGCGTCGCCGCCCCCGCCCGTCCGAGAACGTGCGATTCGTGCCGACCGAGGTCGAGGAGATCACCGACCGTGGTGGCGCCGACATCCAGACCTTCGACGTCGCGGTCGCGGAGCTCGAAGTGGGAATGGACATCCTCGTCGACGTCGACGGGATCTCCTGTCGCGCCACGATCGACGCCATCGACGTCGACACCAACGCACCCGACTGCCTCTCGATCTCCTACATCACCGAGGACGGCGACGGCCGAACGATGACCGTCCCCGAGGCCGAGAGCGTCTCCGCGATCCTCTCCTGAAAAAGACGAAACCGGCTGTCCGATCTGAGCTGATCCGCGCACCTATGGGTGGTGAGGTCGCACCCGCGGCCTCACCACCAAGAGGAAGACCGGACCATGGCCACCACGCAGCAGCAGCCTGACACCACAGACGACTGGATCGCCCTCCTGATGCTCCTCACCGGAGTGTCCGGCATGGGCCTGTTCTCCCTCGGCACCTTCGTCGCTCCGGCCCGCGACCTCGCCGTCCAGTGGGGACTCCTCGTTCGCGGCGATGCCGTGCTGATCCCGCTTATGGACGGTGTCGGCCTCGACATCTGGCGGACCCTGATCCTCGCCGGCATCTTCGTGCTGTTCGTGGCCGGGTCAATTGCGATCGCCCGGTCCCGCCGCCGCCGCGAAGGGCGGTAACTCGATGTGCGACCCGCGCCCCGGAGCACGCTGCAGCGCCGACACGATCAAGGAGCTGCAGGCTGCTGAGGAGCGCCGCACCACGGCGCAGCTCGAGGCGACCGAGCGGCCCGACGACGCCGGTGCCCAGCAGCGCCTGCAGCTGGCGGAGGAGAAGGTCGCTCGTAAGCTCGCCGCCTACGACTCCTCACCTCGAGGCCAGTCCGATCTGCGCGCCTCGATTGCCGCTGCCGATGACTCCTCTGCGGTCGCCGTCGACGAGCTGCGCACCCGCCTCGCCACCGGTCGGCTCACTCGCGTCGACCAGAAGCGAGCACTCGCCCGCGCCCGCGGTGGATCCGCGATCGACGAGGCGCGTGAAGCCGACAAGGCGCTGCGCCGGCTCCGCCACCCGGAACCGCCTGCCGAGGTCACCGAGACGCCGGCGCTCGGGTTCTACGTCCTGACCGAGGCCGGCACCGACCGCTACACGGATGCCGGCGCCGCCCGCGCCGCCGCGGCGGCCGCCGGCGCCGCCACTTTCTACGACGCCCAGACCGGCGACCAGGTCGCCACTCACCGAGGAGAGCACTGATGAGTGACAGCAAGATCCACGGACCCATGGAGGGCAGCCGCGCCGCGTGCGGACGACGAGACTCCGCCATCGACCACAGCTGGGCCACCGTCACCTGCGAGGACTGCAAAGCCGCTCGCCGGTCGGACGAGGCCCAGCTCGCCCTCGCAGGGGCGGCGCGCTGATGGTCACCTTCCACAACCGCGACCCCCGCCCGGCACGGCCGAAGGAATCGTTCCGCAGCGGACGGATCGACTTCGACCGCATCAGCGCGCAGACCTTCGGCAGCGCCACCATCCAGCTGCTCGTCTTCCGCCCGGGAACGACCGCGACCGAGCGCATCAAGGTCGGCGTCTACTGCCAGCTCGTCGTCAACAAGCTGTGGGCGTTCGTCGCCGTGCTCGCGGTGCTCCTCACCCCGGCACCGATCCGCGCCGGCGGAGTCTGGTGGTCGCTGGGGTTCGGTGCCTTCGTCACCGCCGCGATCGTCGCCGGGGCCTGGCTGCTCGCCCGGCCGACGCTCGCCGACGCGCACGGCATCCGGGTCAGAGCACGGGGCACCAAGCGCGGACCACAGTTCTCCGGCGACATGGGGCTCCTCGAGCAGTACGCCGACCGGCTCAGCGCGCTCGAGTCCGCAGACCTCGACCCGGTCGACCACGAAGCCGAATGGGCGCGCATTTACGACGACCTCTCCATCACCAACCGAGCAAGGAGCAACTCATGACCGACCGCATTCAGACCTGGCTGGACGCCCACCCGCGCACCCGCTTCACCGGCCGCATCGCCGCGGTCTCCGTCGCGGCGTTGCTCTACATCGGGTTCTTCGCCTTCGGGTTCGGGATCCTCGGTGCGGTCGCTGCCGGCCTGGTCATCCTGGTCGTGAACCTCGCCGGCCCCATCCCGTTCACCTCCTTCGATGAGGTCTGGGGAGCGTGGTCCGTCTTCCTCTGGCTGGGCGCGATCGTCGGCGCGATCGCCGGCCTGATCCGCACCCTGCTGCGCGTGGTGCGCACCGACCCCACTGAGCGGCGCGGCCGCGCGGTGCTCGCCCGTGACCTGGTCGCTCAGGCGGTCGTCGCGCAGCGGATCGGCGCCGAAGACATCGACCTGCAGCTGGGGATCATCGACGGCGGCGACGTGCAGTGGTCCCAAACCGTGACGCTCGCCGGCGGCCCTTCCGCAGCCGATCAGGCCTTCGATCGCCTCACCGTGCAGCTTGCCAACCCGTCGCTCACCAGCCAGGACTGGCTGGGCTACGAGCAGCGCCGCGCCTGGTTCGAGGAGATCTCGCGCACGGCCGAGGAGATCGTCATCCGCCGCGCCGCCGCGGGATCCGCCACGGCCGACGCCGCAGCGCTCATCACGTCCGCCGCGCAGCGCGCCCGCACGATCCTGGAGGAGACGGACGATCTGGTGATGACCGCGATCCGAGCGGAGCTCCGCACGGCCGGCAGCATCCGCACCGCCCGATTCCAGAGCCTCATGCGCCCGGTGGTGGAGGAGCGCGTCGAGGCGGAAGCGCTGTTCTGATGACCACGTTCACGGAGCCGGTGCGCGTCGTGCCGCTCGGCTACACCACCCGCACCGCTGCCGGGATCCGGCTCACGATCGGCGATCGGCCCGGCGCGACGAAGCACGAGTACACGATCAGCCCGGACGTCGACGAGTACCTCACCGCGCTCGACATCCGTGCCCTCTACCGGGATCTCACCGAGACCGACCGTGACCTCCTCGGCGCGCTGCACGACACAAGCATCGTGGCGGTGTGCCCGGTCTCGGACGGGCTGCCGGTCGTCCCCGTCGCTCGCCGCCAGTTGACCCTGGCCGAGCACCTCGGCGCCGACTGCACCGTGAGGTTCGGCGATGCCGGCGAGGAGATGGTCGTGTCCGCGATGGGCGGCCGCATCCTGCGTCTGGTCGACGGCGACCGCACGCTGCAGCAGCTGGTCGACGAGGTCGAGCACACGAGCGCCGTCGGCGTCGCGGTCGACGTCCTCGCCGAGGCCGCGGCGCTGGCCCAGACCATGCGCACGGCCGGCGCCCTGACCTTCGAGCCTGCGAGGTGAATCGTGTCCGCCCTTCACCACTCGGCCGCCGTGGCCGTGAGCGATGAGATCTATCGAGACTGGTCCGCTGACCGCTGGGCCGGCTCGCGCGTCCCGGCCTACTGCGACTGGCCCACCTGCGCCGCGGAGATCAACCGTGGCCGCGACTTCCGCTGCACCGCTCATGGCGTCGACGACGGCTGCGAGCTGTTCTTCTGCGCCCGGCACCTGGTGCAGATCGCCGTGCATGACCTGGTCCGTCCCAAGCCCGATCACTCAAGATGGGAACTGATGATCCTCACCGACGACACCCTCGAGCCGTGGCGGCAGACCCACCCCACGGAGCTCGAGCAGGAACGCCGCCGCCAGGAGCACTCCTCCCTGCGTGAGACGGTCGCCGACCTCGCGCAGTCCGCCGACCGGCAAGCTGCCCGCGCCGCGGCACTGTCCGGCCTTGCCCAGAGCTCACGCCTCTTCCACCTGGCCGACGAACTGCGCCGCGCTGCCGCGGCGCTCGGCGGAACCATGTCCCGAGACGACGTGCTCGAGCTGCTCAACGAGGCACGGTGCATCGTCGTGACGGCGATGCTGCAGCTGGACGCTGCCGAACGCGCCTGCGAGAACTGAACCTCGTCTACGCCTTGGCGGGCTGCTGCAGGATCAGCCGGGCCCGCTCGCCGGAGATCCCGGCATCCGCCGCGATATCGGCCGTGCTCATCGCCGGCCCGAGCTCACGCATCACCTGATCGCGTTCTGCTCGAGCGTCGCCGGCATCCTGCTCGAGCTGCGCGATCTCCTCGCGGATCTCGCCCGCCCGTGCGATCGCCCTGTCATGCGTCGCCGGGTCGTCGACGGATCCGCGCTGCAGGTGCAGCTCGATCTTGTGCAGGTACGCGCGGCTCAGCCCGCTCGCCTGCGCGACCTCGCCGATGGTGCCACGGTGGGCGAGTGCGATCCGCAGCTGCTCGAGCTGCTCCTCGCGGAGCGCCCGCTGCTGGTCGTCGATCTTCTTGAGGGTGGCGCTGAGGCCGCGAAGCCGCGACCTCAGCGCTGTCGTGTCGATGCTCATGCGTCGTCCTTCTGGGTGATCTGGAAGCCGAGGAACTCGATGGTTCCTGCGGTGGAGTCGGGCACCGAGATCCAGTCCGGGCCGTCGACCCCGACGAGGACCGTGTCGCCGGCGATGTAGTCGCCGGGCAGCAGCGGGATGTCGAAGTGCCGCAGGAGCCGGCCCGCGACCGGGTTGGCCTTGTGTCCGCGGATGAACTTCGCCTCCTCGTGAATGACCAGGTCGACCTTCTCGGTGAGAGCGATCGACTGCACGTCTCCGCCGACGAGCTGCTGCAGGCCGGTGAGCTTGTGCTCGTCGTCGATGGTGAGCTGCTCGACCGTGCCGTCTGTGCTGAGCTTGATGACCTTCATGATGAAACTCCGATCCGGTAGTTGACTTGACATGAACCAATATAGGGACGATTGATTCGACTGTCAACCCGGTTGGAGAATGTGCGGTCAGCTCTGCCCGGAGCCGCGCGCCCCACGCCAGTGCTCGGTGACCGGATGGCCGCCTCGGACGTGGCTGGTTACGTGCACGTCGCCGCCCGGCAGCGCGGGATCCGGCCGGCCCTCGGCGATGGCGTCGGGGTCATCGGTCCAGCCGCGGCCGGGCACCCAGGTGACGTCGGCGGCCACCGGCTCATCGACGAGCGCCGGGTCGACGAGCTGCTTGGCCAGCGCGACGGCCTGCTGCGCGTCGACGTCGCGCGCGGCCGCCGTCTTCATCGCGAGCGGGCGATAGCTGCGCTCCCAGTCGGCGGGCACAGCGAACTCGTCGAACGCCGGGGTGCGGGAGAGGGCGCGCTTGGCGTCGATCGCCATCTGCAGCTCCCGCAGATTGATGGTCTGGGTGTTGGCGATCGTAACCAGGTCGACGAGATCCTTCACCCGGCTGCTCGGGCGGCCGGCGTAGGTGTCCATCGTCGCGGTCACCTTCTCCGCGATCTGATCGGCGATCGGGAACAGGCGGTAGGGGTGGGTCTGGATCGGGCGCCCCAGCTGCAGCCGGTTCGACGGATCCGCGGTCTCCACGGTCCCGATCGGGGGAGGGCCCACGACGACGTCGATCGGCACGTCGAACAGCTTTCGGCCGGTGCCGGCGTCCTGTGCGGTGAACACCAGCCGGCGCGTCTCGACTCCGGGCTGGTTCTGTCCCAGTCCCGTCTCCCGGGCGCCGGTCAGCTGGAACCGGATGTGGTCGCCGAGATCTCGGGAGGCCGCGCGCTGCAGCGCCTCCTGGGCGGCGTCGAGATCGGCGGCATTGGTCGCTGCCAGGTCCAGGTCCTTCGTGGCCCGGGCTTTCGGTACGCGCGCGAGCATCGCGGTCCCGCCCTTGAGAAGCCATTCGGAGTCGGCGCCGTCGGCGAAGACGCGGGAGAGGAACCTGTCGTGGTTCGCCTGCACGATCTGCTCGTTCACGTTGAGGCTGCTCTCGCCCGCCTTCGCCGCCCGGCCGGCCTCCGACTTGATCGCCTGCGCGATGCCCTGCCAGCTGCGGTAGCCGCCCTCGTCAGCCACGCGACGCCACCCCGGCTTCCTCCATCAGCTGCGCGGCGAACTCGGCGCCGGACTCGGCGCCGTGCGCGGCCGCGATCGGCTCGAGGAACTCCGCGAGCCGACGAGGCGAGAGCAGCTTGCCCTGCTCGGCGGCCTGGCGCAGCGCGTCGACGACGAGAGACTGATCTGCCCACTGCTCGAGGAGATCAGCGATCGTGCGCTCGACGGTGAGCGTGGGCAGCCCGTTGAGGAATACGACCTCGTCGGGGGAGAGGCGACGGGTGCGCAGTCGGACGTCCGGAAGTCGAGTGGTGCGCCGCGTCGGCGTCATCACGTCGACGACGCCGGGGAACCAGTCGCCGATGCCGTGCGCGATCGCCGCGCTCTCGCCGGCCACCACAACCGCCGGCACGCCGTTCTCAGCCGGCGGCAGCGTCGCGCCGCCGAGGGCGAGCCATGGCGCGTAGACGAACTCGTGCTCGGGTTCCGGCGCGCCGGCCATCCGGTAGACGCCCTGTGCGACGCGATGGATCGCCCCCGAGGAGGTCAGACCCGAGAGGGTCTTGCGTGAGACGCCGGCGCGCGCCGCCTGAGCGGTGGTGAACATGCCCCACCGCTCTGCAGCGAGCTCACCGAGCTCCGCGATCGTCTTTCCAGCCATGTCGGCAATTGTACCGGAAAAGGGTAACAAATGCTGTAGCTCTGATTCTCAGAGCCGGGAGCTGTCAGCGGGCGCCGGATAGCCGGCTGGGGGCTTGAGGACCGGTAAGACATATGAGACACTTTGAGAGCCCATTCATTACCAAGACCCCCGAGAGGTGCTGCATCCTCTCGGGGGTCAACTCTGTTCGGTGGGCGTTCCGTCGCGGCGGGTCGCGGGGTCAGGTTCGCCGCCGCCATGAGCGATCACGTACAGCTGCGTGAGCCGGATCCGCAGATGCCCGTTCCGCGCCATCGCCGACTGCAGCTCCTCGAGCGTCGGCGGGCGAGACTCGTCGTCAGGTGTCAGTGTCCCGATCGGCAGCGAGCGGATCGCCCACGTCGCGATCGCGACCTCGTCGACGTCGACGGAGGCGGTGTGCTCCTGTCGTGTCTCCCATCGGATGGTGACGTGCATGATCACACCTGCTTCGGCTGGTGCCCGCTGATCTGGTGATAGGGGACCGTCTCCGCCCAGGAGCCGCCGGCAGCGCTGGGGACGGAGACCGACTTCGCGTTGACGCGCAGGACCGGGAACCACTCGCCGCGGTACTCGACGAGATCTCCGGGGGTGACGTCGTCGCGCGTGAGGACGAACGCGGCACCGTCGGCGATCTGCTGCGCGCGCACCCGTGTCCAGTGCGCGAGATCCTCGTCGACGTGAGCGAGCTCGTCCTTCAGGCGGATCAGCTGATCGCCGCCCGCCGGCGGAAACTGCCGGCCGAGGTGGTTGCGGTAGCCCGCGATCGAGCGGGAGATCTTCCGTCGCTGCGTCTCGAGCATCACGAGACGATGGGCGACGGCCTGCGGCTCGACGCGCACGGCATCCGCGGCCGCCGTCGCCGCCGCCCGCTGCTGCTCGGCGTCGTCGGCAGCGTGCGAGGTCTCGTCGATCTCGACCGCCACCGTGAAGCCGGCTTCCTCGAGCAGCTGCACGGTCCGGGCGATCAAATGCCGGCTCGGCGCCCGACCCCGCGATCGGGGGACATACCAATTCGCGATTCGGGCTGACCACCGCCATCCGGTCGCGTGCAGGAGCTCAGAGGATCGGTCGCTCCTCTCGGTGCCGTCGAGGAGCGTTCCGGTCGCCGCGGCGTGCGTGAGGGTGAGCGCCGTCATGAGTCGTCCCGGAAGAAGCTCGTCGCGCTGACGATGATCAGCGCGAGGCAGGCGATCAGGATGACGAGCAGGATGCCGGCGAGCACGATGCGCCAGATGTCGGTGCCGAAGACGAGCGCGAGCAGGATGCTCACCGCCGCGGTGAGCAGGAAGATCGCCGTGGTGCCGGTCTTGCGGATCCAGGACTGCAGCGCGAGCTGCTGGGCCTCGTTCGCCCGGTGCTGGGGGAGCGCGGTCACGATGCCTGCTCCTGCGTCGTCGACGAGCGCAGCTGCGGGAACCCGGAGCTGCGGGTCCACCGCGGCAGCGCGTTGCTGAGCCCACGGAACTCGAGCACGCCGGGATCCTCGCCGGGGCTGGTGGGCCACCCGCGCAGCCGGGACTCGACGGCCGAGCCGAGCTGCTCGAGGAACAGCCGAGCCGCGGAGTCATCCCAGTCGGGGTGCTCGCGGGAGTTCTCGCTGAGGAACAGCCGGCAGCGCTCCACCTGCAGGGTCTGCTGCGGGGTGAGCGAGTAGTCGGGCTGGTCGGTCGAGGCCTGCCAGATGAGGTCGAAGACCGGCTCCCAGCTGTACGCCGGTGCCGGCAGCTCCATCCCTCGGGCGTAGCTCGCCGAGGCGTAGTTCGCATCCCACAGTTGCTGGCCGATCTGGTCCGCGCGCTGCACGAGCTGTCGGGTGTGGTCTGCGTCGTTGTCTCTGCGGGTGCCGAGCACCGCGGCGGTGACGATGAGGTCGATGGTGTCCTTGGGTGCCAGGAGGATAGCCATGGCGGAACCCCTCTCAATTTATAGTTGACTTGACGTGTACCAATATAGGCAACAAATACGAGATAGTCAACAGGGTTGGTTCCCAAGAGGTGCCGATCTGGGCTGCGAGCGTAGGTTCCGCGTGAAGATGGCAAAATCCACCGCAACATGTCAGTCACTTGGCAGTACTGCCAAGTGCACCCGTGTTCGCGCGGCGGGGTGCGTGGGGTGAGCTGCTAGGCGCGGACGCGCACGAGCTCGTCCCAGTGCGTGGTCGCGCGCGGCGTGAGCATCCCGCGCTTCATCTGCCAGGACGGGCCGGGGCGGAATCCGCCGTAGCCGAGGCCGAGGGCGTCTTTGCCGGCCTTCTTCTGGACGCCGTCGACGAGGGCGGCAATGCCGGCGTCCTCATGCTTGCGACGGAAGGGCTCCAACGGCAGGTGTACGCCGGCGGGCAGCAGATCCGTGAGCATCAGGCCCGCCCGGGCATACCGGGTGCCGTCCTCGATCTGGGGCAGCAGCTGGTGCGCGGCGCGCGTGAGCTCGACGGGATCCGCGGTGGGGAACGGGAGCTGCACGCGCACGCTCGGGTAGTGCTTCTGCTCGGTCCAGTGGCTCGTGCCGGCGAACACGTCGACACGACGCGCGACCTGCGAGTGACGCACCAGGCGCGCGGCCGCCTGCTGCGCGTAGATCGACAGCGCCTGCCGGATGCCATCCTGCGTCGTGACCTTCTCGGAGAACGAGCGCGAGACGATCAGCTGGTCCTTCTTGCCGGTGCGATCCTCCTCGGGGCCGATGCACGCGACGCCGCGCAGCTCCAAGGCAGTGCGCATCACCACGACGTTGAACCACTTGCGCACCTGGACGGGATCGGCCGTCGCGAGATCCCAGATCGACGTCACCCCGTAGCCGCTCAGGCGCCGCTCGAGTCGGGAGGCGATACCCCACACCTCCGACACCGGCAGCCGCCGCATCAGGTTCTCGCGCCACTGCGGCCGCGTCGCCGGCCAGACGCAGACGCCGTCGAAGACATCCAGCTTCTTCGCGGTCCGGTTGGCGAGCTTGGCCAAGGTCCGGGTCGGCGCGATCCCGACGCACACCGGCACCCCGACGAGCCGGCGCAGCTCATCCTTGATCTTGCGGCCGAGGCGAGACATCGCGTCGACGTCGGCGGCCGTGCGGCGGTCGACCGTCAGGAACGCCTCGTCGATCGAGTAGACGTCGAGCTCGTGAGTGAACCGCTCGAGGATCTCCATGACACGGCGGCTCATATCCCCGTACAGCTCGTAGTTGCTCGACACCGCGACGACGCCCAGCCGCTGCGCATGCGGACGCAGCTCGAACCACGGCTTCCCGAGATCCAGGCCGAGGGCCTTCGCCTCTTTCGACGCGGCCACGACCATGCCGTCGTTATTGCTGAGCACCACGAGAGGGCGCCCCTCGAGCGAAGGATCAAAGACCCGCTCGACGCTGGCATAGCAGCTGTTAATGTCCACGTGGGCTAACACGGCCAGCCCCGATGATGCATCTGATGCAACAGGCCACGTTGCGATCGCGGCCGGAGTGAGATCGCCCGCTCGCTCATCGGGCTACCGCAAGTGATGGATGCAGTACATGGCGACTCCCCACACCTGAAGATCGCTCAGCTCCGGCACGGTGATGTCTGGATGCTCCGCGTTCTCAGAGCGCAGCACGACGCCGGCCGGCGTGAGCTCGAGGCGCTTCACGGTGAGCTCGCCGTCGAGAACGGCCACGACGATGTCCCCGTTCTGGGGGTGCTTCGAGCGGTCGACGAGCAGCTCGTCCCCGTCGCTGATGCCGGCGCCCGTCATCGAGTGCCCCGAGGCGCGGACGATGAAGGTGGCGGCGCGATCGTCGACGAGCATGTCGGTCAGGTCGATCGGCCCGTCGTAGTAGTCCTGCGCCGGTGAGGGGAAGCCGCAAGCGACCGCCACCGGGGCGGCGAGGAGCGCCAGCCGTGCCTCCGCGTCGACGAGCCGCGGCAACATCGCGAGCATGTCGCCTCCCGCACACTCAGAACATAGAACCGATAACCAAGTATGCGCGCATGGCCCGACCTTCGAAACATTCACCAGATGGGGCAGGGCGTCCCGGGCGTGCCGCAGCAGGTGTGGGAGGGCAAAGAGAAAGGCGCCCGGCCGGAGCTAATCAAGTGTCAAGTCAACTAACTCGAGAGGAGATCCATGAAGGAATTTCCGCTCAACGGCCGGGCGCCAGGTCTTCAATTTATCAGGTGGCTCCGCTGCTCACGAGGGGAGTCGAGTAGCCCAATGACGGACTTCGTCGAGCGAGAGGAGCCCATCGCCGTCGGGAACGGCGTTGCCCGAGTCGTCCAGGATCTCCCAACCCCACCCCGGTCCGTTGTCGAGCAGCCAGAAGCGCTCTCCTGCGGGGTCGATGAACCAGCGGGACCGTGCCCCGAGCGGGCCAGGCTGCCCCCGGTGGATGACGACACGGCCGCCATCCAGGCCGCGAGCCTCGCGCCGGGCGCGGCAGGCGCGATCGTTGCTGCACTCCCACCCCTCGGATCCCCACGGGGAGAAACCGCGGGTGCCGATGCGGTGGCACAGCCGACATTCCATGGTCTTCATGCTGCGACCTGCCGCTTCGTCGACCAGAAAGGCCGGGCGAGATCGAGCCGGTCGTGGCGCTCGGCGAGCTTGGCGATCGCTTCGGGTTTGCGCCCCAGGATGATCGCCACCTGCTCGGGTGCCTCGCCCGAGTCGAGCAGGAACTCGACGTCCTCGAGGAACACGTCTGCCTTCGTCATCTGCAGCTGCTCGTCGACGACCGCCGGCGCCGGGTCGGTGTCGATGTCATCCCAGGCGAGCGGCGATCGCCACTCGCGCCGTTCGGCGATCCGCCGCGCATGATCTGCGAAGTAGCCCGTCTGAGGCTGGTCCCACAGCTCGGCGAAGATCTCGGCAGCGCGTGCGGCGGTCGCCGCGGTGACGCGAGGCCGCATCCCGCAGACGATCCGCCAGAAGTTCCCTACGCCCATGCTCATCCGCTCCGCCAGCTGGGTCTCCGTCCACCCGATCGCGACGAGCGCCTGCAGACGTCGTGAGGTCCCGAAGGAGTCGATCAGTGCACGCTCGATGTCGTCGACGGTGAGCGCGAGCAGCTGATCCGCGTACTCGCGACGCACCGACTGAAGAATCCGGTTAGCGCCCTCCCAACGCTTCCCGCGACGTCCGAACTTGAGATCGAGGCACACCGAGCGGGGGATGCCGGCGGCGTCTGCGATCCGCTCGAGCCCGATCCCGTGGCTCAGGAGAAGCACCAGGTGATCGCGAACCGGGCCTGCGGCGACACGCTCACCGCGGATCTGATCTGCGCGGTCGTAGGCGATGAGGCGGTTGCGCCGACGCTGCCGCTCCATCTGACGATCGTGCCGGCACCGGTCGCATCGGCAGTTGTGCTCGAGCCAGCACGTGTCGTGCGTGTGCGGGTGATCAGAGGGGCACTCGTGACGAGTTCGATCGCGCAGCGGGTGATCGTCGAGGGTGCGGGCGCGATGGGCTTGGAGGTAGTGCTTCCGGCACATCCCGCGCGCGACGATCGCGCGATCGCAGTCGTCGACGCTGCAGAGCTTCGCATCGCTCATCGTGGCCTGCCGAGGATCTGGCTCTCGACGAGCGGGAGGAGCGCTGCGCGCTGCGAGTGGTTGAGCCGGGCGAAGTGCCGGGCGAGGGTGTCGACCGCGTCCTTGAACTCGTCCGGTAGGCCGTCGAGGTCCTTCTTGGCGCGCTTGCTGAGCGCGAGGACCTGAGCGTCGGCGAGATCCTGCATCCGCCACTCGGCGACCAGGTCGGCGTCCTCCCAGGCCGCGACGAGCCGCGGCCCGCGGGGACCCGAGGTGTAGAGCCGATCGGGCGCATCGCTCGGTCGGCTGATCTCCACGATGCCACCGACCGGCAGGCCGGAGCGGTAGGGCTTATAGGAGCCGGTCGCCTTGTCTGTGAGCTCCCCGTCGACGAGCGGCAGATACCAATAGCCGATCCTGTTGTCGCCGGTAAGCCTGCGGCCGATGTAGACGACCTTCTCGACCGTGACGTCGCTGTCGGGGTTCTTGGCGGCCATGATCACTCGCCTCCCGTGCAGCTGCTCAGCTCGCTCTGCAGAGCGGCGTGATCTTCGGTCGTGACGGTCAGGTCGTAGGCGTCGAGCACCTGGACGAAGCGCTCGACGTAGGAGCAGCGGTAACCCTCGCTCGGCGGCATCCACAGCGCCGGCCCCTGGTCGCTCTTGGAGGTGTTCGTGGGCCCGTCGACGGCGAGCAGGTTCAGCGGGTCGTTCGCGAGCTGCTGACGCATCTCCTCGGTCCAGTCGGCGGCGCCCTGGCGCCAGGCCCAGGCGAGGGGCACGATGTGGTCGATCTGCACGAGCTCGCTGGTGCCCTGGCCTCGGGTGAAGTCGATCGTCTGGCCGGTGTACGGATCGTGCAGCACGCCGGTGAGGACGACGCAGTCCCGTGTGCCGGGCTTCAGCGTCGTGTCGACGAGGTCGCGGCGAAGGACGTCGTTGCGCGTGTCGCAGCCGTTGCGGTCGACGTCGGCCCAGGCCTGCCCGAACTGGCGGCGGTCGTAGGGGGTCTGGTCCGGGAGGGCGATGGTGATCTGCTCGAGCGCGGCGATCGCCTGCTCGGCCTCCGGGGTGACCGGTCCGGCCGGTTGCGCTGCCGGCGGCGCCGACGTCGGTGCCGCGGTGTCGATCGGTGCCGGCGCGGCGAGGGGCCCCACGATGGCGGTCAGCGTCGGCGCGACCATCCGCATGGCGATGAAGAGGGCAGCGATGACCAGGATGACGAAGGCGATGGACTTCTTGCTCACGGGGATCTCCTCGGTGTTCTCGGAGCCCATAGGTACGGAACCTGGTGCCTGATCGGACATCGGCCCGGCTGCCGGTGATGCCGGCGCGGGGAGTCGAGATCGTCGATGGACTCTTTTAGTTGACTTGACAGTTACAAATATAGGGCATGCGGGAGGGGGATGCAAGCGCCCCTCACGACGTGGTCTCGCGCCCGGGCCGGGCGAGCGCCGGCGGCCCGGGCGCGAGCGCTTCAGTCGGAGTTGGCTGCGTACTCGAGACGCGACTCGCTTCGGTCGTGCAGCGGGTAGTACGCCGCCGGGAGGCCGAGGGCCGTCGCGAGGTCGCTGCGCACCTGGATGAGCGCGCCGCCGTACATGTAGCCGACGCGGTCCGCGGGGACCTGCTCGACGGGAACGAACTTGTGGGTGACGTCGCCGAGGTACTCGAACCGGTCGTGACGCACGACCGGGAGCTCGAACGAGACGGTCGGGCCGTGGGGGTGCTCGACGAGGACCTGCATCGCCGTGGCGCTCAGGCCCTGCGAGCCGGGAGCGTGGAACTCGGTCCGGATGACGGGGGCGACGAATCCGCGGGCCATGATGATCTCCTCTGATTGGTGCTTAGTTGACTTGACATGTACTAATATAGAGTCAAGCTCAGAGGTTGTCAACCCGGTTGGAGAAACTGCCGGGATTCGGCTGCAGGGGCGAACGTCGGTCGCTCCTCGTACCATCGACCACGACGAAAGGGCAGATCAGACATGGACTCGCTGTGGACCTACCTCCCCGTGTATCTTGCCGGCGCGCTGTTCATCGTCGGCATCGTCTATGAGCGCCGGCACCCGGGCACCGAGCGCGCCCGCCGGCTCATGTCGATCCTGCTGGGCGTTGCCCTCGTGTTCTGCTTCGGCACCGTCCTGGTGAACATGGGGCGAGCGATCCTCGATGGCGCAATCGGGCTGATCATCCCGCTCGTGCTCATCACCGCGCTCATGCTCCTGTCGGCGATCACCACGTTCAAGGGGCTGCAACCCCGACCGGCCACGACGACGGATGCCGAGCAGGAGGGGCGGAGGTCGTCCGTGCGGGTCACTCTCACGCTCGTCGTGTTCGTGGCACTGATGGCCTACGGCGCCGGGTTCCTCGCCGGCTACTGGATCACGCTGCTCAATCCCGAGCTCGAGGGGATGACCCTCACTCTGGGGACCGCCTCCGTCGGCATCGTCGCGCTCACGCTCGTCCCGTGGGCGATCGCCAAGTACCGCACTGCCCTCCGCCGCCGCGCCGTGACGAACGGGCATCCCGCCATCCCAGAGGGCGTCGAGCACGTGATGAAGAAGGCGACAGCTGCACGACTCGCGGCCGATCTCAACTACGGCAGCTTCAGCCCGTTCCGGCCGCTGATCCTCGGCGCGGTCGCCGTCTTCGCCGTCCTGATCACCCCGGCCCTCATGCGCCTGGTGCTCACGACGCTCGGCGAGGCAACGGGGGAGCCGCCATCGGCCTTCGACTTCGCCACGATGCAGACGATCTCGATCGCCCTAGCGCTGCTCGTGGTGCTCGTCGGCCTGATCGGCTACATGCTCGTCCCCGTCCTGCTCGAGGTGAGGGTCGAGTACCAGCTCGCTGCACTCTCCCCGCAGCAGCGCATGCAGTGGGAGGAGCAGCGGCGCGCCGGCCGCACGCCGCGACACCGGTTCTCCGCCCGGCTGACCGACCCGAACCGATCCATCCGCGTCCTCACCCTCACCGAGGCCGGCGAGGTGCGCCTCGAGCAGATGGCTGCAGGCAACCTGCTCCGCGAGCGCAGCCTCGCTCCCGATGAGGTCTTCGGCGACGAGCCCGCCGACGTCGACGACGCGCTCGAGGACTTCATCGACTTCGATGCCGCTTCGGATGCCGAGAAGTCTCTCCTTCGCGTGCTCGACCTGCTGCGCGTGCACATGGAAGATCACGAGCTCGATATCTTCGAGCCGGAGCACGGCAGCGAGGTCCACCTCGTCGAGGTCGGAGCGGACGACTACCTCGACTTCCCCGAGGACCTCGCAGCGAAGCTCATCGCCGCCGCCTGATCGGCTGCAGACCAGCCCTCAGAGAGGGTCCCCATAAGCGTCGTGGTTGTACCGACGGAGATCCTCGATGAATGCCGGACTGGTCGTGTCATAGCGGGCGATCGCCGCGGCCGTGCTGCCCTGCGCTTCGAACAGCGTCACGTTGGGGTACACCCGTCCGCAGACAGGGCACACTGCGAACTCTGACGGGTCAGAGGAGCCATCCGCCATCCACGACAGCCGCCCGTCGCTCGTGGCCTGGCACCAGCATTCGGTCTGGGAGTCGTTACCGCACTCGCACGTCTGGTTCTCACCCTCCTCGTCGACTGTGATCTCTCCGTCGACGAGAACTGTCGGGTAGGGCCACCCTGTCATCGGGGCGCTCATGATGCGGCTCTCGCCCGCCGTTGGCGTGCCGGCTTAGCGGGCATCGCCAGCTCGCCGGCGGTGATGAGCTGCTGATAGTTCGTGAACAGCGCGCGCAGCCTTGAATCCTCGGTAGCCGTGCCGCGCAGCCCCAGCGCCTTGTCGATCGCCGCGTCGAGCTGACGGTGGGCGCGCAGGAGATCCGGCGCCATGGCCAGCGGGTTGTAGTGATCGGCGAGAGAGCGTTCGGGGTGCAACGCGCGCGCATCCAGCACGGCCTGTCCGCCTGCGATGACCGCAGCTCGCTGCTCATCGCTCAGCGCGGGCAGCGGGAAGGTGTTCCACGTGAGCGTGCTCGAGAACCGCAGGTCGGATTTGATGCGCCCGCCTACGGCCTTCTGCCAGGCAAGGAACGCCGAGGACGACAGCACCGCGAACGCCAGGCCCTCGGGATCCGCGATCGTGAAGTTCGCGTCGCCGCTGATCGACTCGGGCTCGAGGTAAGCCACAGGGAAGAAGGTGCGCGCCTCGGAGACGTGCCTGGGCACGCACACGTAGTTGCTCGTCGGCCGCTTCGAGTTGGGGCGGAACAGGTGCGGCGTGAGACGCAGCTTGTAGGCGTCGCCGGTGGGAGTCTGGGCGGACCTCCACTCTCGGCAGCCTTCGACCCGCTCGCGAAGGAACGCCGAGTGTCGCAGATCCGATGGATCGAGATCCTCAAGCCACAGGCACCACCGCGACTTGCCCTGCACGAGCTCCTTCGCGCCGAGGAACGGCCTGACGTACTTCGCGGCGATGGGATCGGCGATCGCGATCGCGTGCGCGTCCTCGTCGATCAGCAGGTTCCCTCCGTCCGCCGGCATGGTGCCGAAGGATGCCACCGGCAGATCCGCGAGCGGCTTCTCCCGGGTGTCGACGTAGACGTTCGGCGCGTCATGCAGGTAGCCGTTGATTTGCTCGGTGACTGGCACCCGGTGAGGCTCGCCACGCGGCTCGTCGTAGTCGAACAGGACCGCCGGCCGACCCTTGGTGATCCGATCGAAGCCAGTCACCACACAATGCACCGCCGCGGCGCTCGGGGCCTCCGACGTCCAGGCGAACGTCCGGTGCGCGAAGGCGACGCGCCAGCCGGCGTCGATGAGCGGCCGGAACAGCGCGGGGACCGGCTGCCCCTGCACGATCGAGTTGGTCGACACGAAGGCGAAGTGCCCGCCGCGGTCGCCGAGGAAGTCTGCAGCCTTCTTGAACCACCCGGTCACGTAATCCAGGTAGCCATCGAACTGCGCGCCCCACACCACGCGGAGGTCATCGCGCTGCGCCGTGGCCTTGGTCTTGTGCCCGATGAACGGCGGGTTGCCCATGACGTAGAGATCCGCGCTCGGCTCGACGACATCCGCCCAGTCGATCCGCAGCGCATTCCCGACGACGATGCTCTTGATCTTGTCCAGCGGCAGCGAGTCTGGCGCGGCGCCGAGCGCCAGCTCCATCGCCTGGTTCGCCTGATGCTCCACCAGGTGCAGCGCGGTCGCCGCGATCTGCGCCGGCCATTCCTCAAGCTCGATGCCATGGAAGCTGGACAGCTTCACGGCGAGGTGCTCCTCGGTGAAGAACATCGTCCGGGCGGTCTCACCAGACAGCTCCTGGATCCGCAGCAATACCTCGAGGTCCAGGGCGCGCATCTGGCGGTAGCCGACCACGAGGAAGTTCCCGCACCCGCACGCGGTTATGTGTACGTTCGGTCAGTGTCTCAACGACCCACCCGACTGCACCCCCGGAGCATGATGTATCTGCGTTTCGTCGACCACCAACTCGCCCCCTCAACCGACTTCGACGCGCGCGCCAGCGACATCTACTCGCGCACCC